>CANMQB010000067.1 GCA_947499885.1 Spartobacteria bacterium
CGGCGAGGGTGCGGCGAGGGTGCGGCGAGGGTGCGGCGAGGGTGCGGCGAGGGTGCGGCGAGGGTGCGGCGAGGGTGCGGCGAGGCGGCTCTGGGGGCAGAACAAATACTTTTCATAGTTCGGTAAAAGATGAAGAAAAACAGGGCGGGGACTCCCTAGTACTTAGGGCACTCCACCCTCAGCTTCATCAGCCTCTTCATAGCCTTCCAAGTCGCTATAAAGGACATCTCGGACATACTCCGACGTAGTTTTGCCTTCCTCACGGGCACGGGTCGCGATGAGGTTCGCAAGCTCAGCCTCACAATTAAAACCTATTATTCTTGTATCGTTTTTCATAAAAGCAGACTTTTGTTAGTCCGACTTTTGTTAATAAAGCGTGCTCGTTTTGTAAACATTAAAAAATTTGAAATGTTACAAGAACCAGATGATCATTGCCGAATGGACAAGAAGGTAAAGTTTATCGGATTCCGAGCAACAACCGCTTTGGCAGAAGCCGCAAAGCGGAAAGCCAAGTCCCAACACCGCAGTCTGGCGGGGTATCTACGCTTTCTGGTAGAAAAAGACATTCTAACCTTGGAAGACAGGAAACCCTGATTTTATAGACCTCTGCGGGTGTCAAAGATTTTTTATTTCCTCGGCCGGGTCGCTTTGCTGTGTATCCCATCTTATGCCCAGAACGCTTCAGGAGAACGCCAGCCTTTTTTGGGGAATTCTTCCATAATCTCGAGTCGCATGTTGGCGATGAGTGGCCAGAGTTGCGGGGCGGCCTTGCTCTCTCATGTGGATTGGGAAGCATACAGGTTTGCGCGGCCAAGATAGGCGTGTCGCTGGCTGGCAGACACTCGCTCTGCCGCATGTGTCAACACCCGCACTGAAGCGCGCCGTGAGCTGTGCGAAGGCGGTTCCTCGACATCCCGCACAGCCGTCTAGCCGAGTATCCTACCCCTCGGAAGTGAGATTTTTCTCGAACTCGTCAAAGGCGAAAAAGCAGGGCGTCTCCTCCCTGCGCTTGGGAAGCACGATACTCGTCATCAACGCTCATAGAGAACCCCCCACACTGTTACGGTCGTGAAACGTTTTTTCCATAAATCGCCGATGCCAAGAGAGCGGAAGGGGCGGGATTTGAACCCGCGGTAGGTTTCCCTACGTTCGATTTCGAGTCGAGTGCCTTAAACCGGGCTCAGCCACCCTTCCATAAAAGATCGATGCGAGATGATTGCATCGGATTCTTGCCCGTTAGGTCATAAGACCGCTCACTCTTGTTCGCAAGGAAATACTTTTCATTTTCACGCCTTGCAGTCTGTTCGCCTCAGTTTAAAGGTAGAACACACAAAATGGATCCTCATTCAAATGGCTCGGAATTTAAAATACTGCCGCCTCGTCGACTCGTTTCTAATGCGGTCAGCGAACCAGATGTCCCAGTAAAGGAAACCGAGGAACTCGCAAAACAACTCGTCAAAGCATTGCTCCACGTTTTTTCTGCAAAGACCTCCGCAGCCCTTCCAAACGACGACTCCGACCGACTCCAGCACGATAAGAATCCTGCCAAGCCCAGCGAATCGAAAAAAAAGTTCAATCCGTCACTTTCCGACTCAAGTTTCAAGCCCGCCCGAGTCGAGTCGCCAGCTGGCGAATCTCATGCTGCTGCTAAACCACTAGAGCGTGTCTCGTCATCTCGACGTTCTAAATCCAAGCGCTTTTCTTTTTTCAAACGCCCGACCCCGCTTGGGATGCTCTGCCTTGCTGCGGCTCTTTCCTTCGCGATATCGGGTATCTTTTTCTACTCCCTTGGCAATCGCATCGGTCGCTCAGCGGGGGCAGGTCAGATGGTCAAGCTGAAAACCGAACTCACTCCTGAAACCCAGCAGTCGTTTGATAAAATTCTGTTAGACATCCAAGAAGGCCGAGGTAAGGAAGCGCTGGAAGGCATAAAGCTCCTGCAGGTCAGTGATCCTGACGTTCCTTCGCTCTCTTTAACTGCAGCCAACGCATCTCTTCTTGCGAATGAATTGGAAGGCGCTCAGGCCTATATCGAAGAGTCGATAAAAGCCCGTGAGTTGGTGTCTGATGCCCTCACTTTGCAAGCCCTGATGGAAGCACTTGTTCTGAGACAAAAAGATTACAAAAAAATGGGTGATCCCAAAGTGCGCTTGGAGTCTCTTCTGCGCCAAGCTATCGCTGCAGACCCGACCAACCCACGCCCGTTCTTGGAAATGGCCACGATGTATCGGTTGCTGAATCGCTCGGATGAGGCGCTCGCCTTGCTAAAGTCTGCAAAGCTTCGCCTCAGTGTTACCACAGATACGCTCGTTGCGGATGTTGCGCTTGCTTTGCTTCAACTCCAGATGTTGTCCGACGAAAATCTGCCTGAGCTTTCCAATGAAACTACACTCGATGTGCAGTCGCTTTTTTCTGATGCCTATACGGCCATGAGACTCGGGAAAACGGAAATTGCCAATGCCCGTCTCTCACAAGCTCGCGAGATTCTTCCTGCGAATCTCTTTTCCAGACTGGTCAAGGACCCCTCATTTTTTGCTTATTCTAAGGACGATGCCTACGCTGAATTCCTAAAGCCGAATGGCAATAACTCCTAAAAAATCTATGGTAACAAAACTCCTGCACACTCGCTACAGAGTGACCGATCTTGAAAAAACAACCGCCTTCTATCGCGACGTCCTTGGACTTGAGGAAGTGCGTCGCAGTACGAGTGGGCGCGGTTCGCAGTTGGTTTTCTTCAAAGCACCCCAGAGTGAAGAATTGATCGAAATCTGCAAATACGACGGCAGTGGTCCTGTTGTGGTTGGACCGGACCTGACGCATCTTGCTTTTTCTGTGGAGGACATGGATGCCTTTGCCATGCATTCTGCGGCTTTGGGCTACCCTCTCAGCGATGGCCCACACAAAACTTCTACCGGATCGGTGATTGCTTTTGTCGATGCTCCGGATGGCTACGAGATTGAGCTGATCCAGCCTGCTCCCTAATCGGGAGCGTGCTAGTCATTCAGTTCGTATCGATCATTTCGAGAAAGCTTATTCGCCCGCCCTCGAGCTTGAGCACTGGCAGACTCTCGGTGCGGGTGAGTTCGGGATCTGTGGTGATCTGCCCTGTCAGTCCCGGAAATTCTCGAGTCGAGGCCAATGCCTCGCGCAGTTTTGTGGGGTCTGTCGAATTTGCCCTCCGAATGGCATCCGCCAAAACGACGAGTGCATCGTAGCCCATGGCTGCAGATGCTGATGGAGGGGTCCCGTTTTTACGTTCGTAAACCTCAAGAAAAAGTTGCACCGCATCGGAGGGGCCTTCGGGGTTGAAACGACCTGGGAAATAGGTGTTGTTGCCCGCCTCTCCGAGCATGGCTGGAAATTCCAGTGAGTCCCAATTTGCGGTCCCAAGAAATGGCATCGTGAGTCCCAATTCGCGGGCCTTTTTTAAGATCGGAGCAGCCTGATCCGCTGCCAGAGGCAGGTAAACGATGTCAGGATTTTTCTTTTTGATCGTTTGCAAATGCTTTGTGAAATCAACAGTCCCTGTTGGAAATGCTTCGCCTGCGATGCGTGCGTCGGCCTTTCTTTTGAATTGCTTCCCAAACGCAAGGGCCAAGGTTTTTGAGAATTCATCTGCGGGATCGTACAAGACAACCGCCCTCTTGGCTCCGAGCGAGGCGGCAAATTTTGCCATCACACGCCCAGAGTGGAAATCCGTCTGGCAAAGTCGAAAAATCCAAGGTTCTCGCGAGGGGATGCCCGGCATGGTCGATCCCAAAGCAAGGAGAGGAATCCCGATTTGGTCTGCGGCCGATGCGGCCTCGGCGCTCCCTGCAGAGAGGCCTCCAATGAGGGCGACCGCCTTATCCGCACTCATGAGATCGCGGACGGCTTTTTCGGCGCGTTCAGGCTCGGCGCGCGTGTCGCGTACGACCAATCGGATCAAGTGGTCCGTGACGCCACCGCTTGCGTTGACCTCCTCGGCAGCCATTGTGAGGCCATTCAGAACCTCGTTGGCGCTTCCTTGACCAAGCCCTTGCAGTGGGAGGAAGACTCCAACGTTGATGACTGGCAATGGTGTGGGAGTGGCAAGTGGTGTGGGCTCAGGGGATGCCTGTTCTTGGGGAGCAGGCGGCTTGTCGCATCCCGCAAAAAGGATCAAAAGTGCGGTTCCGAGGGCTACAAAAAATCGATTCATGCTATGGCATATAAAAACATCGTTGCTCAGAGCGCAACCCTGCCATTTCTTTTAACTCCAGATCCCCAATCTTGTCGCCGATGACTTGGCGCGTTAGTTTTCACTCAATGAGGATTATCGTTACTGGACTAATCGGGCAATATGCGTTCGGCGGCGTGACGTGGGACTATATCCAATATGCTCTGGGTTTCCGGGACCTTGGGCATGACGTATGGTATCTCGAGGACACTGGAGCTTGGGCTTACGATCCTGTGAAGATGGAGCCGAGTGCGGATTGTTCTCACAACACCTCGTATCTCGCGCGGGTCATGGAGCATTTTGGCATGGGAGACCGATGGATTTACCGGAATGTGGCGGATGGAAAATATCATGGTTTGGCCAGCGCCGAGGAGGCTGAAAAAATCATCGCATCGGCGGATGTCCTTGCCAACGTGTCCGGTGCTTGCTGGCTGCGTGACGAGACGGCGCGTATTCCCTGCAAACTTTTTTTGGATGGCGATCCCATGTTTACCCAGATTGGGTTGGCGGCCGACTCGACATCGGAATACGCGAAGCGCGTTGCGGCGCACGAGAGGCATTATTCCTTTGGTCTGAATATCGGAAAACCTGGATGTGTGGTTCCGACTGCGGGATTCCAATGGCGGCCTACTGTGCAACCGATCGCTCTCGAGTATTGGAAGAATACTCATGCGGTCAGTGCCGGCGGGCATATCGCCAACGGAGCTTGGACCACAGTGATGAATTGGGCCAGCTACGCCCCCAAAGATTACAATGGTCAAAAATACGGGCAGAAGGATATCGAGTTTGAGCGCTTCTTGGACTTGCCGAGTATGACTGACGAAAAGTTTGTCCTCGCAATGGGGCAAGGGGTTGGAAGTAAGCGCCCGACGGAAATGCTGGAATCCAAGGGGTGGCACATCATTGAGCCGGATGTCCATCTGCCAGACTACACGACTTATCGAGAATTTTTGTCGCAATCCAAGGGCGAGTGGAGCATTGCGAAAAACGGTTATGTCCGCTCTCGCAGTGGGTGGTTTAGTTGCCGCAGTGCCTGCTACTTGGCGGCAGGCAAGCCTGTCGTAGTTCAGGACACGGGATGGAGCGAGTATTTGCCATCCGGCGAGGGGGTCGTTGCCTTTGACACGCCAGAGGAGGCTGCCTGCGCTCTCAGCGACATTTCTCAAAATTATTCGCATCACTCTGCGGCTGCCCGAGCGTATGCAGAGAAACACTTTGATGCCGCTAAAGTCTGCGCTGAACTCCTTGCATGAAAAATTTCTCTGATGCCGCCCTGATCATCGTTGGTCATGGATCGACTGTGAATCCCGACTCCAGTGCTCCTTCCCTAGTTCACGCCCGCACACTGCGTGAGCGTGGAATTTTCGCGGAAGTGGCAGTTTGTTTTTGGAAAGAGGAGCCGACCTTTCGCGAAGTTCTGCGCATGGTGGACAGCGACGTGGTCTATGTCGTTCCGAACTTCATCAGCGAGGGGTATTTTACTCAGACCGTCATTCCTCGTGAACTCGGGCTTGAGGGTAAAACCACCCGCGTGGGGAATCGGCGGATTCATTATTGTGAGCCCGCCGGCAATCATGAGGCCATGACGGAGCTTCTCATGAAACAGGCTCGCCTCGTGGCTCCGGGTATTCCAACTAAAGAGACCAGTCTCTTCATCGTCGGGCACGGTACGGGGCTTAATGAGAACTCGGCCGTGGCCGCCAAGTTGCAGGTCCAAAAAATCTCCGAAACCGGCGAGTATGCCGAGGTTCTTTCCGCCTACATGGAGGAAGCCCCGCTCATTTCAGATTGGGACAAACTTGCTTTGCAACCGAACGTGATCGTTGTTCCCTTTTTTATCTCTGATGGTTTGCACAGCTATCAAGATATTCCAGTGCTTCTTGGGATCGCTGAAGATATCGGCCCCGCTGCAAGCCAGAGCCAAGTCTTCCGAAACAACCCGTATCATATGCGTGATCGCCAGCTTTTCTACAGCGGAGCCATCGGCACAGACCCGGGTTTTGCCGATGTCATTCTCGACCAAGTTTTGGACTTTGCGGAATAGTTTGGCTTTTTCACTAGCGCGGCAGGCTGAATGTGTCAGTTTGTGGCCGATTACTCACATCTATGATCATTCAATTTGCTTTCTACTTTATTTTTGGCCTCGTTTTGATTGCTGCCCTTGTGATGGCCGTCATTCTGCTGAATTTTTTTGGCACATGGCTACGAGCCAAGTTGGCTGACGCGCCGGTTTCCTTCGGTAAGCTCATCGGCATGCGCCTGCGCCGCGTTCCCATGGGCCTCATCGTGGACAGTCGTATCACTGCTGTGAAGGCTGGCATCAATATCGACACTGACCCGCTGGAGGCCCATTACCTTGCGGGCGGCAATGTCTCGCATGTCGTCCTTGCCCTGATTGCTGCCGACAAAGCGGCCTTGCAGCTTGATTTCAACCGTGCGTGCGCGATCGACCTCGCGATCAAAGGCACCAGTAAAACGGTGCTTGAAGCCGTTCGCACGAGTATCAACCCGAAAGTGATCGATTGCCCGAATCCCACCACCGGTAAAGTCACCATTGATGCGGTGGCCCGTGACGGCATTGGTGTTAAAGTCCGCGCTCGCGTCACAGTCCGTTCAAACTTGAACCGCTTTGTGGGGGGTGCTACAGAAGAGACAATCATCGCTCGCGTTGGTGAGGGCATCATCACTTCGATTGGATCAGCTGTTTCGTACAAAGACGTTCTTGAAAATCCGGATCGCATTTCCAAGACGGTTCTTGCCAAGGGACTCGATACGGGTACCGCATTTGAGATTCTTTCTGTGGATATCGCGGATGTGGATATCGGCGACAACATCGGTGCCAAGCTTCAGGCCGAGCAGGCCGAGGCCGATAAAGTTGTGGCGCAAGCTAAGGCAGAAATGCGCCGCGCCGCGGCCGTCGCAACCGAGCAGGAGATGAAGGCCCGCACACAAGAGATGCAGGCCAAAGTCGTCGAAGCAGAGGCACAGGTGCCGGAGGCGATCTCTGCTGCTTTCCGAAATGGCAACCTCGGGGTCATGGAGTACATGAGGATGAAAAACATCCAAGCAGACACCTCAATGCGTGACTCCATTGCCACTCCGGCCGCATCTACTCCAGCCTGATTTCCTGATGGAACAATTAGTCCTGCTCCTCATTATTGGAGCAATCAGTCTCATCAATTGGCTTATCGAGCAGTCCGGCAAGCGCCGAGAAAAGCGCCAGCTCGAGCAGAAGCGTCTTGAGTCGGATTTCGAAGAAAATCCCAATGACGCAACGCGTCCGTCGCCGCTATCCACTTCACCTACCCACCAACCGATTCCTGGTCCGGATCTGCGGAGAATGTTGGAGGCATTCGGAATTCCAACGCCAGAGGAGATCAGTCCACAGCCAATTCCCCAAGAGCCCAGCCAGCCGACCGCTCAAATAATCCCTCAATCAGAGCCTCGCGCCACAGTCATTGCTCCTAAGCCTAAGAGACAAGCTGCGTTGTTTGTAAAACCTCAGATTTCCGCGCTTAATAAGTCTCCTCATGCTTTGCGGCAGGCGATCGTGTGGAGCGAAATTCTAGGGACTCCCCGGTCCCTCCGGCCGTATTGATTCCAGTCGATACGTTGCAGTTTTTTTAACGCTTCCGTTTGGCTCCAAATCTCATGCCTTTGTGCGTGCGTACACCCTTCGCTCCCTTGAGAGATGAGAGGACGTTCTCCTCGTTGAAGAGAGCTGTATAGACGTACTCGAAGTTCTCGATTTTGAGACGTGGCACTTTTTGTCCGATGAAACGCTCGATATCCAAGATGTGTGGAAGTTCTTCGGCGGTCATGATGGTGAAAGCTTCGCCGACTGTCTGAGCACGTCCCGTGCGGCCAATGCGGTGCACGTAGTCTTCGGGATGCTGTGGGACGTCGTAATTGATGACATGGCTGACCCCAGCGATGTCGATGCCGCGGGCGGCGATATCGGTGGCGACCATTACCTCATAGCGTCCGCCTTTGAAGCCTTCCAAGGCGTCAACACGTTCTGTCTGGGTACGGTTTGAGTGGAGCGTGGCGACCGAGTGGTTGTTTTTTTTGAGCTGTCGCGAAATGCGATCGGCTCCGTCTTTGGTGCGGCTAAAAATGAGAACGCTATCGTAGTTAGTGCGCTCGAGTAGGGTCAGCAGGAGGTCGAATTTCTGGTCTGCTGCGACAGGGTATAGCGCGTGGGAAACGGTTTCTGCAGGCGAGCGGCGTGTGCCAATTTCAATGCGCTCGGGGTCTTTCAAGCACCAAGCCGAGAGGCGTTGGATTTCCTCTGGAATAGTGGCGGAGAAAAGGAGGGTCTGCCTTGTCTTTGGGCATTGCTCGACGATCCGGCGTACGTCGGGCAGGAAGCCCATGTCGAGCATGCGATCCACCTCGTCGAGGATCAGGAATTCGAGAGAGCTCAAGTCCACGAGCCCTTGCTGCATGTGATCAAGAAGCCGGCCGGGTGTCGCCACGACCACATCACAGTGGCGTTTCAAATCATCCCGCTGTTTCCCGTAGCCCACGCCGCCATGTATGAGGGTGACCTCCGTGTGCATGAAGCGCATGTAGTCACGGAACGCGGTCTCTACCTGCATGGCCAGCTCACGGGTGGGTTCTAGAACAAGGCAGCGGATGCGAGGCTCGGGATGATTGAGTTTGGCAAGCACTGGCAGAGCGAAGGCAGCTGTTTTGCCTGTGCCGGTCTGGGCTGAGGCCACAAGGTCGCGGCCGGAAAGAATGACAGGAATGGCACGGAGCTGGATGGGCGTGGCGTCGGAGTACCCCATGCGCTGCGCTCCGTGTAAGACAGGCTCCGGGAGCCCGAGATTTTGAAATGACATTCCCTACTTGTGCCTCTTTACGAGACTTGTCGCAATGAAAAGCACGAGGAGGCGTGGCGTTGTCGTTTTTTAAAAAAGCCGATATTGTTTTCTCTCACCTATGAAAACCGAAATTCTCACGACCTCCGACGACGTTGCAGCTCGCGCTGCGCAAATCATCGCCTCCGATGCCCGTAACGCAGTAGCGACTCGAGGACGCTTTGTGATGGCCGTGAGTGGTGGTCGCACGCCTTGGCAAATGCTCCGCGCTCTTGCCAACGAGGAGGTGCCTTGGGCAAACGTCCATGTGATACAGGTGGATGAACGCATCGCGCCAGCAGGGGACAAGGATCGCAATCTAACCCATCTCCGCGAAAGCCTGCTTTCTCATGCTCCTATACCAGAGCAACAAATCCATGCGATGCCTGTTGAGGCTGAGGATTTGGAGCAGGCTTGCCGAGATTATACCTCACTGCTCGAAGGCATCTGTGGGTCTCCGGTTGTCCTCGACCTTGCTCACCTTGGTCTTGGACCGGACGGACACACGGCCTCTCTCATTCCCGGCGACGCGGTTTGCGGTGTTCATGATGCGGAGCTCGCATTGACCGGGGTTTATCAAAACCGCCGTCGTATGACGCTCACTTACCCCGTCCTCAATCGCAGTCGCCATATTCTTTGGGTTGTGACCGGTGCCGAGAAGGCGCCTATGTTGCCGCGTCTCATGAGGCGCGACGCATCCATTCCAGCTGGACTGATTTCTCAGGACAATGCCACCCTGCTGGCAGATGCTCCAGCGGCCGCAGAGATTGTTTAAAATCTAAGGCAAATTTTCCAGTAGGTCTGCAGCGACGAAGCGAATTTCGGGCGTGCCTTCGACGAAGACGGGAAGGCGCCCATCATCCGTCGGCTTCCCTATGGCAATCGAGCCCACCGTGTACTTGCCTGCTGGGCTTTCCGGTGTGTTTTCCGACTGCACGGCCAGTAAGGTTATGCGCTTGAGGGGCGCTTCAAGCCCGCATTTGCTAAGTTCTGATGGGGTCGCGGGTAAGCGAGCTGTGACTTTTGTCTGGGCAAGTGTCTTTGAGAGATTTTGAACCTTGGGTGTGTCTGCGGACCATCCCTCGCGGGTGCGTGTGATATCCTGTCGGGACCCGTTCGTTTCGGTGCGGATGACATCCACCATATCCAAGTTGATGCGGAGAAGAGCTGAGTCCCGGAGAGATTCGATATCCGGAGTGAGGAGATGGCTCGCGTTTGCGGAAAGTGTGCCGCTGATGTTTCTCGGCTTCAAGTGTGCTGAGACGGAACCCGCGGGGGATGGTGCTGTGAGTTCAATTGAATAGGCTGGCCCTCCGTCGGTGGGGAAAAAGTGAACGCTGGTGATGGAAGCTAACTGGGTCTCAGTGGATGTCTCGGACTTGTCTTTCGATTGAAAACTTTCCAGCCGCAAGGATTGGATCTTTGACACGAGGGCTTCTACTGCGGCGTCGTCAGCCTTTGCCTGCAATGGTTGGAGGATTTTCCAACCATCGGCGTCGCGTTGGAGATTCAGCGCCGTGTTGGCCTTGCGGAATTCCATGCGTTCAATTTGCTCAGGCGGGATCGGGAGAAGTCGACGATCGCGGAAATTTTCAATCGGAAGCGTGATGAGCCTGACGATGTCGTTTGGGATGAGATAGACGGTCTTGGAGTTTTGAAATGCCACATAGTTCCGGGTGCCATCGGGGCTGGTTTTTCCAATCAAGAGCGAGCTTGGCTTGTCTCCTTTGAAATCGATTTGGAGGCTGCTTTTGAGGACGCCAAAAGCTGAGAGGTTTTTATCATCACGAATTTCCTCGGGTTCTATTCGGTCGAGGACCGGGGTCTGAAGAGCGGTTTGCATCAGTGCATTCACCGCATCATGTGCGGCAAAATCCTCCATCCCTTTTGTGAGTCGCCAGTCCTCTCCAAAGCGCTCGATGCGAAAAGACTGGTCGCCATTTTTGATGCTGATGCTGGAGATCTCATCCGGCTCAAACTGAAAAAGCGGCGCCCCCGGTTGCAGTATGCGCTCGGTGGAGAAGCGCCACCGGTGGGTTGTGCCGACAAAGACGGCCAAGGCGACGGCGACGAGGAGAAGCAGGAATGTTGAAAACCGGTTCATGCGCGGCGTCGCAACCA
>CANMQB010000068.1 GCA_947499885.1 Spartobacteria bacterium
ACTACTGTGAGCGACTTCACGCTGTTCATCGCCAACCTGGATGATCGCCTTGCCGTCGGCAAACCAAGGACTCGGGATGATCATGTGGCCCTTAGACCCGTAGATTCGGATTTGGTTGTGCTGGCTGACTTGCAGTCCGCAGGAGAGGTTGGCGAGGATGTCGCCCGGAAACCGCATTGTGGCCGTAGCCCATTCATCGACGCCGGTCTCGCCGATATGCCCGTAGCCTTGCATGTCGATCGGTTCGGCAAATTCTTTCCCCTGCGCGTTGCCGGCAATGGCACGCGCGGCGCTGACCGTGTAGCAACCGACATCCATGATGCCGCCGCCGCCGAGTTTGTTAATCATGCGGGTGCCGGTTGGGTTACCACTCATGTTGAAAGCAAACTGCGCCTCAATGAGTCGCACATCGCCGATAGCACCGTCGCGGATCAGTTTGAGCCATTGAGCCGTTCCGGGGTGGCAGCGCCACATGAATGCTTCCATGAGAAACACCTTGTTGGCACGGCAAGCTTCAAGCATCACCATCACTTCGCCATGGTTCATCGCGAGGGGTTTTTCGCAGAGGATGTGTTTGCCCGCTTCCGCTGCTTGCACGGTCAACTCGCAATGTCGGTTGTTCATCAATGCGACATAAACGGCCTCGATCTCTTCGTCGGCCAACATCGCGGCATAAGAAGGGTAACACTTGCCCCTCGGCAGATTGTATTTTTCGCCCCACTGATCCGACGACTCCTGCGTGCGACTACTGACCGCATTCAGTTCGCCCGTTTCTGACTCTGCCAAGCCTTTAACCAAGGCATGTGTGATACCACCGGAACCAATGATGCCCCATTTGAGTTTATTCATGAGTGTAGGGTCGTCAGCTTTGCTATAGCTGCACTAACACAAGCCTTTCAGATAATCCAAGCTGCGCGCGATGCATTCGAAGGGATCGCCAGAGCAGGTGTCTTGCTCGACGATGAACCATTGGCATCCGGCGGTCTCGGCTGCGTTGAGGATTTCCGGGATGTTCAGATTTCCATGGCCGACCTCCGCAAACTGGCGCTCGCCGGTTGCTGTGACGGTAAAATCCTTCACATGCAGAAGCGGGAGGCGTCCTGCAAAGCGGCGGCAGAATTCAGCTGGATTGCCGCCTCCAGCCTGGACCCAATGGATGTCGAGTTCGGCCTGAAGATGCTCTGGCGCGGTGAGTGCAAAAATCTCCTCCAGCACAGTGTGGCCATCGCGTTGGAAAAACTCGTGGGCATGATTGTGATAGCACAGGGTCATGCCAGCGCGGCGCAACACGGCGCCAGCCGCGTCGAGTCCGGCAATCAGATTGCCCACATGCTTGGCGTTCGAGAAATCAATGCCATCAGGCCAGGGATAGACTGCATGAGTGATTCCAAATTCTCCCAAGCGATCCACCACCTGCTGTGGGTTCTGGAGAATCATCTGCGGCGACTCGTGGCTGGAGCAAATTTGCAATCCGGCATCACGAACGATTTTTCCCGCTTCGGCCGGAGGCAGGCCGGCGATTCCCGCGAGCTCGACGGCATGAAAGCCGATCTCGCGCACCCGGCCCAGCGTGGCTGCAAAACCGGCGGGAGTTGCGGTGAAGTCTCTCAGCGTGTAGAGCTGCACCGCGATTTGTTCGGTTTTCATGTTGGATTTATCAGCAGTATTTGGGAGCCAGTGCGCGGCCTTTTTTGGCGCTCTGCGCTGCGAGGTCGAGGATGTGGATGGGGCGGCGTGACCACTCGGGAGTGATGACAAGTTTCGCGCCCTTCGTGAGGTGGTCAGCGATATTGCCATAAAATTTCTCCGAGGCGTTTGGATAATGAGCGCCTTGTTCCAGAGAATAATTCTGCCCATCTCGCTTGTGGATCGTGTATCCGCCCCATTCGATGACATAACTTCCCTCCGTGCCTGTGATTTCAAGAAAGCCGGGCTTAGCATTCGAGTCGAGCGAGGTGATATTGAGCGTCAACCACGATCCATTGCGGAAGCGGACGACCGCCTCAGCCTCATCCTCGTTCGTGTCTTTTTTCCATTTGGTCTTGGGCGCCCAATACCCCGTCTTGGAAAAACCGGTGACTTCCGTGATGTCCGAGTCGATCAGTTGTAGCCCGTATTCAAGAAGATGAACGCCCCAATCATAAAGGATGCCGCCAGAGATGGTCCGACTGGTGCGCCACCAATCGCCAGGTAGGGCACGGGATCCCATGCGGGCTTCCACTCGGTAAATGTCCCCGATGACCTTCCTTTCCTTGATCTGCTCCACGGCGCGCAGGATCCATCCATCCCAGTGCCGGTTGTGGTAGGTCGAGAGCACTACGCCGGATTTCTTGGCGGCGGCAATCATGGCGTCACACTCGGCAGTGGTGATAGCCAGTGGCTTCTCGCAAACAACATGGCGGCCGGCCTTGAGGCATTGCAGGGCGAGCTTCGCGTGCGTGTTATGCGGCGTGATGATTGTGACCAAATTCACATCCGACTTGCGAAGCATGTCGGCGACTGTCGAGTAGGTCTGAATGCTCGGGAAATCGGTCTCGGCAACCTTCAATCGTTCGGGATCGACCTCGCAGACGGCCACCGGTGTCATTCCGGCCTTTTCCATTTCCTTGAGGTGACCGAGCCCCATGTTGAAGGCGCCACCATAGCCAATGACTCCAACGCGGATGTCTGATGCGTTTTTGTATTTTTTCATGCTGTTGTGTTTGGAGGAAATCAAAGAGCGTTCCCTGCCCAGAGGATGCCGTTCAGGGACATTTGGAAAACCTGCGGATAGCTATCGAATTCGGCGGGATCGTGGCCGAGCGCCGAGTAGAAAACGCGGCCCGTGCCCCAGTGTTTTGTCCATACGACAGGCATCACGCAGGTGTGCCCCTCAAAGGTGTAGTCGGCCTTGGCGAGCACCCGAACGCCGGGATCCATGAGCATGTAGTATTGCTCCGAGTGGTAGGCAAATTCCGTTGAAACGCCCTGCATGATGACATCCGCAGATTGGGTGACCCTCACCGTGTAATCGCCCACATGGGGATGACCTACAAAATGCCCTCCAACCATCCACTCATAATCAAGATTCCCACGGAAAGCATCCCCCATGCCGCCATGAACTCCGCCGAGACCTACTCCATGGTGCACGGCTCCACGCAGACCCTCGCTTTCCTCCGGGGAAAGGCTCCCCATCGTCCAGCATGGCGAGATGACATCGAATGTCTTGAGCCAGTCCATATCGGCAAGGCGCTCCAGACTTGTGATGGTTTGCGTTTGGCAGCCTTGCTCAAGCAGTGCGGCATTAAATTTATGGATGATCTGTTCAGGTTTGTGGCCTTCCCAGCCACCTTGGAGGAATAAAATCTTGGGGACTTTCATTTGACTGGTTATGCTTATGACAGGTTGCAAATCCGCCTTACATGGACGACACCTTCAAAAACCTGTCTTTTCCGGTCAATTACTGGCACGAGGATGACGGCTCATTGCGATCGTTGAATCCTCTGAGTGCATTGGGATTTATGCGCCGCAAGACCGGTTGGGTGCGCACCAGTTTTGACACGGTGAATTTCTCTCTCATTTTAAATGGGGGCGGCGAGTTCCATCGAAAGGATCAGAACTGGAAGGTTGAGGCTCCCTGCGTGATCACGCAATGGCCCGGGGAGCCTCTGGAATACGGCCCCGCTCAACCCCATGAATTCTGGACAGAGCTCTACCTCGTCTATTCCAGTGACCTGATGCCGAAATTTGTGCAATGCGGATTTATCGAGGATTCGCGCCCTGTGTGGGCGATCTCGAATCCTTCCGCTCTTAGGCCCCTTCTTGAAGAGTTGGCGCGATGTCTCGTCACCAAGGAAAAATCCGCACGCATCGACCGCATCGCCGAGCGGCTCATTCTGGAGACGCTTCTTCCTCCCCATGTCTCCGCTTCTTCGCGCATATCGAAGGCATTGAACGCCATCCAAACCAGTTGGCAATCACCGCCGGATCTGGAATCCCTCGCTCGCAGATGCAACATGTCGGTATCCACCTTTCAACGCCGTTGGAACGAGTCCATCGGAATCACCCCGGCGCGATACGCTCTAGGTTTGAGACTTCAGGAGGCCTGTCGACTTTTGATCGAAACCAGCGACTCCATTTCAGAAATCGCCAATGCCTGTGGGTTCGATGACGAGTTTTATTTCTCCCGCTGTTTCCGCCGACAATTCGGCGTCCCCCCGCGCACCTACCGCAAGGAACACCTCATCCGCAGCGGGAGGGCGCGCTGACGGCACCTAAACCCTCACTGCTTGTCCGAGCTTGTCGGATTCGAAGCAGGCATCGAGCGCCTTTTGAATCTCAGCGCCACGGGCGAAGTCGGGTTCTCCTTGTTTGCCGGTCTGAATGGCGGTGATGAAGCGTTCGTAGATGTTTGGCGTCTGCGGGGCTTTCAGCGTTGTCCATTTGGCTTTGTGGATGTCTTCACCCAAGCAGACCTCGAGTTCGTTGTAGGATTTGTCCAAATCGAGACGGAGGGCTCCTTTGGTGCCGTGGATGCGGAGAAAAAGCGAATTCGCATGGCCGGTCGCCCATCGCGTCGTGTGGATGACTCCCAGTGCGCCGTTTGCATATTCGACCTGCATGAGGGCGGAATCATTCGCATCCAGAGGGTATTCGCCCATGCGTTTGCCTTTGAGTTTGGTGAAGGTTTTCAAGCGGGCCTGGATGCTGCGGATCGGTCCGACCGGGAGTGATGCAAAGTCGAGGATGTGGACACCCACATCACCGAGCACGCCTTTACTGCCATGCCTGCTGGAAAGCCTCCAGAGCCAGGCTGGCGTGGTTTTCCAGTCGCCCCAGATTCGGCTGGAGAGCCAACTTTGCAGGTAGCTTGCTTCAACATGGACGATCTCGCCGAGTTCCCCGTCGCGCACGAGTTGTGTCGCCATTTGAAGCGCCGAGGAGTTGCGGTAACTGAAATTCACCATGTTTATGACGCCCTCTTTCTTGGCTGCGCGGGCCATGCGAAGGGCATCAGCGTGGTTCGTGGCGAGCGGCTTCTCACAGAGGATGTGTTTGCCTGCGGCAATCGCCTGAAGCGAGAGCGGCGCGTGCAGGCTGTCGGGAGTCACATTCGAAATGGCATCCACTCCACCTTCCGACAGCAGTTTCTTAAAGTCGGTAAATAATACCGCCGATCCACCGTGCTTGGCGGCAAACTCTTCCGCCCGCTTGGCATCGACATCGCAGACGGCTGCAAGCTCGACACCGGGAGTTTTCAGAAACTCTGTTGCATGGACATTCGCCATGCCCCCGGTTCCTACGATGCCGATCCGGATTTTTTGACGGGCTGGTGATTTCTTTTTCACTAGCGATGGCCTTCCGTTGGGCGTTCGGTGGCTTCGGAATCTACCGGGAGTGGTTCTAGAGGAGCAGAGTTCGGGCAGGCATCCGGGATGCAGACTGTGGGCTTGGCCCAGTGGACCGCATTGGAAATGACCCGCTGAACCTGCTGGTGGTGGTAGGTCGGATAGGTCTCGTGACCCGGACGGAAGTAAAACACGCGTCCATTGCCGCGCTGCCATGCCGCGCCGCTGCGAAAGACCTCGCCGCCGGTGAACCAGGAAATGAAAATCAACTCGTCGGGCGTTGGAATGCCGAAGGGCTCGCCATACATCTCCTCGGCGGGGATTTCAAAATACTCGCCAATGCCTGCTGTGATCGGGTGGTGCGGGGCGATGTTCCAGATGCGTTCCTTGTCGGTCGATTCCCGCCATTTCAAGGAGCATGTCGTTCCCATGAGGGCTTTGAAGATTTTGGCGTAGTGGCCGGAGTGGAGGACAATGAGCCCCATGCCCTCGAGCACACGCTCCCGGACGCGCGCCACGGCAGCATCCGAAACCTCCCCGTGGGCCATGTGCCCCCACCAGATCAAGACATCCGTTGCAGCCAAAACCTCGGTCGTGAGTCCATGTTCCGGCTGGTCGAGCCAGGCGGTGGAAACCGACAGATTCTTGTCCTGACGAAGAAAGTCAGCAATCGTTTCGTGCATGCCGTTCGGGTAAAGTGCGGCGACTTTGGGATTCTTTTTCTCGTGGCGGAATTCGCCCCAGACGAGTGTTTTGATTGAGGATGGCATATAGGTTCTCCGATATCTGATTTCGTGCTATGCGGAAATGCAGACATAACACTGCCTTGTGTCTACTCAAGATTTCGTGAGGAGCACAACCCGTTTAAATTGAGAAAAAACGACATAGATATCGAGAATTCGATATGAGGGGAGTAGCCATCCGCAGTCAGTTTTCAAATGAGCTGAAGCGATTACGGAAGCGTATTACAGAATGTAGGGCGCGTTTATCTATCCCCGAGCCCGAGCCTTACGTCTACGCCCTCACCCTTCTAGCTGGCCTCGTTGTCCAATACATCCGCCGTAGAGCCAAGCGAAAGTCGTTGGCTTAGCCTCAGGCCTGTCCCGGAAAATCGGTACGGAACGGCGAGGCGGGGAGACCATCCTTGTTGCAGAGATTGGCCTCGGGATTGTCGGCCCATCCGTAGCGAGCGGATCGCGGTGCGGCGATCTCCGCGCTGGATACCAGAATATCCTCGCCATCGATGGTGGCTTCCGCCCAAACAAAACGGCCATCCTCTCCGGCAATGCTGAAGCCGCGTAGCGCATCACCTTGGCAGACCAGTCCGCCGCCGATGTGATCAAATGAGAGGCGCAGCGAGGAGCCTTCGCGTTTTGCGGAACGGAAGAGCGGACCACTTGGGATCACGTCGCTGAGCCCATAAGTCCTGTGGAGAGCATTAACGGCCAACCTCAGGCCGACATCCATTTTGTTCCGGGGATGAATGTCCTCCGCCTCGCCAATGTCGATGGCAACCGCCATGCCCGTATTCGGCAGATCCAGCGCCATCGTCTGAGCCTCGCGCAGTTCCGCCCATTGGCTCTCTGTCGGTTGCTCCTGCCTTGCCATGTAGTTGGCGAGTTGCACGAAATAAAAGGGAAAGTCCCCCTGCCCCCAGGCGCGGCGCCAACTGCGGATGAGGACTTGAAAGAGATCGCGGTATTGCGCAGCACGATCGGCGTTCGATTCGCCCTGATACCAGATGACTCCGCTAATCGCGAAGGGAATGAGCGGCGAGACCATGCCATTGAAGAGGACGCCTGGGGCCTTGTAGAGCGGTTCCACTGGCACTTGCACGAGACCGTAATCCGCTTCGACCGCATACCGCCAGCTTCCGGCAAGCGGAATGCCGGCATCCCCCGCGCAATCCGGACAGCTGAGCTGCATGAATTCCGAAGGACCGGTCATACCACCCACGTATTTGTCGCTGTGGACGCGCACGGCGATGACATTCCGGCCGGCTTGGACGAGTTCTCTGGGCACCGTGTAGTTCCGCAGGTGCGACCACGAATCCCCGCGCGCGGCCATGGTGATGCTGCCAACCTGCGTGTTGTTAAAATAGGTCGTGTCGCTCTTGTCAGTGGCGCCGATGGCAAGTTGCAGGTCATGCCCGGCCCACGCCGCAGGAATCTCAATCGTTTTACGAAACCAAACGATGCCGCTGTGATTCAGCCCACGGCTCTGCCATGTGCCCGGTAAGACCATCTCACGCCAATCAGCCTGCGGCTCCTCGATTCCGGCCCATCCTTCCGCATGCTTCGTGTTTCCCTTGTCACGCGTCTTTTCCTGCTGCGCTTCCCACTCCTCCAGTCGCGAGTCCAGATCCCGCAGGCTGTGCTCAAAAGTTTCCACGATCCCGCGCGTTGCGGGATTTTCCAAAAGCGCGTCCCA
The DNA here is from genome assembly GCA_947499885.1 of Spartobacteria bacterium. Classification (GTDB taxonomy): domain Bacteria; phylum Verrucomicrobiota; class Verrucomicrobiia; order Chthoniobacterales; family Terrimicrobiaceae; genus UBA967. The sequence continues at coordinate 7,758 of CANMQB010000068.1, forward strand.
TCCCGTCCAGGCTTCTGCAATCGTTCCGCCCCACGAGGTGTGAATGAGGCCAATCGGAATATTCAGACGGTTTTGGATCTCGCGTGCGAAGTAATAAGCAACCGCCGAAAAATTAGCGACCGTCTCCGGCGAGCAGGCGCACCAAGCCGCTCCGGCGATTTCCGTTTCGAGAGTTCGTGAGGGCCTGTGCGGAACGGTGAAGAGACGGATGGATGGGAAATGCGCCTGTGTGATTTCTTGTGCCCCGTTCCGGGAACTTTGGAGGGGCCATTCCATGTTGGATTGTCCGGAGCAGACCCAAACCTCGCCGACGAGCACGTCGGAGATCGCAAGGCTGGCGCCAGAGGATGAGGAAACCTCAAGCTGCGACGAAGTGGCATTCGCCTCGAGCGGTGCCAAGCGGACCAACCAGCGCCCATCAGAATCGGCGGCTTCCGAGACTTGCTGGCCTGCAAAATGAACTGTCACCAAGTCGCCAGGTGTCGCTGTTCCCCATACGGGAACCGGGACTCCCTGCTGAAGGACCATTCCGTTTGTGAAGAGGGATGCAATTTTCATGGGGCTTGAGGGAGAAGAACCGCCCATTATTCTGGCGGAAGCTGTTGATCGCTGCGGGCCAGAAACCAGACCGGCGTGCAACTCCATGCGTGGCAGTAGCTGTTTAAAAGATGCGTTCCGTAGGGACTGCGTTTCTCGTCAACCGTATCCCACACCTCGGGGAAAACATCCAAGCCCGCACGCAGCATGCCGCCCCAGTAGGAACGCATCAATTCCAATGCCTGATCCTGACGTCCAATCCCAACGAGCGCCTCGAGGCAGTAGTGCATGAGATAGGGTCCGCCAGGCAGCACAGCCTCCTCCAGCGTTTGAATCTGATCAAAGGCACCTCTGGCCTCATCCGGCGAGAGGATTTCCGCCATCGTGAGCCACGCCCAGGCGGCCCAGGAAACCTGTCCGCTGGAGCTTTGCGGCAGAGCCTCCGGGCTGACGAAGGCTTTGCGGGCAGTATCGCACAACTCACCAAGGCGCGCCTCCAAGACCACAACCTCTCGCGACTGCCCGAGGCGCCTGGCCAGACTCAAGGCGCGTTTTGCACACCAGATCACAAGCCCGTGGACACAAGGTTGCTTCTCCAAACCTTTCTGCCAGTCAATAAACCACCATAGGTTTTCCGGATAGTTTCCAACGCTGTCGCGCAATCCGATCAAGATCTCCAGTTGCCGCACGGCAACAGGCAGCAACTCGATACCGGTGGCCTCATCCCCTGTGTCGTCCACATAATCGGCAAGGGTCGCCGCAAACAAAGCAGGATAATCCATAGCGTAGGATTGGCCGTTGTGCGGCTCGGGTTCCTCATAAAGACAGGAGGGCACGAGGCCGTCTTCGCGGGCCACGGCTGTGAAGAGATAGAGACAGCGTTTCACCATGTCGAACTGGCGGAAGCTGACACTGTTGGCGAGCGCTTGGAGCCGCAAGTCGCCGATCCAAAGCCTGCGATCGCGCTTGGGGCCGTCTTCAAACACCGTCTGCATGCAGTCGCGCAGAGTCCGCAGACTGGCCAAGGCAATGGCGTGGTCACCCGCACACAGGCGCTTGGGAACCCATGGAGCCAAATCCTGCGGCACGGCTGCGACGCACTCGCACTCGATATCAAGAAGGCGGATCCGGAAGGCATGGGCGCGAATCCCAATGACCTCAATCTTCACATAGCGGAAGGCGTAACGACGCGACAGTGCCAACTCATGCGGGAGGCAGTCAAAGGTCACCACCTCGTCCTGCAGCCAGTTGCGACTGAGGGTTCCCACGAAGGGATCGAAAGGCTCGACCAACTCGGCGGGGACTTCCGCAAAAATGAACTTCAGCCGGACCGGCGAATCGTTGAAGCCTCGATTAGACTCCACGCGAAGCCGGAGGCGGCCAACCCGGTGCTCGCCAAAGTCCAAAATGACAGCATCCCCATCGGCAAAAGCGGGCAAGTCCGCCGGATCAAGCGTCTCAGCCTCGACCTGCCATCCCTGGAAAGCGGCCGGGTTCGCAACGACCTTGACCAGACGCTGCGGCTTGATCGTTTCCCGACAGAGCTTGGGCTTGAGGGCATCCGCGACTTCGAGCCAGCGAGAGACCGTTTCATTCATAACGGCTGGGTTGCCGCCACGTGAAAGGCGTTGGCAAACGAAGAGGGCCTGTTTCGTTTCATCAGATTCTCAAGAATCTCGCCTTCCAATGACATCAATCGCCTCGGGCCGCGCGTTTCACTTTTATGAGACGAGCAGCTTTGCGGCTTGAGCAGCTGTTGCTCCGTCGTGAACGATAGCCATCAGCGCAGCCACCATGCCGGCGGGGTTCTGGTGTTGAACCACATTGCGGCCATACACGATGCCGGAAACTCCCTGTTGGATGAGTGCCTCGGTGCGAGCCAAGATCTCTGCATCCGGCGCCTTGCCACCCCCGCGAACCAGAACAGGAATGCCTCCAGCGGCTTCGACAACTTTGTGGTAGATCGAAACATCATCCGTGGGATCAGCCTTGATGATATCCGCGCCGAGCTCCACTGCCTGACGGACGAGATGTTGAATTTTGACGACATCGCCATCCACCATGTAGCCGCCCGCCTCGCTGTTCGGGCGGAAGACGAGCGGTTCGACCATCATGGGCATGCCATAGTGGTCGCTCTCGAGTTTGAGCGCGCAGATGTTTTCGATGCACTGATTCGTAACTCCCGGCGCTCCGGGAATCTGAAAAAGATTCACGCACATGCAGGCGGCATCGAGTCGAACGGCCTGAAGACTCGGCTCCTCGATCATCGCGCTCAGCGCCTCGATGGGCAACTCGCGGCCATAGATATTTGCCACATCCGTGCGGAGAACGAGCGAAGGCTTCTGACGACCAGGGATTTTCTGCAAATGACGCGCCTGGCCAGTGGTGAGCTGAACCGCATCCGGCGCGGCTTTCACAACGGTCTCCACCGCCTTCGCCATATCCTCGATGCCTGTGAGAAAGCCCGGCTGGTTAAAAAAGCCGTGATCGATGGCGACATCAAAGCAGCGGCCGGATTTGGAATTGAAGAGACGGTTGAGGCGATAGGTTTTCATAAATGTGAGATTTGTTTTAATAACACATAATCAAACAAAATAAAACATTTTTATAAGTCTCATCGCAGATATAAAGCGAATGAAAATAAACTTTACACCTCTCGGGAGGGTCTCCGACCACGTTCCACGAAACTATTTTAAGATTTTCAGGACCGACTGAATTTGGTATTACTTAATTCGTTATTGGAGAATAGCGTATAAGTCGAAGAGACGATTCCTCTAGAGACGTTCATCTTAGTGAATATACTTCATGTTAACAATCGACAA
>CANMQB010000069.1 GCA_947499885.1 Spartobacteria bacterium
CCTCCGTAATGCTTAATGGAACGTCCACATCCATCTCCCAGCGCGACCAGATTTTAACGGAGATGCTCGATTACATTCGCTGCACAAACATCCGCGATACGCAGATCGGAGCGAAGCCATTCACTGCTCCTAGACTCTCTACCACCGGCACGACCATCAGAGCAGGGCAGGTGAACCCTCTACGCATAGGAAATACTATGGGCTTGGGGCGAATGACGACAATCTCGGAGGCATCGCTTGTCTTTATGGCAACCGATTGTTCGAGTTCAGTAGTATATCCAACCTTCTTCTTGGATGGCACTTTCGATAAATATGTATACACTACGCCTCAAGCAATTGGAATGAGGGCTCTGCTGGTTTTCGAGTTCTTCAGTCCATCGCTGGGGTACCCCTACATTGAGCCTGGAATGAAGTTAAGTTTCAGTGGTAATATGAGCATTCGGTCTTCCGCCACCGGAGTTGCTGCAACATATCCATTTATAGCCCAAGATGAATTTTTCAGCGGGAGTGGAAATTCCGCTAATATTCGCCCGATGGGTGGCGGCAATGGGCCCGGGGCTATGCTGGTATATCGGGATGGTACAACCTACCAGAGCGCCCGAAAACCCATTAACGAACCGAATACCACCGGTTCTCCATCATCTTGGAAGTTTTCATTCATCACACAATCGCAAATTCCTCTCTCAGGAAGCGCTAGTTCTTTAACTCAAGGAGAAACATTTGAATTTCTGGGTTTAAGTGGAAACTTAACGATATCTTCCTCAGATGGCACAACAACAGGGGCTGCCACAACAATTCAGACTATCGCTCTCAATTTTCCGACAGCCACTTTACCTGCGCCAATGGTGAGTCCGGTTATGAATCCCCAATTTCGTATGTACAACGCAATGCCCGTTGGCGTTGACCCCTATACAACAAAATGGCAATTTCTTATCTATCCTGAAGACACAGTGATAAGCCTTGAGCCAAATGGGTTGTTAACGAGCTCTGGTAATCAGACATGGGGAGACTTTCGGATGGTCTCTATGTTACAAAATGTGCCTGAAAGTGTATTTGTTAAACATAGCGAATATTCAAACTTGACTCCTATAACTTATAACATAGCAGATTACGCTCCGACAACATTTAATGGAACTGTCTATAATGGAAATACCTATAATGGTTCGGCTAGTTGGTGGACATCGAATTGTACAACTGGAAATACTACGATTTCCTTAAATAGAACAATTACTAATGCCGCTCCAGTAATAAGCTTTCTTAATCAGACATTCACTATCAATTCAAGCCAAGCATTCACTATAAACTCAACGCTAACAATAAACGCGTCTGGTAATAGGACGACACAAAGTTACACATCAAGTTATGCTCCTGGCAGCTACACATTGCTTTCAAGTCCATTGCTTTACGCTACAGCTAATTGCATAACATCCTCTGCTCCAGAAATTACTGCGGTTGGAAATGCTAGTTATGCGTTATCCTCAGATTGGACGGTTTCAAAGAACGCCACCTGGACAACAAAGTATAACCCTCCAACCGCTAGAGCGGACTACGACAACAAGGCCCACAGTCTGCGACTTGGAACTGGCAATGCCTATCTAGGAATGAAATCTTCAGCTATTCCTTCTACTACCGCAAGTTCGGCCTCACTCTACGCGAATTCACCCGGTTCGACTATTTTTGGAACGTGGAGTGGCAGCAACTATGCTATCGAATACTTATGCATGAACAGCACTACCCATAATTTTAAATATCATGTTTCGGGTAATGGCACTCTAAACGCGACATTTACCAGAAATGGAGTTGTCAACTTTACTCCCATATCAACATTTTCTGCTTTTGATGTATCGGTCCCTGATTATCCCTATGGAAGCACTTATTCGCTCGATACTATGGATTTTGACACGGGTCTTGGCGTAACTCGTGATGGTCCCTACATTAATTATCCTGACGGAAGTTCCGCTTCATCAAATAACACTGCCAGTGGTGGAAATGATGCCGTTCCATACTTTACATATGGACAAGCAACGGAAAAAGACAACACAGCCACGTTTTCTCCGAATCGGCAAGTCGCCTCAGCCGTTCAGTTCGGTTCGCTTCCTGCAGGTCTAAATCCTTGGCGCACGCTCCTCTTCCGTCCCGGCAATACAACGAGCGGCAAGACGCATCCCTCTGCGAATACTTCACCTAAAGATTATTTGCTTCTAGATTTTTTCTGGATTCCAGTGGTCGAGCCTTACGCCATGAGCGAGCCTTCCTCTACGGCTGGACGGGTCAATATGAATTACCAAATTCTCCCGTTTAGTTACATCGAGCGAACCGCGCCGATGAGAGCTGTTCTGGACTCCGTTATGCTCACGGCTTTGACCTCCACGACCGTAACAGCTCAATCATACAAGCAATACAGTGCCTCACCAGCGGGTCCCGATTCAAGATTTCGCCTCAGCGCAGACGAAACGCTTAAAAACTTTGAGACTCGATTCACTACGGATAAAGACCTCTTCAGATCCCCTGCTGAGATTTGCGATATCCCGCTGGTGCCCTTAGGGCAGACCATCAGCACGATGGGGACATACTGGGATTCTAAATTACTCACAGGCGACAACCTGCGCGAATCCCCCTACAAGCATCTCTACCCGCTTCTCACGACGAAATCGAACACCTACACCGTCCATTTCCGCGTGCAGGCGTTAAAGAAAGTGCCATCGACATCGGCGACTGTTTGGGATGAAACCAAAGACAAAGTCGTGGGCGAATATCGCGGGTCCACCACCATCGAGCGCTACATCAACCCGAACGACACAAGCATACCCGACTACGCCGCCAATCCCGGCGACAACAATCTGGAGCGCTTCTACAAGTGGCGTGTGCTAAACAACCGCCAGTTCGCACCATGATTTAACCACAATCGAAAAGGCGGGGCCTCTGAGATGGAGCAACCGAAGGTTGGCCCGAAGGGCGAGCCGAGCGGGAGCGAGCGAGTCAAAGGACACAGAGAGCACAGAGAATGAGTTTCTTGCAATACCACAGGTATTACGACGTTTGCTATGACCTCCAACACCCCTCATGTATTCCTGTCTAAAAATCCCTTTCGATCAGTCGGTCACTTTCTAGTATTCTCCACTCGTTTGACAAAACCACACGGTTTCAAGCGCTACCCTATAATCCTCTGTGCTCTCTGTGTCCTCTGTGGTTAAACTTTCTTCTCTTTCCCCTATGAACTCCCCCCACACGACCGAACACTCCACTTCCCGATACACCGTTGGCACGCTCGTCTATAGCAAGCTGGAACTTTTTCGTGTTGTTTTTTGGATGCTGCTTGCGGTGTTCATGCTGCAATTGATGCAGCAACTGCCGATTGCGCTGGTGCCGTTGCAATTGAGGTGGGTGTCTGCGTCTGACGCTTTGATTGGTTTTCTCACGGGGAGTCTGCCGGCGTTTTTGGGTATTCTTTTGAATCCCTTTGTGGGAGTGCAGAGTGATCGTCACCGGGGTCCGCTCGGGAGGCGGCGTCCGTTTCTGCTCTGGGCGACGCCTGCTATTGTTTGTTCCCTCATTGGGCTCGGCTTTGCCAAGCCGCTGGCGGAATGGTTTGTGGCCACTTGGAATTTGGGATCGGTGCCAGACTTCACCATCGGGTGGATCGCGGGGTGCATGCTCGTGTTTGTGGTGGCGAATACCTATGTGTTGCAGGTCTATCAGTTCATGTATGTCGATGTGATTCCCATGTCGGTGATGGGCAAGTTTATCGGCTTCTACCGTGCCCTAGGTGCGCTTGGTACCTTCGCTTTCCACTACTTTCTCTTCGGTATGGCGGAGTCCCACATGACGCTCATCTACGCTGGATGCGCGCTGGTTTTTGCGGCCTGTTTTTTTCTTCTCGTGTGGCAGGTGAAGGAGGGTGGCTATCCCGAGCCGGCTGCAAAAAACTCTGCGAGTCTCTGGAGTCACGCGGGCGAGTATTTTCGGGAATGCTTCGGCCATTCGTTTTTTTGGAAGGTTTATTCGATGAGCTTTTTCTTCTGGAGCGCGCTCGTACCGCTCTGGGCGTTCGTCGTTTTCTTTGGAACCAAACCTGGCGGTGGCCTCGAGGGCTACGAGCCAACGATCGGGCTCAACTTGCAGGAATTTGGAAAAATACGCGGTTGGGGGTCCTTGGTCTCGGTTCCTGTGTTTTTTGCGGTGGGGCCGCTCATCGATAAATTCCATCCCATTCGCGTCTGCATGGTCGGTTTGGTGCTGACCACTCTGGCGTTTCTCGGGTGTTTCGTCTTCGCGCAAACCTCGCTGACTTTCACAATCTGGTGGCTTGTTTTGATGTGTGCGGTGGCGGTTTACATGGGTGGCGTCGGCGCGCTTTTTCCCCGGCTCATGGATCGCGCCAAATACGGTCAGTTTGCCTCGGCGAATCAGATTTTTGGCTTCAGTGGAGTCGTGATGGCTCCCGTGCTTTGTGGATGGATGATCGCAGCCCTGCGCGACTACCGCTATGTTTTCCTCTGGTGTGCTGTCTGCAGTGTGCTCTGCGGCGTCGCCTCCGTGCTTGTTTACCTCCACTGGAAAAAACTTGGCGGGGATAAGGATTACAAGCCCATAGAAACCCAATGATCGACCGGTCCCGCATCACCAACCCCATCCTTCGTCTCACGGACAACCTCCGCGATCCCTCGGTCTTCAAGGGCCCGGACGGCTACACGCTCTTCTACACCCGCTATGAGGTGGGGGATTGGAATTCTGCGCAAAACTGGTCGGTCGCCTGCTGCACCACGTGCGACTTCGTGACCTTCAGCGACCATCGCGACATCACCGCAAAAAACCACGCCTCACCGGGTGATGTCGTCTGGTGGCACGGGCGCTGGGTTTTGCCATTCCAGTCCTACCCGCAGCGCCCGCAGCAGCTTTTTTTCATGGAGTCGAACGATGTCGTGCACTGGTCGGAGCCGCGTCCATTTTTGGATGGAGTTCTGACCCTGCGATGGAATACCGACGCCCGTGCGATTGATCCGACCTTTGTCGTCGATGGAGAGGAACTTCATTGCTTCTTTGTGGGCTCGGATGGCTTGGGAACGCCGCGGCGGGCGAACCTGCTCGGCCATGCCGTGACACGCGATCCCGCCTTGCAGGAATGGAAAATCCTCAGCGTCGATGCGCCACTCATGGGACGCGACCGCGCACCCGACGGCGTCGAAAATGTCGTCATCTATCGCCTCGGCGGGCGATGGATCATGATGCTCAGCGAGGGTATGGAGGACCAGCACCTGGCCACAGCCGAATCAAACGACCTCATCCATTGGAAGCCGCTTGGCACCGTCGAGATTGCCGATCAACCGTGGTTTGCGTTTCGTCACGGAGCGCCGTTCGTCTGGGAGGAGGATGGGCTTTTTTACATGATCCTCATGGGTGAGGAAAACTCCGACCACCGATCGAGCCTTGGGTTCTTATCCTCGAGCGACGGGCTGTCTTGGAAAACCGCGCCGGGTTAAGTCCGAAAACGGATTCATAAATAGAATGATCCGCCTGTGGAAAAGCAACTCTGGCGGGACGATGCAGGGTTTGTAGGGGAATCCTGCCGCAGACGCCGCTTCACGCATGAAAATGGGGCATGCGGGACGATGGCCGTCCGTATTCTTACAGAATCGTCACATTCCACCCGTTGACGCCTTTGTGGCTCTTGCCAACGCTCCCAGCCATGTCCCAGCCCGAGAGTCCTCTTCACCAACCCCACGACAAGCTGGTCAAGTCGACTTTCTCGGACCCCGACAACGCGCGTGCTTTTTTCCAAGCCCACTTTCCGCGTAAGCTCGCTCACTGCATCGATTGGAGCACGCTGAGTCTGGCGAGCGGCAGTTTTATCGACCCCGAATTCGCCGCCACCTCGAGCGACCTGCTTTTTACCGCACAAACCAACGGTCAACCTGCCTTCCTCTACATCCTCTTCGAGCATCAAAACCTAGAAGACCCGCTTATCGGCTTGCGCCTGCTCACCTACATGGTCCGCATCTGGAACGACTACCTGCGCAACAACCCCAGCGCCACGAAACTCCCGGCCATCGTGCCCCTCGTTCTCGCACAGGACAACAAGCCCTGGAAGAGTTCCATCCACTTTACCGACCTCATCGATATCCCCGAAGGAGCCGGGGAGGAGATAAAAAAGCACATCCCCGACTTTGAATTCCAGCTCGTGGAATTATACCGGATGCCGTTTGAGAAAATTCTCGGCACGCCAATGGGGATCCTCACCCTGCGTGCCCTGAAAGCCGAAAAACTCCAAGCCCTGCTGGACGACACAATATGGGATGAGGCTTTGCTGTTCCAGTTGCCATCGGCCTCTTTCGAGATGCTGATGCGCTACATCTTAGACCGCGACCTTGACAAACCCGCCTTTCGCAGGAGACTAAAAACACTTCACAATCCAAAACTCACCAAAAACGCCATGTCACTAGCCGAACAATTCCGTCAAGAAGGCCGCGAAGAAGGTCGTGAAGAAGGTCGTCAAGAAACGCTTTCCCTCGCGGAACAATTCCGACAAGAGGGCCGCCAAGAAGGTCTGATACTCTCGAAGCAACAAGACATCCTCGAGTCATTGGAAATCCGCTTCCAGCGAATTCCGGAGGGTCTGCGTGAGGAAATTGATTTGATCACCGACACCGCGAAGTTGCAGTCTATGCTTCGCGCCGCGATCCGCAGCACCACGCTTGAAGAATTCGCCGAAGCGCTGTAAAATCTGGCAGTTTCAAAGTCTTCGCCTGCCCCATTTTTTTAAAACGGCAGCTCGATCTTTTTTCTGGGTAGGGGCCCGCTTTCGTGACTACGGCGTGAAAATTTGCCGCGCCGCCGGGGTCCGACTTGCACGGCAACGCCGCCTTTGCATTCGGCAGAGACGCCGGTTCGCGGCTGAGGCCTGGGACGCCAAGGGCCTGGCGTGCACTACCTTGGGGTTACGAAGCGCGCTTGCGCGCAGACGGCACTGCGTGCCTGAAGTTTGGGACGACACGGAGGTCATCCCTCCATTTGGAACGAAGAGGCGCGTCCAACGCGCGAGCGGCAGCGGCGGCGCGATCGTTTGCCTTGGTAGGGACGGCGCGCTGCCTCCGTCCAACTTGCGCGGCGCAGCGGCCCTACCAGTGTTACCAAATGAGCTTCGGCATGGGGATTCTACAGGGCTTTTAAAATTTCTAAGAATACGGGGCTGAAGTCGTGCGGGTTGGATGAGGTCCATTGACGGATTTTTTCCATTGGGAAAAAGGCTCCGGTTTCAACTTCCAGAGGTGCGGGGTGGAAGGGGCCTTCGTGCTGGGCGCGGTAGGTCTGAATGAATTCCCAGCCGTTGGATTCGGTGGGAGTGAGGCGCGCGAAGGGGGTGAGGGGAGGGGCTTCGATGCCGAGTTCTTCTTGGAGTTCGCGGCGGGCTGCGGTGAGGTAGTCTTCGCCCGAATCGACATGTCCTGCGGCTGAGGAGTCCCAAAGCCCGGGATTGCGGTCTTTCCAAATTGAGCGTTTCTGAAGGTAAAGCTCTCCGGTGGCGTTAAAAAGAAGCATATGTACGGCGCGGTGCCTCAAGTTATTCACATGTACGACATCGCGAAATTCAGAGCGTACGACGCAGTCGTTTTCATCAACGACATCAAAACGCTCTGCCCCATGTTGGGCGGAGGATGGGGCTACGGTGAAGGTGAGCGATTCCCACTGCGAGGGGCTGAGTTGCTCGGCGCGGACGGTGGGGGTGACTCCGAGTGCGGCGGTGATTTTTTCCCAGTCATTTTTCAACTCTGGCAGGAGGTTGCGGAGCTGTTTGCGCCGCTCCGAGAAGCCTCGTCGAACGAGGGACTCGAACATCGTTTCATCGAGGGCTTTGACTTTGGATTGGGGCTTGCGACGGAGGGTGATCACAGCTGAGTCGACTTTGGGTCTCGGGAAGAAAACTGAGGCAGGAAGTTTGCGTTCGAGGCGGATGTCCCAACGGCGACCAGTGCAGAGCGTCATGGCTCCATAACTGCTTGTGTCGTGAGGAGCGCCGAGGCGTTGGGCCAACTCCAGTTGTAGTGTAAGAACAAGTACTGAAGCGGGTGAGAGAGCGGATGCGTATTTAGCGATCAGGGGTGTGGAGATGTAGTATGGCAAATTGCCAATGACCTTGACTGGCCCATCTCCCCAGAGATCACGAAGGTCGAAATCGAGTGCATCTGCATGGAAGACTCGGTTGGTTCCATGTTCGAACTTTGATTTGAGATAAGCTATGAGGCGACTGTCTTTTTCGATGAGCGTGAGGCGTGTGCTTTGGGTCGCAAGAAACTCGGTGAGTGCTCCGAGGCCTGGGCCGATTTCTACGATGTGGTCGCCTGGTTGAATGTCGAGCAGCGCCACAATAGATCTGGCAAGATTTTGATCGTGGAGGAAGTTCTGCCCAAGGCTGCGGGTGGGGTGGGTTTCCAATTCCGCAAGCAATCGCTGGATGTCGCTCAGTGTCATATAGGATGTGTAGTCATTTTTCGCGTCATTCACAAAGGGGATGTGAATAACCCACTGGGATGAGCAAAAGTTTTTCGCAAGTTATTCACACACTCCCAGCAGCAAGTTCCGAGAACGAGCATTTCATAGCGAGAGACCCGAGGGCAATGTCTTCTCATCCCGCGTCGCTCTGTGAAAATTAACTCTCGACGGATGGAGGTCAGGAGTGCTATGGACACTCCTTGTTCCCCGCCAATTGTGCTCGAGAACCAAATCTCCGGCCTTCAAAAAAGATCGGCAATTAATAAAAACCCAACCATACCCAACTATATGCCTACTGAGACCAAAGCTAAGCGCAAACCAAACCCCGCACTCATGAAACCTGTACAACCCGACGCGATCCTCGCAGCGGTCGTAGGGTCCACTCCCGCCTCTCGTGGCGAACTCACCAAGAAACTCTGGGATTACATCAAGAAGCACAACCTTCAGGACGAAAAAAACAGACGGAACATCAATGCCGACGCAGCGTTGAAGGCTGTGTTTGGTGGCAAGGCCCAAGTGACGATGTTCGAGATGACCAAGCTTGTCTCGGCACACATCAAGTAGTCTCCATTCTTACTCACCGAAAGCCGCTGGTGGTAACACCGGCGGCTTTTTTTGTGGGCGGAAATTTTCGTTAAACGATACGCTGTCGCTCGCAACCCTTCCACGTGATCAGGAGGCCCGTTACGATATGCGCAACGAGCACAAAAACGCACACGGAAGCTGGGGCCAACGGGCTTTGCACGACCATCTGAACGATGTCGTAGTAGCGTTCGGACTGCAGGGTTTTTAAAATTCCGGACCAACTCCAGTAGGCTGAGATAAACGGGCGAGTGAGTGCACCGAGCCATTCGGGAAGGGCCAGGACGGCTCCGGAGAGCGGGAGTTGAAACCCCACGAGATAAATCGAAACAAGCGAGGCCTGCTCGGGTGATGACATGTGGCTTGAGATGCCGAGACAGATTGATGTCATTGCCGCATTCACCAGAACGAGCAGGAGAAGTTGCCCGCCGAGATCGCCTGGAAAGCCGCAAACGTGATGCACGAAGAGTCCCATCCACAGGGACTGCGCAATAACAAGGACACCTAAAAAAACAGCCTTAGAGGCGACGTAGGCGAGGGGACTCAGTCCCGAGAGTTTCTCCTTCTCAAAAATCCCCCGCTCTGCGGCGATTTCGCGTCCCGAATTATTTGCCCCCATGAGTGTGAGCAGGACGACCTGAAACATGACGATGCCCGAGACCAAGCTTCCGACCTTGCTGGATTGAATTAAAAAATCGCGCGCTTCATTGAATTGCTGAACCAAATTCAGGTCTAGTCCCATGCTCAGGTTCTTTACGGCAGGAAGTCCGTTCCAAGCGAAGATGGCGACCAGAAGTGGAAATCCTAGGATCAGTCCCAGTTGAAGGAGAATCTGGGGTCGGCAGCGTAGGAAGATGAGCGATCGGCGTGTGAGGAGCGTAAAAAACTGGCTCAGTGGTCCTGGGACTTCGCCAATCGTGTCGGTCGAAGTCGTCTCGGTGTCGGAGGTTTCTTTGGAATCAATATCGGGCGTCAGAGCAAGTGCCTCTCGGTGTTTCACCCAAGATGCGGCCCAGTCCTCGGGTTCGCGCAGTTCGAGTCTTCGAAAGACTTCATTTGGGGAATCGACTCGGAAATAGTGGGCAAGAAATTCGGGCTTTCCAAAAAAAACGATGTGGCCGCGGTAAAGCACGGTGACGGAATCGTAGAGTTCGATGTGAGAAAGGCTGTGCGTGACGGAGAGGACAAGGCGCTGATTTTTTCGGGAAAGACCGTGGAGGAGCTTGACGATATCGTCTTCGGATTGGGGATCGAGACCGCTTGTCACCTCGTCGCAGAGGAGAATTTCCGGTTGGCTTGTGAGCTCGATTGCCAAGGCAAGCCGTCGTCGTTGTCCACCCGAGAGGACGCCTACCCGATTATGGGCGGAATCCTGCAGACTGACCTCTTCGAGGATGCGTTCGACATCGCTTTGCGTTGATTCGCGGCATCGTAGACGCATGGCAAAATCCACGCACTCGGTGACGGTGAGTTCCTCGTGGGCAATGCTGAATTGTGGCACGTAGCCGATCTCTGAAGGTGAGAAATCTTCCTCTTCGAGGCTGCGTCCCTTCCAGAAAAAGCTGCCTTCTTCATCGCCGGGAGCGATCCCGGCGATGAGCTTGAGAAAAGTGGTCTTACCACAACCTGAGGGCCCAATGATGGCTCCAAAGTGCGATGTGGGATATTTCACCGAAATCTCACTCAGCAGAGTCGTTGAGCCATCGGGTGAGGGGAGCGCGAGCGAGGCGTCGGTGATTTCTAACATGGGTCGAATTGTAGAGGGAAAGAGCGTGGGAAAGGCTTAAAAAAAGCACCCTGCGCTTGCAAATGCAAACCTCTATT
>CANMQB010000070.1 GCA_947499885.1 Spartobacteria bacterium
CGATGGTGTTCGGGCCGCTGGCCTTCTGCTTGAAACCGTGGAGATAGGGGAAGAGCTTGGCGTTGACGAAGGCGATGAGGTCATCGCCGGTCAGGGCGGTGTTGTGGTCGATCTGACCGTTTTTGGTCTTCGGGGCAGCCCACGATTCCCAGCGGTAGGGCGTATCGAGAATGTGGGTGTATTTTTTTCCTTCCAGAGCGGCTTCGGTCGACTTGTCGGCCTCCAAGGCGTCGAGGTATTTCAGAAAGAGGAGCCAAGAGGTCTGTTCCGTGTAATCGAGCTCACTGGTGCAACCGGCGTCTTTCCAGAGGACATCGTCGATATTTTTGAAGGCTTGTTCGAACATGGGTGGTTAAAGTCTGACAATAGCGAGGTGCGTCGCGGTAGTCGAGCGAAGAAGACAAAATCTCCGCTGAGTCAAATAAGACTCAACGAAGGTGCGGCCGTGTGGCATGGGATTCGGTTTATCCTAAAAACCCTGCTGCTACTGGTTTTTATCTATCAGGATGACAGAAGGAATCCGGAATCGCTTGGCGTGGGCGTCAGGCGATGGCTAGGCGCTTTGCTAAGAGCTGCTCAAGGTGCGTCCGGAGGTTTTCGTTCTCAATCCGTTCCAAGAGGGAATTGAAAAATCCGTTCACGATGAGGCGGCGTCCGGCGTCGCGCTTGATGCCGCGGGCTTGCATGTAGAATAGCTCCTCATCGCTTACGGGGCCGTTCGTGGCTCCGTGGCTGCAGCGGACTTCGTCGTTCAGGATCTCGAGGCCCGGCATGGAGTTGGGGTCGGCGTCATCGCTGAGGATGAGGTTTTTGACCTTTTGGTAGGCGTCCGTTCCCTTGGCACCGGGTTCGACTTTGATGAGTCCGGCAAAGATCGTGCGCGATTTGTCGTCGAGGGCGTTGAGGTAGAGGAGATCGCTGGTGGCGTGCGGGGCGACATGGTCCTGCAGGGTGCGTTGGTCGATCTCGCGGGTTCCTTCGACGGGATTGATGGAGAACATTTCACTGCGAGAGCCTTCGCCGATGAGGCGGCTGAGGCTTTCGCCGCGCACGAATCCACCGCCAAAGTTTGCGATGAGGGCGGTGCAGGTTGCGTTGCGGTCCACCGATGTGGAATTCAGGTGGAAGGCGGTCGTCTCGTGGGACCAGTCTTGCACGGAGACATAGGTAAGCTTGGCTCCGGCAGCGAGGTGGAGGTCGTTCACGCCGCAGGCAAATGCAGGAAGCTTGTCGGCGGACTTGAAGTAGTCGACGACGGTCACGCTGCTGTTCTCACCGCAGACGATGAGGGTGTGTGGGAAAACGGAGGCGTTGGCGCCTTCGACCCATTGGAAGATTTCGATGGGTAGTTCGACGCTTGTGTTGGCTGGCACGAAGAGGAATGCGCCGCCTGTAAGGCGGGCTTTGTGGAGGGCGGCGTATTTGAGAGAGCCAAGTTCCACGGGCTGTGACATGAAGTACTTCTTGAACAGGTCAGTGTGCTTGGTTGCGGCTGTTTCGAGTGTCTCAAAAATGACGCCTTCGGGCAGTGACGACTCGCGGTGGAGAAGGGTGTTGTTGCCGAGGACAAGTTTCGCCGAGGTTTCTGCGAGTCCAGCTGAGGCGTTGATGAGGCGGCCTTCGCTGGCTACGGGCTTGGCTTCAACGAAGGCAGAAAGGTCGAGTGGCTTCAGGTTGGCAAAGCGCCAGGGCTCATTCTTGCGCGTCGGGGTGGGGGATTTCTCGTACTCCGCAAGGGCAGTGGCTTGTTCAGCAGTGAACCATGCGGGCCAAGCGGACTGTGCCGCAATGGGATTTTCCATAAGTGTGTTGCTCATTCTTTGCGTCTCTCGGATCAACCGACTGAGCCTTCCATTTCGAGGTCGATGAGGCGTTTGAGTTCGACCGAGTATTCCATGGGGAATTGTTGAACGAGGTCGTTGACGAATCCATTCACTGCGAGGCTCATCGCTGCAGCTTTGGAGATGCCGCGCTGCTGCATGTAGAAGATTTGCTCGGCGCTGATCTTGCTCACTGAGGCTTCGTGCTGGCA
Organism: Spartobacteria bacterium; assembly: GCA_947499885.1. GTDB lineage: Bacteria > Verrucomicrobiota > Verrucomicrobiia > Chthoniobacterales > Terrimicrobiaceae > UBA967. The sequence goes on from CANMQB010000070.1 coordinate 2,033, forward strand.
GGCGTTTTCCTTCCCGCGCACTGTGATGGCGGGGTAGGTATCCGTGCGGCTCTCGGTGTTGATGAGAAGGGCGTCGCACTCGGTGTTGTTCTTGCAACCTTTCAGGTGGCGGCCGATTTGCACAAGGCCGCGGTAGGTCGAGCGTCCTGAGCCGAGGCTGATGCTCTTGGATACGATGTTGCTCGTGGTTTCATCTGCTGCGTGGACCATCTTCGCACCGGTGTCTTGGTGTTGTCCATCACCCGCCAAGGCGATCGAGATCACTTCGCCGCGGGCTTTGCGGCCTTTCATGATCACGCCTGGATATTTCATCGTCAGGCGGGAGCCGATATTGCAATCGATCCATTTGATCTCTGCTTCCTCGTGGGCGAGTCCGCGTTTGGTGACGAGATTGAAAACATTCGCGGACCAGTTTTGAACCGTGATGTATTGAATTTTTGCGCCTTTGAGGGCGACGAGTTCCACGACGGCGCTGTGGAGTGTGGAGGTCTCGAATTTCGGGGCGGTGCAGCCCTCCATGTACATGACCTCGCTGCCTTCATCGGCAATGATGAGGGTGCGTTCGAACTGGCCGAAGTTCTCGGCGTTGATGCGGAAGTAGGCCTGAAGCGGGTGTTTCACCTTCACTCCTGGCGGGATGTAGATGAACGAACCGCCCGAGAAAACGGCGCTGTTGAGAGCGGAGAATTTGTTGTCACCCGTGGGGATGACTTTTCCGAACCACTTCTTGAAAATCTCGGGGTGCTTGTGAAGTCCCTCGGTGGAACCCACAAAAATAACGCCCTGCTCGCCGACGGCGGCCTTGATGTTCGAGTAGGCGGCCTCGCTGTCGAATTGGGCCTCCACGCCGGCTAGGAATTTCCGCTCCTGCTCGGGAATGCCGAGCCGCTCAAAGGTGCGCTTCACATCCTCCGGCACATCGTCCCACGAACGCTTGGGTTGGGTTCCCTGCGAGAGGTAGTAGCGGATATTTTCAAAAACGATGTTGTCTAGGTCATGGCTGGCCCAGTTGGTCGGCATGGGCATGGAGTTGAATTTGCGAAGGGCTTCTTTGCGGAACTCCCGGATCCAGTCGGGGTCTTTTTTGACGTCGCAGATGTAGTCGATGGTTTTTTCCGAGAGGCCGATGCCGGCGTCGAATTCGTAATCAACGTCGTAGTGGAAGTCACCGACCGAGCGGTCGATGTTGAGATCAGGTTTGGTTTCCATGGTTTTGTCTTCCGGAGAAAATTAGGCTTTTTGGAGCAGTTCTTTTTCGACCCAGTCGTAGCCCTCGGCTTCGAGTTTGTGGGCGAGTGTTTTGTCGCCGCTCATGACGATGCGGCCGTCCACCATCACGTGCACAACGTCCGGCACGATGTAGTCGAGGAGGCGCTGGTAGTGGGTGATGACGAGGAGTCCGCGCTCTGGGCTGCGCATGGCGTTCACGCCCTCGGAGACAATGCGCAAGGCGTCGATGTCCAGTCCGCTGTCCGTTTCATCAAGCACGGCATAGACGGGATTGAGCATCGCCATTTGAAGAATTTCGCATCGCTTCTTTTCGCCGCCTGAGAATCCCTCGTTAACCGCGCGAGATGTGAATTTGCGGTCGATCTTGAGCAGGTCCATTTTCTCGTAGAGATGATGGTAATAATCCACGGCGTCGAGTTCCTCACCCTCGGGCAGGCGGGCCTGGAGTGCGGCGCGGATAAAATTCGCAATCGTCACGCCGGGGACTTCCATTGGGTATTGGAAGGCCACAAAAAGGCCTGTTCGTGCGCGTTGGTCGGGTTCCTCCATTTCAAAAAGATTGAGCCCATCGAGTAAGACTTGACCTGCTGAAACCTCGTAATCCGGGTGGCCGGCCATCACTTTGGCGAGGGTGGATTTGCCAGAGCCGTTTTTGCCCATGATCGCGTGGACTTCGCCTTTTGGCATTTCGAGGTTGAGTCCTTTGAGGATTTCGCGGTCGCCGATGTTTGCGTGTAGGTTTTCGATTTTGAGGCTCATGGTTTGATTGAAGTGTGATTTTTGCAGGCCGGGCAAGTGCCGCGAAGCGTGATTTCGGAGTGAGTCACGTTAAAGCCTGAGGGAATTTTGAGAAACTGGGTGATAGCCCCGCCTTTTGTCGTCGGGATGTCTGAGACGATACCGCAGGATTCACAGACGAAGTGGCCGTGCTCGGAAAGGTTGGGGCAATAGCGTGTGGCTTCGCGTTCGACATTGACCTGCTTGGCGAGGCCGCATTCCACGAGGGTCTCGAGGCAATTATAAACTGTCGCCAACGAAATCGCGGGAATGCGTTTTTTAGCCCTTATGAAAACCTCGGTCGCTGTCGGGTGGTCACGGTCATCAAGGAGCACATTGTAGACCTCGCGCCGCTGTGGAGTGAGGCGATGGCCATTGTGGCTGATCGTTTCCTCGTAAGCGGGATGGATGGTTTTTTTGGGGGACATGGACGTGACGACAAAATATCCGTGATGCTTCTTTAATCAAGAATTATTCTAATTAAGGGGAGCTGGCTGATCGGGCTGATCAGACGGATGGATACTCAGGCCGCGTCTTTTTCTGGCTTACGCCGTAAGATAGGAGATTTTTTACCCTCCACGATGGCCCGGTTGATCGTGACTTCCGAGATGTCGTCTCGGCTTGGGCTATCAAACATGACGTCGAGCATGATGCGTTCGATCATCGAGCGCAGGGCGCGGGCTCCGGTGCCCTTGCGAATGGCTTCAGCGGCTAGCGCTCGGAGTCCATCCTTTGTCATGTTGAGGGTGACTCCATCCATTGCAAGAAGCTTCGCGTACTGTTTAGTCATCGCATTCTTCGGCTCAGTGAGTACGGAGACGAGTTGGTCCTCGTTGAGTTCCTCAAGAGTGGCCACGACCGGGAGGCGGCCGATGAATTCCGGGATAAGGCCGAAACTGATGAGATCCTCGGGCTCGACCATCTTCAGTGAGTCACTACGAACTGAGTGGGTGGTTGCTGAGGTCACAGGCGCATTGAACCCCATGGTCCGTCCACCGAGGCGGCGTTGAATGATTTTTTCTAGGCCCACGAAGGCGCCACCACAGATGAAGAGAATTTTTTCGGTGTTGATCTGGATGTATTCTTGCTGCGGGTGTTTTCGTCCGCCTTGGGGAGGGACATTGCAGACGGCTGACTCGAGAATTTTGAGCAGGGCTTGCTGAACGCCCTCGCCTGAGACATCGCGGGTGATGCTCACGTTATCGGTTTTGCGGCCGATTTTATCGATCTCGTCGATGTAGATGATGCCCATCTCGCAGCGTTTCACATCAAAGTCGGCGCTTTGAAGAAGGCGGAGGATAATGTTTTCGACATCCTCTCCGACATAGCCCGCTTCGGTGATGGATGTGGCATCTGCGATGGCGAATGGCACGTCGAGTACCTGGGCCAGCGTGCGTGCAAGAAGCGTTTTGCCGGAGCCCGTTGGACCGAGTAGCAGGATGTTGCTTTTCTCGATGTCTACATCGTCCAGGTGATCGAGCGTGAGAGTTCCAGTCGAAGATTGGGTGAGGCGTTTGTAGTGGTTGTGAACGGCTACGGCGAGCACCTTCTTGGCCATGTCCTGACCGATCACGTGGTGGTCGAGGAGTTTTTTAATTTCTGCGGGTTTCGGAACGCGGAGGGTCGGCTTGTTTTTACGTGAGTCGTCCTTTAACTCCTTGTCAAGAATGCCCTTGCAGATTGTGATGCACGCGTCGCAAATGTAAACGCCCGGACCGGATATGAGTTTGCGGACTTCCGCTTGGCTCTTCCCGCAGAAAGAGCACATGGTGAGATTGTTCGGGCGCGCCATTAAAAAGGGGGCTACTCGGCGGCTTTGACAGGTTCGAGAATATCCTTGATGTCTTTGCGGGATTTCACAACTTCGTCCACGAGGCCATAGGCTTTGGCTTCATCAGCCGTCATGTAGTTGTCTCGGTCGGCATCGCGTTCGATTTGTTCCACCGTTTGGCCAGTGTGGTGTGCAAGGAGGCGGTTCAAACGCTTTTTCAGCTTGAACATAAATTCCACCTGGCGCTCGACATCGCTGGCCTGTCCCTTAGCGCCACCAGAGACTTGATGGATCATGATATCTGAGTTTGGTAGCGCGTAGCGTTTCCCCTTTGTGCCTGCGCAGAGCAAAACGGCACCCATGCTGGCGGCGAGGCCCATGCAGTATGTGTTCACATCGCATGTGACGAATTGCATGGTGTCGTAGATCGCAAGCCCAGCCGTTACGGAACCGCCTGGTGAGTTGACGTAAATGTTTATGTCTTTTTTCGCATCCTCCATTTGGAGGAAGAGAAGCTGAGCAATGACAAGATTTGCCACTGTGTCATCAATCGGAGTTCCGATGAAGATGATGCGATCTTTGAGGAGGCGGGAGTAGATGTCATAGCTTCTTTCTCCACGGCCAGTTTGTTCGACGACGATTGGTACTAACATAAGATGAGATCGGTTTTAGGCCGCTTGCGGGGCGGCAGGTTCTACAACGGTAGCACTTGAGGCAATCAAATCAAGGGCCTTGGTAATACGAATCTGGTCACGCAGGCGGTTGATGCCGCCACTGCGGGCGAGTTCCCCAGCGAGCTTTTTTACAGGCATTTGTTCGCGTTGGGCGACTTGGAGGATGGCTTGATAGACCTCGGCATCCGATTCTTCAATTTTTTCGGCATCCGCGATACGGGTGAGGAGAAAATTGGAGCGCACGCGGTCGCTTGCTGTTTGAGAGGCATTATTGATGATCTCAGCAGTGTGGGCCTTGATTTCGTCATCGGAGATGCCGCGCGACTGGGATTCGCTCACAATATCTTTGAGGATATAAGACGTCTCGCTTTCGACCAATCGTTCGGGGAGTTCGCAGGTGAAAAGGCCAAGCAACTTCGCAACGAGGGCATTTTTTTTGGCCATCTCAAATTGATGTTCGGCTGATTTCTCATGGCGTTCGCGGATTTTTTGGCGGAGTTCCGCAAGCGTCAGGCCCGGCTCGATCTTTGCGGCGAGTTCGTCATCCAGGGGAGCGGGAGTGCGGGTGTTGATCGAGTGCAGCGTCACGGCGTAGGTCACCTTGCGGTTTCGGAGTTCTTCGAGAGGAAAACTCTCTGGCACGTCCAACGTGATTGTTCGGTCCTGTCCGATCTCGAGGCCCTCGATGGCGTTGGCGAAGCCTGGAATCAAAGTGCCGGCGTCCATGAGGACCCACGCATTGCGGCGCCCTTGGATTTGATTTGGAGCTTTGGGAGCTATCGCGGAGATCGGTTCACCATCCACTGTTCCCTCGTAGGTGACAACGGCGTAGTCTCCCATCGCCAATGGGCGATCTGTGATGGGTTCAAATTTCGAATGTGGGTCGCGGAGGTATTCCAGAAAGGCTTCAACGTCCTCATCTGTAACGGGCTTTTTTGCCACTTCGACCGTGATATTTTTGTAATCTGGGAGCTCGAATTCGGGAGTCTGGATGACCTTTGCCAGAATTTTCATCGACTTGTCTGCGGCGATTTCAACTTTCTCGACGTCTTCGACGGCATGAATCTTGATGTTGTGTGTTTTGACCGCTTCGCGGATGGCCTCGCCAACGAGTTTGGTTTTGACTTCTTCCTCGATATCCTTCGCGTAGCGCGTCGCGATGAGGCTTGCAGGAGCCTTGCCCGGGCGATAGCCAGGCATGCGGGCTTGTTTTTGAAATTCTTTGGAAATGGTATTCCACTCCTTGCTGACGCGGTCCGAGGGGAGATCGATCTCCAAGGTCACGACACAGTTTTTTTGATAATCCAGAGCGACATTCATGATGAGCCAGCCAGCAAAGCAGATTCGCGCGAGTGCGGCAACCGATGTGTGAAAGAAAATGCATTTACGAAGCATCCCCTCGCCATCGAATCCCATGAACGGCTAAAGTGGAAATTCGATGATTCCCAAAAGCACGACAGATTTTCCGATGGCCGGTTGGCATTTTGATAACAGCTACGCCCGGTTGCCTGGGGTGTTCTTTACGCGAGTCCATCCGGGTTCTGTTCGCCTTCCCAAGCTTGTGCTTTTCAATGCGTCCTTAGCGGAAAGTTTGGGGCTGCCGTGTCAGAATATGGACTCGGCGGAGGCTGCGTTTGTGTTCTCGGGGAATACGGTTCCAGATGGGGCAGATCCGATGGCTCAGGCTTACGCGGGACATCAGTTTGGGCATTTCACGATGTTGGGTGATGGGCGGGCGGTCTTGTTGGGTGAGCACCTTGGGCCGGACGGAAAGCGATGGGATATCCAGCTCAAGGGCAGCGGGCGCACTTCGTATTCGCGACGGGGTGATGGGCGTGCTGCTTTGGGACCTATGCTGCGCGAATACATCATCAGCGAGGCGCTGTATGCTCTTGGAATTCCCACCACAAGGAGCTTGGCTGTGGCGAGCACTGGCGAGTCGGTTTTTCGAGAGGAGGAATTGCCTGGGGCTGTTTTGACGCGTGTGGCGGCGAGTCATATTCGGGTTGGCACCTTTGAGTATGCGGCCATGCAGCAGAGTTCTGAGATCCTGCGTGCTCTTGCGGACTACACAATGCATCGCCATTATCCGGACTTGCCGGAAGGCCCCAATCCCTATCGTTCCTTCTTGGAGGCTGTGATTGAGCGCCAGGCTAGTCTTGTCGCGAAGTGGTTGCTAGTCGGCTTTGTTCACGGCGTGATGAATACGGACAACATGGCCGTCTCTGGTGAGACGATTGACTACGGGCCCTGTGCTTTTCTGGATGTATATGATCCAGCTACTGTCTTCAGTTCGATCGACCGCAATGGGCGGTATGCCTATGCGAACCAGCCTGGCATCGCGCATTGGAATCTCGCTCGATTTGCTGAATGCCTGCTGCCGATTTTGGATTCGGATGAGGGCCTAGCTATTGAGGTGGCCAAGGAATCGTTGGCTCTTTTTCCGAGTCTTTTTCAGCGTTATTGGCTCGCAGGCATGCGGGCAAAGCTTGGATTATTCACTGAGGAGGCGGGCGACGTTGCCCTTGTCGAATCCCTTCTCCACGCGATGAATCGCAATCGCAGCGACTACACCAATACATTTCGAGACCTTGATCCCGAGAGGGTATGGACTACGGATGTGGCGTGGCACTCGGAGTGGGTCGCACGGCTGGGGAGGCAGGAAAAGACGCTTGATGACGTGAGGCTTCTCATGAGTCTGAATAATCCTGTCGTCATTCCTAGGAATTTCAAGGTTGAGGAGGCTCTGGTGGCTGCCGTTTCTACGGGCGACCAGGCTCCCCTGAACCGACTCTTGGCCGCCCTTGCAAAACCGTTTGAGGATGGCGCGGAGAAGCAAGGTTACCAGGAACCTCCGCCTGAGGGTTCGGAGGGCTACCAGACTTTCTGCGGGACTTAGGAAAAATCACTCATCGCCGGCCGAGAGCGTGCGGCGGACGAGGAGATCAATGAGGTGGCGATCGAAATCGGCGGCTATGTTTTGGCCGGTACTGGCGAAGAGCGGGACCAGCCCGTCATCGAGAACAAATTCCCAGAGTTTTCCGCAGCGGGGGATTTCATCCACGTGCGTGAAGACGACATGGGTCGCTCCGAGCGAGCCTGCACGTGTGTAGGCTTCCTGAATGAGTTGGCGTTCGTAGGCGGCGTTCACGACAAGTACGCGGGATTCGATGGCAAGTTCATCGAAGGTTTTCTGCAGATGCCGGATGTTTTTTCCTGTGAGGGGCATTCCCGGGATGTCGAAGTAGAGATTGGTCTCCTCGCTGATTTTTTTGAGTTCGCTATGAGTTCGCACGAGTTGGACACCGAGCGCCTCGCAAAACATGGCAAGGCCTTCGCTGGAATTTGGTTCATCGGCCTCGAGTTTCATGACGCAGGCTTGACGTCCGCGCAGAAAAATATCCGAGGCGAGTTGTTTGCAGAGTGCGGAAGTGGATCCCGAGCCCGGTGAACCAAAAAATGCCACGCGATTTGAGAGGGCGAGGCTGCGGCTCGGAGCGCGGTCGCGCATGAGCATCGCGAAGTGGGAAATTGCCGTTTGAAGGGGCTGAGTATTCAGGTGCTGCGTTTCGGGACGCTCGCCAAGCTGGGCAAGAAATTCACTCGGAATACCAGCCTTGGAAAGGATCGTCCAAAGGCGACCCGTGGGAAGGTTTTTAAACATCGCCCGAACCAGTGACTCGGGAACGAGGTCTGCATCGTCGCGTTTTGGATCTTGCGTGGGACGAGTTTTTCGAGGCCGGGCGACCCTACGTCGCTGGGAAGGTTCGCGGGAGAGGAAGTCATCATCCGCCTCGGATTGGTTTTCCAATGGGGCGGCTGAATCTTGTGGGGGCTCAGAGAAGGAAGGCGAAGGTTCCTCTGGAATCTGGGCGATGATTTCGAGTTTCGGCGATTTGAGGAAGCGGGCGAGTCCCTCGCCTTCGACTTGGCGAACGGAAATGACTTGGGCGGTTTCGCCGAGTTTTTCCCGGATGACGGATGCAGCTTCTTCCGCCGACTTGACGATGAATTTGTATTTCTGCCCGGGTGTGATGGAAACGAATTTTTGAGCCATGGGCGTATGTACCTTAAAGCAGAAATTTTTGGCTCGCAAGCTTGCGCTGCTCGTTTAAGAGGAGCCATCGAAGCTGGAGGTTTCTGATTGCCGGGTTACCAGACGGACCAAGATCCCTGTGCTTCGGTCGAAG
>CANMQB010000071.1 GCA_947499885.1 Spartobacteria bacterium
ATGGAATCCTCTTCTCTCGGCACCTTTGCGTCTTAGCATCTTTGCGTGAACCCTCCCCCTCACCACGAATTGCAGGCACTGAAAGCCTTCTCCCAATCGGCTTCGAATAACAACCGGAGCCAACAAAATCAGAATACTCACGCCAAGACGCAGAGACGCCAAGAAACACATGGAATCCTCTTCTCTCGGCACCTTTGCGTCTTAGCATCTTTGCGTGAACCCTCCCCCTCCCCACTCATTGCAGGCACTGAAAGTCTTCTCCCAATCGGCTTCGAATAACAACCAGAGCCAACAAAATCAGAATACTCACGCCAAGACGCAGAGACGCCAAGAAACACATGAAATTCTCAGCCCTCCGCACCTTTGCGTCTTAGCATCTTTGCGTGAACCCTCCCCCTCCCCACTCATTGCAGGCACTGAAAGCCTTCTCCCAATCGGCTTCGAATAACAACCGGAGCCAACAAAATCAGAATACTCACGCCAAGACGCAGAGACGCCAAGAAACACATGGAATCCTCTTCTCTCGGCACCTTTGCGTCTTAGCATCTTTGCGTGAACCCTCCCCCTCACCACGAATTGCAGGCACTGAAAGCCTTCTCCCAATCGGCTTCGAATAACAACCGGAGCCAACAAAATCAGAATACTCACGCCAAGACGCAGAGACGCCAAGAAACACATGGAATCCTCTTCTCTCGGCACCTTTGCGTCTTAGCGTCTTTGCGTGAACCTTCCCCATCCCCACGCATTGCAGGCAGTGGAAATAACAAACGGAGCCAACAAATTTGGTTGGGCGATTATTTTTTCCCGAGGACTTCGAGGTAGGTGATGCCTGTGGTTTTTCGGGAGTCCGGGTCGATGCGTTCGACGCGCATTTGTTTGAGCATCCACTGGTCGTCGATTTTCTGGGCGGAGATGACTTCGAAGCGTTTCACGAGGCGGCCAGTGGTGTCGTAGCCTTCGATGCGGAGGAGGGCGGCGGATTGTTTGTCGATCCAAACACGGACGACACCGTATTGGGAGGCGGCGCGTGGAGCGGGGATTTCGATTTTCCAGGCATCGCGCGAGCGAACGATCTCTGACTCAAGAAGGCGGGGTTTTTTCCAGTAGAGGAAACGCAGGGCGAGATCCTCGTAGGTGATGAGTCCGCCGCGGATGGAATCGTCGAATTTGGAAATGGGAACCGGTACTTTTGTCCCCTCGCAGCGTTCTTCAAGGGAGGATTCATTTTCGCCAAGGCGGAGAAGAATATCCTGCTGCGGCTCAGCGAAACCATAGCGCACGGCGCCGGCGCCGACTTCAATGAGAAATGGGACTTTTACTGACCCTGCACGCAGCTGGGCTTGGAGAGTGATACCGGAACCCATCGGATTCATGCGTGCGGCGGCGAGAATTGCCTCGGGCGAAGGCTCCTCAGCCACAGCTGGAATGGTGGCGAGGTAGAGAAGACACGCGCCGAGGATCGAGCGTTTCATCATTTCAGCGGCTGGGTGCCGATCGTGCCGCGCAAGGAGTCAGAATACGAAGCGGAACGCACCGCAGCGAGCATCTTGTGGGCGAATTCCAAACGGGATTTGAGCCCCAGGCTTGAAACCGTTTCCTCATTGTGTGGACGCCGGGTGAAGGTTTCGAGGTTCTTCACATGGCGGAGCCAAAGACCACGATCCACATCGGCTGCAGCCATGAGACGCTTTTGATACCAGTCGCTAGCGAGGGCAGAATCGGGATCAAAGAGGTTGCGGACCTCTGCATCGTTGAGCGTTTTATTTTTGAAATGCCCATCACGCATAATGTGCAGCAAGGCGCAGAGCGGTGGACAGGCCATCTCCACGCTGCCATCGGCAAAATACGACTCCGCGACGTGCTTTTGAGTAGTCACGATATTGTCCATGCCATCCGCGAAGTCGCCCAAGCCTTGCAGCTCGGGCTGCAGCATTTCTGCGGTGAAGACGCGGTGGGGATAATTGAAGATACGGCCGAAGAATATCCGGACAAATCGGCTATTGATACGCCAGCCAAGGCGGCTGGATGGCAGCAAGCGCCCGTCGAATTCGATGTCGGGAACGCGCTCAAGGCATCCATTTTTAATGAGGAACTCCGGCGTGCGCTCCTCATGCGTCATCCGGGACCAGACCTCCGGGACCAGGAGGCTCACATCGTGGTCAACGCGCGCAGTCGGCCCCACATAACCAGCGGCGGTGATAAAGACCGGTTGTCGAGTGAGCATGTAGCCGACGAGGGCGGCATTCAGATCAATGATCGGTGGCAGGGCATTGAATGGGCCCTTGGTGAGGGCGCCTTCACTTCCTGCACCAGTTGTGGATGGCGACTTCCCGGTGAGCGAGCAGATGTATTCAAGGAATAGCTCGGGAAGTTCGAGGAGGTGGATGGGATTGAAAACAGCCAACGAACGAATGCCAGCCTCGGCGGGGTTATTCCGACGACCCGGCAAAATGGCGGTGACCGGTGCATGCAGCGGTTGAGAATAGGGAATACGACGCTGCAGACGTTGTGTGACTTCGGATAAATACGCCACCTGGGGCTCAACAAGATCCTGACGCATCTGCAGGTAGCGCGGATTTTTAGAAGGTTTGCCATCAACAAGTCGCGGGGCGGTGTTGGAAATAAAAATCCCTTCCCCGTCCGAAAGTGCTCGGCGAATCGAGTCCTGCATGGCGGGCGTGAACTTGGAGAAGTTCACGGCATCCTCAAAAAGCTCGCGCACCTCATCAGAATGAAGCGGCTGATAATTGGAAAAAAAGTTACCCTCCGAGGCGAAGTCCCTCTCGGTTTGCTTATCATAGCCCGGATGAATGGCGTCATCGGGACGCTGGAAGAGCCTGTATTCACAATTCTCAGCGAACTTGAGGGAACTGCCGGGCGAATCCTCCGGGGGATTTTCTAAGGCTGACCGAGGCACGATGACCGAAGCGGTGATATCGTCTTCCATCTGCAACTTTGCAGCCGGAAAGAAATCCTGTCGAAGGCTGAAAACCCGCCATGAACCGTCGGCTTCATACCCCATGCGGAGAAAGTCAGTGGAAAGAGGCTTGCTCCGGAATTTGAGTTCATGACCGGGAACGCCGTTGACGCTATCCACCCCAAAACGGGAGCGCCAGTCATCCCCCCACGAGATGTCATAGAATCGCTTCACGATGAAAAGCAGTTCCTTCACGTGCTGCGGAATGGTGTTAAGCCAGAGATTGTAGTCCTCCGAGTACTCACGTTTTGCAGGAGTGAAAAGTTTGATCACGGAGCCCAACGAACGCTCAGAACTCAAGATCGGGCGAAAATCCTTTCCATTTCTCTCCGGGTCGCGGAAACGGCTCGAGTAGTCGCGCGCAATCAATTCATCGACCTGCTGAAAATCGCTATTGTAGTCCGCGACATAGACTGGGCCGTGAATAATGGCGTCCGAGATGGACTTGGATATTTCCGATTTTCCACCGCCCGACACAGTACAAGGCTTGTGGCAAAAGGTGGCATCGGCACGCACCCCAACAAGACGCCAGCGGCGCCCGCCATCGCTTTTTACAAGACTGATACGATAACCGGATGGGCGGATGTAAACGTGGTCTGGCAGCAATTTGAGCGATGACTCCGAGCCGTCGTCATGTTTCCAACTGAGGCGCAAATTGGGGAGGCTCACTTTCACATCCTCGGGAACATAAAAAATCCCAGCATGCGTTTTATCCACGCCGTAGCCCCCAGGCTTCACCTCCATCACATCGGCGAAAAGGCGGGAGGCTTCAGCAAATGAGTGGCCGCGATTTTTGACGTGAAGGGCGCCGTCAAATTCCTCGCCAAGATCATAGGCAGGAAAAACCAGAGCCCCTCCTGCATGCTCCTCCTCAGCGCGGCCGAGCAAATTGGCTGCAAAGCTGATCTGGGTTTTCACCTCCTTCTTGCAGTAGCCAAAATAATTGTCCGCGATGAGCGTTACGATCACACCCGCTTCATTGCGCGCGGTGAGTTTGAAAGCGGATCCGTCGTTGTAGAGTTCGCTTTCGTCTTTCCAGCACATGCCATCGCGGCGCTGGCGTTCACTGGCCGCATCCCACTTCGGAAGTCCGGCGACCGATTTTGTAATTGTTGTGAGATGCGGAGCCAGAATCACGCAACCGCTATGGCCACTCCATTGCTCCGGATCCAAGCCGGCATCGTTCTGTGGCAGGTAAGGATCGCCTGCATTGCCGAAAATGGTCTCCACAAAGTCGAGATTGCTAACAAGATTGCCGGGTGCAAAAAAACGGATTTCCATCCGCTTCTCGCTGGTGAATCCGGGCACCGCAGGACAGACCAGAGGGCGCAAGAGCAGAGAAACAAAGCAAGATGCCTCCTTAGCCTGGCCAGAGGTGAATGGCAGCCTGAGCAATTCCTCGGGGGGTTGGAGTGCGAATTCCAACAAGCGGGAAAATGTCTCTAGAGGGACGGATTTTTTATCATCGGGAATCGGGAGTCCGCCTTCGGCAACGTGGAACACGCCCTGCGTGGTACGGCGGTCTTTGGCAGGATTGTGCAACACGCCTTGGCGACCTCGGTAGCTGCTGACGATCTCGGATACAAACTCATCGCCTTCGGAAGGCAATGAAAGGGCTCGGGCGAGACCATGCCGATCAAGGATGAACGACTGGGAAGGCAAACGCGGGATTTTTCCTGTTGAATAAAGATACTCGTCCAAGAACCGCTGAAGGCGCCAATCGGCGGGACACTGATAATCCGCAAGGAGGCGAGATGTCTCGCGGCTCTGGGCAAGCATCGACTCCGCGAGATTGCCGAAGCCGTTGTCATCGGCACCCGATTCGGCTGTGGGACATCCGATCGAGGCGAGTTTGAGATTGATGTATGTCCTCAACCGCACACCAGTGACGTTTGATTGCGGGTTTTGGCCGATTTTTGAAGCAATGTTTTCCATGTGTATTTTCCCTTTTGCTGTTTGACGACAGTGAGAGATTTCGGCGTTTGGAGGTGCGAGGTCAAGCTTGCGGGACTTGACTCACGGCACGGGGCTCTATGTCATGCACCACATGAGGTTTCCTCTCGCACTCACAGCGCGCATTGCGGGCTACATCATCGGCAAAAAAGTGCGCGGCATTAAAAAGTTTGCGACTGTCCTGCAGCTTGAGCCGCTCCATACGTGCAACCTCACCTGCACTGGTTGCGGACGCATTCGAGAATATTCAACGTCGCTTAAAGATGTGATGTCCCTCGAGGATTGCCTCGGTGCGGCGGAGGAATGCCAAGCTCCCATGATTTCGATCTGTGGAGGCGAGCCTCTGATTTATCCTCAGATCGAAAGCCTTGTGGATGGTCTGCTTGCCCAGCGACGGATCGTTTACATCTGCACGAACGGAATGTTCATGCGAAAAAAAATGCGAGACTACCTCGCGGCCGAGTTCCTGCGTGATCCTGCAAAAACCTCGCGCGAGCTCGAGATTCTCCTCAGCGAAGAATTAATCACTCCGACGCAAGCAGCCGAAATTCGCTCCGCAAAACCCTCGTCAGGACATGTCATCGCACCCTCCCGGTGGATGTATTGGAACGTGCACTTGGATGGCTTGGAGCGGACACACGACCTCATCGTGGAACGTGAGGGCGTTTTTCAAGAATGCATTGCCGCCATCCGTATGGCCAAGGCACTCGGCTACCAAGTCGCCACAAATACCACTGTGTACAAGGAAACAGACATGGCCGAGCTCGAGCAGATGTTTGACTACCTCTCTTGGCTCGGTGTCGATGGACACACGATCTCTCCTGGCTATGACTACGACGCTGCTAAGAAAGACATGATGAAGCGCCTCAACCTGCAACCAGAAAACTTTTTTCTGACCCGGGAGATGACGAAGAAGAAGTTTAAAAATATTCGCGCTTGGGGTGAGCGGTATACATTTTTCGGGACTCCGCTCTACTTGGATTTCCTAGCGGGCAATCGCGATCTCACTTGCTCCGCATGGGCGATTCCGACGCGAAATGTGAAAGGCTGGAAAGGCCCCTGCTATCTCATGACCGAGACGCATCACTCCAGCTACCGCGACCTCCTCGAGGACACACCATGGGAAAATTATGGCGTGGTGAATGGCATCGCGCGCGACCCCCGCTGCGAGAACTGCATGGTCCATTGCGGCTACGAACCGAGCGGCGCGCTCGGCATTGATGCCCAGCCGGGTGACACTTGGGCCAACGTGCGCTTCAATTTTGCCACAAAACCAGCCCCCCGACTCGAAGGCGCAGACGTCCATCCTTTTAACGGCGTTACTTCAGGCTGCGGGCACAAAACAGGCCGGCCTCAGGAAGAATCAGTGGCTCGCTAGCAGCCCCCTGCTTTTTGAGTTTGGGATTAGATCGCTCGTTCAACTCGGAATCTGGCCTGAGAGCCGCCGACTATTCACAGCGAAGAGCTCGTGCCGGAGGGATGAGTGACGCGCGACGAGCTGGGAGCCACGCCGCAAAGATAGCAGCAGGAATGATCCAGAGCGGGGTGGAAAGCAGCACATCCAGAGGATACCGGAGTTCGATCGTCCATCCGAAAAAGGATTTATTAATGACCCACGTGAGTACCATGGCCATGCAGCCACCGCAGAGAAGGCCGATGATGGAAGCGAGAAACCCGATCATGGCTGCTTCACAGAAGATGAGTCCACGGATTTGCGAGCAGGATGCCCCTTGCGAGCGCAGGATGCCGATTTCCCGTTCACGTTCCACGATGAGTGTGGTGAGCGAGAGAAGAACCCCCGCAATGGCTACCACGACGGCGATGGCTCGCAGCACAGATGTGACGGCGAAGGTCTGGTCGAAAATTTCCATAACGCGACGGCGAAGGTCGGAGTTCGTATAAATCGAAAACTCCCCTTGGCGTCCAAACTCTGCACGAAAATCGTCGGCGAGGCCTGCGGAGTCCGATGGCGTATGCATGCTTATGGAGAGCGAGTGAAGGCGCTCATCGCTCCAGTATTTGCGAAAGTTTGCCCTATCAATCATCACGAGCCCACTATCACGCGTGAAATCTTTCAAGATACCCACCACACGAAACGGGGCGGGGCCTTTGGGCGACAAAAACTCGAGAAGGTCGCCGGGCTTGATGCTGTGACGATTGGCAAAGCTCTCCGACACCGCGACCATGCCAGCATCGTGAAACTTTTTGGTGGCATCGGCTGGACCCGCAACGAAATCGAATTCCCCCCGCGCGCTGCCGTCAATAATCGCGAGATTGGCTGTTTTTTCACCCCATGGCACAAGCATTTCACGGAAGGTACCAAGTTCCCTGACGCGGGGATCACGCCTCACCCATTCCACGGCGGCGGGGGGTAAGAAACTCTGCAAACCTGCAATTTCATTGGCAGCAGGTGCGATGAAGAGATCGGCCACAAGGGTCTCGCCAAGCCAAGAGGTCACGCTCGCACGGAAGGAGTGGATCATGACAGAGACACTCACCGTCATGGCCACGGCGACAGTGAGCGCTGCGATGGTCACGGCATTCCGATGCAATGAGCGACCGAGGTGCTGGGATGCAAGACGAACCATCCAGCCGGGACCGTGAACGAGGCGGACAAAAAGATTCACGGCCGATGGAACGAGAAGAGAAAAACCTGCTATCAAAAGCCCCACAGAGGCAAAACCGAGGAACCTTCCTCCCCCATGCAACGCCCACCAAGAGAATGCCGTCGAGAGGATCAGGCAGCCAAGGCCCCATGGCGCCCAGTGACGAGACTCGCGCGCAAACGAATCCACCTGTGATCCAGTCCGCAGAACAATCGCTGGATCGCAAGCGGCAGCTTCCGATGCCGGACGCCATGCGGCGACAAGCGAGGCGCCGAGACCTGCAGCAAAAGCGAGCAGGACTTGCCCTCGGGTAAGCGCAGGATTTTCCACCGAGACGAGTGCGTAGAGTGAGGAGATGGTCTGGCTCACTGGCGCGGCGAGAATGGCGGCCAGCGGACCAGCAAAAACGAGGCCAAGCAGCGTTCCGAGAAAGCCTGCACAGAGCCCCTCCCCGATGAAGAGCACCATCACTTCCAGCTTCGTGGCGCCATTCGCACGCAGAATCCCGATATCATGTCTCCTGCGAACCACAGCCGCTGATAGGCTATTGTAGATGAGGTAAACCCCCACAATCATGGAAACAAGGCTGAGGGCGGTGAGGTTTAATTGGAAAGCGGCCAACATCAGCTCGGTATCGGCACCACGCCGAGCCGGTGGGCCAATAACGGCATCGGGAGGTGACATTTTCCGAAGCGACGCGATCACCTCATCCATCGCCAGAGGATTCTCGACGCGAATTTGGATAGAGGTCAGGCGCGGACCGAGATCGAGCAATTGCTGAGCCCATCCGATATCCATGGCAGCGATGCGAGGATCTGAGGCCACTGCGGCATCGTCGGTTTTTAAGTGAAATCCTCGACGCAACATCACAGAGCGCCCTGCTGCAAGAACGCGAACTTCGTCGGAGAGGTCATCGTGAGGAGGAACGGCTATCACATTGGGCTCGCGCAGCCACATTTCCAGGTCCAAGGCCCCTCCCGCAGGATCGCCAAGCTCAAACACACGCAATTCGGAACCGGTGAAGGGATCAACCCCTAGAATCCGGAAATATTCTCCCGGCTTATCAGGAAGCGTCACGATGCCCTCAACGAGAGGCGTAGCTAGGCTGACACCTTGGGTTTTTGTGACGAGGGGGAAAAGGTCCTCAGGGAGGTCGCCTCGTATTTCCAGATTGGCGCGGCCGGCGACGAGTCCCACGGCATTTTGAAAACTTGCGAGCGCCCCGCGATTGGCCATCTGGATCGAAAGAAAAACGGCGATGCCGAGTGAGATGCCGAAAATATTCAGCAGGGGCAGCAAGGGATGCGCGGCCCACGGACGCAGGATCTGTCTCCAAAACAGCGTGGCAAATCGAGGCGTCATTCGGGATTCTTCACAGCAGCCCGATGAAGTGCCTCCTGAAGATGCTTGATGGCAGGGGTTGAGAGGATTTTAGAACCATCAAGCCCGTACACATAGAAAGAATCCATCGCCACATCCATCTCGGTCGTGATCCGCGAGATTTCAATACGCAGGCCACAATCGCCCATGGCGCGGAGGAGATCGTACAGGAGACCAAGTCGGTCGGGGGTCTGAATGTCGATGAGTGTATAAACGGGATGCGATTCGTTATCGATTTTGATGCTCGTGGGCAGATCAAACTCCTGGGAGAGGCGATAGGTCAGCAAACGCGTCTCCTTGCTCAGATGCGGACGGAAATCATAGTCCTCATATTGCAACGCTTCGACGAGGTGCTTCTCGACGGAGACGATGTCACGCGGGCTGGTGATTGGCATGAGATTCGTTCCAGCGACCCGGAAAATGTCCAACGCGAGGCTGTCAGTACGGGTAAAGATGTCCGCACTCAGAATATTCAGGCGCACAGACAAGAACGCCCCGGCAATGCGTTCCAGCAAGCGCGGACGGTCCCAACCGCAGACCCATACTTCGGTGTAGCCCTTCTCAGGGCATGGCACCCACTTAAAGCACGGGGCGAGCGCGGTGGCATCATCGGCATTCCGATTTTCGAAGAATGTGCGAAAGAGTCGCAAATGTTCAGCAATTTCAAGCGGCTCGTACATTTGAAAATATCGCAGCGGCATGAAGTGAAAATGGGCATCCGCCTCCTCACGAAAATCGTCTCCGAGTAATTCGAGGGACAGAGATTTTTGAGCTTGGCGGTCGCGGCGACTTTGCTCCATCGCATCGACTCCCCCCTCCAGCCATTGGCCTGCGCGGCGGTAGAGCGTCCAGACCAAGCCTTCCTTCCAATCCGACCAATTCTGATCACTTGTACCCATGCCATCGGCGAGAGTGAGCAGCATCAAAGCGTCGAGATTTTTGCGGTTGCGAATGATGCGACCAAACTCTTCCACAGTAGCCGAGTCTTCGAGATTCCGGCTTTGAGCCATTTTCGAAAGAACGTAGTGGGAATCCACAAGCGTGAGGAGCATGCGCCTGCGGTCGGGAGTGAGCTGAAGACGGCGGGCTACCTTGTGTGCGAGCACGGCTCCGGTTTCTTCATGGTGGCGCGTGTTGGCAGCCTTACCGACATCATGGAGCAAGATCGAAAGGTAAAGGACCGAGGGATCTTCGAGTTTCTGGAAAATCTGGCGGTAGCCGGCGAGTTTTTTTTCAGGTGCAAAGAGGACCGCATCAAGTTTCTCGATGCACACCAGCGTGTGCTCATCCGCCGTGTAGCGATGGTAGAACTCATGCTGCACCAGACAATCCAGCGCGCCGAATTCCGGAATGTAGCGACCGAGGACACCCAGATCATGCATCAGGCGCAGAGTGCGACCGACCTCGCCTTTGCGCGAGAGGATGGCAAAAAACGTCTCCCGCGCAGCAATCGAGTACTGGAACGTGCGATCGATGAGATGAAGGCGGCGCCGGATCAAGTCCACCAACTCGGGATGGAATTCAAGTTGCCGGACTTGAGCATGGTGAAAGGCCCGCATGAGACGGTAGGGATCATCATTAAAAATCTCGCGCGATTCGGGTTCGATCTGACCATTTCTAAGGATGAATCGATCCAATTTCTCAGGCTTTTGACGCACGCCGAAGAGGCTGAGAATCGTTTT
>CANMQB010000072.1 GCA_947499885.1 Spartobacteria bacterium
CGCTGGGCGGGGGCTCCAGGCTCAATTCCTCGAAGCACGACACCTTGCTTCAGAGTGGGATAATTTTTCTGCAGTTGCCTGTCTTCATCAATACTGGCAATCGAAATCCCCAACCAAGGACGACTCACCCGGCCTTTAGCGATGAGTTGATCGGCGATATGCTTTGCAGAGTTAATAGGAATGGCAAAGCCGACACCTCGGTTGATTCCGCTAATGAGGGTATTAATGCCGACGACACGGCCTTCGACATCGCACAGCGGCCCACCGCTATTGCCGGGGTTTATCGAAGTGTCGGTCTGAATGAATTCGTCGTAGTAACCGCCAAGCCCAAGGGTGCGGCCTTTAGCACTGATGATACCGGAAGTGAATGTGTACGGAAGCTCCATGGGAGTTCCGATAGCAAAAGCCAGCTCGCCCACACGCAAGGCATCGCTATCGCCGAGCAGGGCCACGTTCAAATCAGGCGCAGTGATTTTGATAACGGCCACATCACTCCGCTCGTCAGTTCCAACCACCTCCGCCTCAAAGCGACGGCCGTCTTGGAGTTTGACTTGAATCTCACTGGCATCGGCGACGACATGGTTATTGGTTAAAATGTAGCCATCCTTGCTGAAAACAAATCCCGAGCCGATGCTTGGTGCTACGTCGGGATTCGCTCCCGTCTCAGGAACAACCCGGTAAGGAGCACCGTTAGGCCCTCGAAAAAAAAACTCCAGCCCGCTGGGCAACCCAGATACGGACTGGCCTGGCGAGGGCCTTGCTTCAATGACCACCACAGAGGGTGCCGCTTTTTCAAACACCGAAGCGAACGAGTTACTCAACTGACGAAGCGCTGTCGGAACTGAGCCAGTTTGTGGCGCGTCGCTCTCAGTCGCAAGAGCATTGAGAGCCGACAAACAGAGAAGTGGAAAAACTAGTGCCTTTTTCATGCGGCCTAAAAATACAACCGCTAGGAGTGATTTCAAGGGGGAGGAATCAGATTTTTGCGGAAAAATAAAAAAAGCGAACCGAGTAGCTCGGTTCGCTTTTTTTGAAAAGAAGGATGGATTATTCGTCCTCTGCGACAACTTCCACAATCTCATCCGCCTTACGGGAGAGGCGATTCGAAAGGATGAAGAAACTCGGCACCCAGAGGCCGATGAAGATGCCAAATCGCTCACCGTAAGCCCGATTTTCCCTGGCAGCGGTGAACCATGTGGCTACTGAGGCAATGATTGAGAGAAAGCCGAGATAAAGACACACGTCTGAGAGAATGCGGAGGTTTTCCCGATTGTAGCTCTCGCGAGCTGGCTGAAGAAACTTATCAAATTTGGTTGTATCCATAGGAGATAATCCTGTTTCCAACAGCTTGCCGTGTCAATAAAATTGGCGTTAGCTGTTCACCTCATGAAAAAAATCGCTGTCGGCTTTCTCATAACCGCACTTCTCGTCCTTGGCGGTGTCATTTTTTTTAAGCGATCTGGCGGAGAGTCCCAAGCGCCGGCATTGGCTCCAACAGACACAGTGCTTTTTGTAAACATCCCCAATATTCCTCGCACCGGATTTCGATGGATCGGCACATCACTCGCACAAATTGCAGCCGAGCCTGAGATGCAGGAGTTCCTGAAATTGCCGCTTAAAAATCTCACCGATGCTCCCTCGACCGGCGAAGCCAGCGGAGTGCTCGTGGCCCTCAAACCGAGCAACATTTTTCTTGCCGCGACACACGATGACACCCTAGGCGCGCAAGCTCTCCTAGGCTTCCAGTTTTGGGGAAACCGCAAAGACTATGATAACGCCATCACTCGCCTCCGCCAAGAATTGCCCAATGCCAACCAGGAGCCGACAAAAGAA
The DNA here is from genome assembly GCA_947499885.1 of Spartobacteria bacterium. Classification (GTDB taxonomy): domain Bacteria; phylum Verrucomicrobiota; class Verrucomicrobiia; order Chthoniobacterales; family Terrimicrobiaceae; genus UBA967. The sequence continues at coordinate 1,834 of CANMQB010000072.1, forward strand.
ACTCACAATGGTCGAGAAATTCTGGCAACCCAGCATGGCGACTTGATGCTCTACTCCGCTGCCGCCGGCCGTTGGGGATTTCTTTCGACGAATTTGGACCAAATCAGAAGCGCACTCGACCGCGCTAGTGGCCCCTCGCCGCAGAGTTCGTTAAAAACAAATCCACGCTTCCTAGCGGTCTCTGCCCACTTGCCAGCTGAGCCGGAGTTGATGTTCTTCTTCGAGCCTGAGAAAGCCTTGGACTCCCTACTCAGACTTGGCCGACTGGCTGGAGCGAGCGCCATTCCTTCGCAGGTGGAGGAACTCAAATCTGCGGAAGCCATCGGCGGGGCCCTGAAAATCGACGGTCCGCTTCAACGGGACACCCTTTTCGTGCTGCGCCCATCACAGCAAGACTCGCTGACAAAACTCGAGCATCCCGCCATGCGTCTCACGACAAAAGATACGACTGTTTTTTTCGATATCGACCTGAATTTCGCCGCACTTCCCGCCCTTGTAGAAGGTCTTGCTGAGGCCTATCCGACATTGTCAGTTCTTGCCAAACCGATGGCCGATACGGCCGCTCAAATCTACGGGCCAGAATGCGCTCTTTTGGCAAGTTGGCCTGAGGGCAACATGGCTCCGAGTCCAATGCTTGCGATCACTGTGAAAGATGCAGCCCGTTCATTGGATTTCCTCAAAGAAACAATTGGGATCGTTCCGGCAGCAAACCAGCAAGATTACAAAGGCCATAACCTTTTCACTTTTCCTACAGGGTACGCTTCTCTCTCCATGGCTCAAAGCGACGACTTTCTCCTGCTGGGGATGAGCGCCGATACGATCGTCAATGCGATGGAGGCAAACAAAACCGGCGCAACGCTCGAGGATGCGCTAGACTTCAAACAGGCCATGCCAGCACTCGCTTCAGCCAATGAAGCTTTTTGCTACATTGATACGCGCACAGTGTTTACGCGGCTTTACAACTCGTTCCTGCCAGTCATCCGATTTGGAGCCGCTATGATGCCGGATTTGAAAAAAAATCTGGATGTTTCGAAACTCCCAAAAGCTGAGACGGTCGCGAAGCACTTGCCACCGATCGTGCTTTCGCAAAAACGCACAACAGAGGGAACGCTTGTGGAGTCCAGCGGGCCAATAACCATGACTCAATTTCTCCTCCTCGGCGGAGCAGGAGCTATGGCCGCTCAGCAGAGCCTTCTTGGCAACTGATCTCTCAACGCCACTCGTGCTTCGGATACTGACGCTGGAGTTGTTGCTTCAAGCCCGGGTACGTGTCTGACCAGAAGGACCTGAGGCTCCGTGTCACTTGGACCGGACGATGACTCGGAGCGAGGATGTGGAGAGTGAGAGCGTGGCGACCGAGGGCGATTTTGATGTCGTCGGTGACTCCGTAGAAATCCTGGATTCGGGCAGAAAGAAAGGGATCCGCGCTTTCGGCGTAAGTCACCTTAGCTTTGCGACCCCCCGGAAGCTCGACGCGCTCAGGGGCGTGCTTTTCCACAAATCTCTGTTGTTCGCCCGTCAGGAGCGATCGGGCGTGAGGCAATACGGCGGAGTCCTTGATATCGCGGTAGCAGACCGCTCCATCGCACACTAAGAGAATCATATGATGACGCTCATCCTCGCCCATGGCGGGGAGATTTTGCTCAGGACAAAGACGCGTTAAAAAATTAACACGGTGAATCCATTGGTCCACCGCATCGTCCCAACCATTCAGGCGCAGGTTTCCAGCTAAGACCTGCTCAGCAAGGCAGAGCGAGGCCGCTGCGCCGGGCTCCGCATCACGGTCACGATTTTCAAGGATCAGATCACGGAAGACTTTGGCGCGACGCACGACGACCCGGTTCTGGCTTTTGTCGTAAAACGGTTCAGCTGTCTCTGAGAAGTCTCCGGGGAACATCTCGCGAAGCCATGACTCTTGAATTTCGGTTGCCAAGCTAAGCAGAACGCGGGCATCGCCATCGCGCCCCTCGACCTCAGCAATCTCCGCGGCAACAAGCAGGGAACTCTCCGTCGCCGAACTCTGTCGCGAAAGAAGCCCTCTGCGCCCATGGACAATATCGCAAACGAGCGTTCCTGTGCCACGGCGGACTGCAACCTGATCGGCAAAACCAGCCAGCACGCATTTGGCGATACTCGAATCGCTCGCAGCGGTGTCCTCAAGCAGCAGCGCCTCGGAGTGGGCTATATCAAGGAACTGGTTGAAAAGTTTAGCCACCTGCCGTGCAGAGTCAGAGTGAATACCCAGCGTACGGCACTCATTCATTCGAAAATCCCGCGCACGTGCCCACTCAAACACACGCATGAGGACGAGAAAATCGGAGGTTCCGCCACCAAAAATTTCGCCCCGCTCCTCCTCGACTTTCTTATCCACCCTAAGAAGCATCGAGCGGGTTTGTGTGAGGGCAGCGATCAAAGCGGCCGCTCGCACGCAACCCAACTCATCGGCGGCAATAAACATGCGAGCGTACCGAGGATGCACCGGAAAGCTGAGCATCCGCCGTCCGACGGTGGTAATTTCTCCATCAGAATCCAATGCACCCAGATCGCGCAGAAGCGTCTCCGCTCGAACAAGGGCTTGGGACTCGGGAGGCTCAATCCAACGAAAAGCACGCAAATCCCCCACCCCAGCAGCCTTCAGGCTTAAAAGAGTCTCTGCGAGATCGAGGCGTTTGATTTCAGAAAGTTCACGCAGGGGCCTCCTCGAGTGGTCGCGCTCAGTCCACAGGCGCACGCAAAGCCCAGGGGCGGTGCGCCCCGCACGACCAGCCCGCTGGGATGCAGATGCCGCGCTGATTTTTTCTATGAGGAGGGTATTGATACCACGATTCGGATCGTATCGCGCCACACGCGCCAGGCCTGAGTCGATTACCAATGTGACACCATCAATCGTAAGCGAGGTTTCCGCGACATTGGTTGAAACAATAATCTTTCGCCCCTGCGAGGGGTTTACCGCACGATCCTGTTCGGCAACCGGAAGCTCACCATGCAGGGGAAGAATAGCACATTGGCTTCCGAGGCTGCCCTGAAGATCCCGAATCGTGCGTTGGATTTCATAGGCCCCAGGCATGAAAACAAGCACATCGCCATCGGTGTTCTCAAAGTGTCTCACAACGGCATCCGTTGCCGTTTCCCAGATCGGCTCATCTTTGGGATCATGAGCAATGTGGGCGATCGCGACAGGAAACATGCGCCCCTCGGATGTGAGGATTTCAGAAGGACTCAGATATTCTTGCAACTCGGCCCCGTCGAGGGTTGCCGACATCACAACAATTTTTAAATCCGGGCGCACCGTATCCTGAAGGTCGAGAGCCCGAGCCAGCGTGATGTCGCCATAGAGGTGGCGCTCGTGAAATTCATCGAAGACCAACGTGGAGATGCCACGTAGTTGCGGATCGGCCAGCATCTGACGAAGAAGAATGCCCTCGGTGACGAAGAGGATTTTCGTTTCCTTGGAGGAGACGTTGTCGAGACGGATTTGGTATCCGACTTCTCCTCCCAGCCTTGCGCCTCGCTCCGAAGCAACACGCGCAGCCAGCATGCGAGCTGCTAAGCGACGCGGTTGAAGGATCACGCAGCGGCCAGTACCCAGGAGACCACCATCCAAGAGGATCTGAGGAACCTGTGTGGATTTCCCCGAACCAGTCGGCGCCTGAAGAATGAGACGATTCCCGCGCCTGAGCGAGGCGACAATTTCCTCATCGAGATCGTAGATGGGCAGGGAAGCGGACATCCGCAATCAGGCCTTCAGCGCCTTGAATAAATCCAAAGTGATATCCCGGGCCACCGAGTGATCCACGATCGGAGCGGGGTAGCCTTTTGCGAGCCGAAGGCCGGGAGCCGGGGGATCTTGGAATTTCGAGGATTCCACGTCACGAAGCTCAGGTATCCAGCGCTTGATGTAGGTTCCATCGGGATCAAACCGTTTGGTTTGGCTCCAAGGATTTTGAATTCGAAAGTAAGGAGCGGCATCCGCACCAGTGCCCGCGCTCCACTGCCATCCCCCATTATTGCTCGCAATCTCGCCATCAGTGAGAGTCTGCATGAAGTAGGACTCGCCGTGACGCCAATCTAAATGGAGATCCTTTGTCAGAAACATGGCTGCGATCATTCGGGTGCGATTGTGCATGAACCCGGTCTCTCGAAGCTCGCGCATGGCGGCATCTACGATTGGGAAGCCCGTCTCTCCACTCTTCCAACGTTCGAGATTGGCAATGGCTCCAGGCCAGACCATGCCTCGATATTTCGGATTAAACTCCTGACTCAGTACCTCGGGGAAGTTCCAAAGAATCTGCATGTAGAATTCACGCCAGATAAGTTCTGCCACATACTTCATCACGCTCCCACGGCCATTGGCGTCAGAGGCCTCAGCCCGTTTCAGACACTCTTGGTGAAGCTCTCGAATGGATAGAAGTCCAAACCGCAGATCTTGGGAGAGACGCGACGTGCCGCTCCCTGCGGGCAGGTCTCGGATTTCGCCATATCGCGTAATCGCCTGATCCAAGAACGCCCTCATGCGCGTTCGTGCCGCCTTTTCTCCAGCCACTGACACGCCCTCAGCGGCGGGAGGCAAACTCCAAAGTGAGTTGTCGGGAAGTGGCAAGGACTCGACTCCAGATGGTGTGGAGAGGGATTTGATGGAGCCTGCAAGCGGCGGCTTGGCGAGCTTCTCCCACGCTTTTGAGTATGGTGTGAAAACGCGGAATGACTCGCCGGCACCTGTTAAAACCTCGCTCCGCTCATGGATGGCAATATCCTTGAAAGGCCTGATGGGAATCCCCAATCGCTTTCCCATTTTCTCCAGCTTCTCCTCGACCGTACGCCCAAAGGGATCGGGATCTCGGTTGAAAAAAATTGCCTCAGCAGAGGTCTCGACAGCCAATCTCTCGAGTTCGGCCACCGCCTCGCCTTCGCGAAGAATCAAACGGGAACCGATCGCACGGAGGTTTGAGTCCAAGGAACGCAGACACCCACAAAGGAAGTGCTGGCGATTAGGTCCTGTCCAACTGTGGGAATTTTTCCAACCGCTGAGCACATAGACCGGAGTCACATGCTGCGCGGAGATTGAAGCGGCATGGAGTGAAGTATTGTCCGTGAGGCGTAGGTCACGGCGGAACCAGTGGATGACGTTTTTCAAGGAGCGGCGGGATTTTTAACAGAGACTAATACGCCAAGAGCTAATGGAAAAAGAGACTTTGGTCAGGCCAAAACGGCAAGCGGCTTTCTCTCAGACTGAAAGAGAGGCTTCCTGGATTTTGCGTTTTGAGCCATTGCATGAGCAACCCTCGCCGCCTCGGCACTTGCGCTCGTGAGCGTGGCAGCACGAGAATCCACATCGTCCAAGCTGCGCTCCTTCGCCAGAAACTGGCGGATATCGCCCGAGACTTTTAATGAGGAGGCAGGGATTTTTTGGGAATCACGAACGGCTTCCTTGAGCGTAACCTTTGTGGGTTTAGTGGGAGCTGCCACTTCGTTCGTTTTTTTGATGGCCTCCTGAGTCCTTTGGAAGTTGGCGACATTTGCGTAACTCGCGCTCACAGAGCGGTAGTAGTCAGCAGCGATATTGTTGGTGGAGATACTCATCAGGCTCGTCGTAAAGTTGTAAAATAGTGCCCTAGGTGCAAGAGATTTTTATCGATCAGTGTTCCGTGGCTTTTTCCGCACCGAGTCCGGTGTTGGCCCGAACTTGAAGTTCGGTAAATTTCTCTTTTGAGGGAACTTCCTTTGACAAGAGAGTGCCTAGAATAGCCGCGATAAAACCAATTGGAATACTCACAAGAGCCGGGTTTTTGAGCGGAAAAAGGGCGTTCTCCTTCATGATGTCGGGACTCACAAGGATGAGGGCAATACTTGAAACCAAGCCCACCGAGAGTCCAGTCACTGCGCCAGAGGTATTGAAACGCCTCCAGAAAATCGAAAACACAAGCACCGGAAGGTTCGCACTGGCGGCTACGGCAAAAGCCAGTCCAACAAGAAAGGCGACATTCACTCCAGGCCCAAGAAGAATCGCAATCACGATTGCCGCCGCACCCACCACAAAAGCAGTGATCCTTGCCACGCGCACCTCGGCACCGGGTTGATGTTCTTTGCCGTGATGGATGACGTTTGTAAAAAAGTCATGCGCGAAGCTCGTGCTGGCGCTGATGGTCAACCCCGCCACCACCGCGAGTATTGTCGCAAAGGCAACAGCGCTGATGAACGCAAAGAAGACCTCGCCTCCCAATTTCCGGGCAAGTTCGGGGGCCGCCATATTTGTTCCGCCGTGTGCCTGCACGTAATCCGGGCCCATGAGGCTGGCAGCGCCAAAGCCAAAGAACGTCGTCATGATGTAAAAAAGACCGATGATAATCATGGCCCAAACCACACTGGCTCTCGCCGTCTTGGCATCGGGCACTGTGTAAAAGCGAATCAGAATATGAGGCAGACCCGCCGTGCCAAAGAGAAGTGCCATCCCAAGTGAAATCTGGTCCCACGGGTTTTTAAAAATAAGCCCCGGCGTGAGGAAATCTCTGACCACCTTTTCGCCGTTGGGACCAGTAGAGGGTATAGCTGCAAGTGATGAAAAGAACTTCCCGATGTCGAACTGATACTCGCGCAGCACTAAAACCGTCAGGAACGCGCTGCCGGTCATCAACAGAACAGCCTTAATGATCTGAACCCATGTCGTGGCCAGCATCCCACCAAAGACGACATAGACAACCATAAGCACCCCCACCCCAACCACAGCCACCTCGTAGCTCACTCCGGGAATCAGCTGCCTCACCAGCACACCGGCACCGACCATCTGCGCGATCATGTAAAAAATTGAAACTGTGAGCGTGCTTAACGAGGCTGCTGCGCGCACTGGGCGTGGGCTGAGGCGATAGGCCAAAACGTCGGCCATGGTGTATTTTCCGGCATTACGCAGGGGCTCGGCCACTACAAATAGGACCGTGAGGTAAGCCACTAAAAAACCCACGGAATAAAGGAACCCATCGTAACCGTTCATCGCAATCATGCCGGCGATTCCAAGGAAACTCGCAGCGCTCATGTAGTCGCCAGCGACGGCAAGTCCGTTCTGCCAACCCGTAATCCGGCGTCCAGCGGCAAAGTAGGCACTGGCTCCAGTCGAACGCCGAGCGCTAAAATATGTGATCACCAAAGTCGCCGCAACGAATGCCAGAAACATCCAAAGAGCGGTATGATCGACAGGAGCAGCGATTGTAGAAATTAGGAAGTTCATATCAGTCTCTCGAGTTGAATCCAAATTTCGCCAACAGAGCATGCTCGCGGCGATCCCATCCCGCCGCAGCGACCACGTAAATGAAGGCCAACACCCAAGCCATGAAGAATTGCGAAAGCGCAAAAAGGTAGGCGATGTTCAGATTTCCCCAGACCTTCTGTTTCATAAAGTCCGGAAACCAACCCACGCCGACCGGCAAGGCAAAATAATACACAACAAAAAATATCGTCGCTGGAACGACAAGCTTCAGCTTGCGGCTGACAAGCGCTTTAAAATCGACATCACGTGAGATGGCGTCCCAATCAGGCTGGGAATGATCAGGAGGGGATGAGGGGGAGAGAGGAGTGCTCATACGAACTCATCTATCCACCTCACACACCGCCTGTCGAGGGCGAAAAACACTTTCGACTCTTTGCAGAATTGCGATCCGACGGGCTTGCATCGCCTCCTCGCAAACGCGAGCCTAGGACATGCGCATTTTTTTGATTCTCACGGCCTCGTTTCTCGCAACTTCCGCATTTGCCCAAACGGCAAAAGGCGACAAGAAGGGGCTTGTTTTTTTAAATGCCACCCCCGCCCCATCGGCATCACCAGAGGCTCCCAGCGAGCCTGAAATGCTCCTCCAGCGATTTTTCGAGTCTTTGAAAGCGGATAAAATCGAAGCGGCTTACGAGGGACTTGCAAAAAATACTCTCATCGCCTCAAAGGCAGAAAACCTAGAACAGCTAAAAAAGCGAACCCGCGAGGCATTGGATAATTTCGGCCCTGTGAACGGCTACGAAGTGGTTGAGAGTCTTGAGATCGGCCAAACGCTCTCCCGCCAGACGTGCCTCTCCTGGAACGAGGACCTTCCCCTCCGCTGGCGCTTCTACTTCTACCGCACCGAAGGAAAATGGAAGATTGTAGACCTGCGAGTCGATGATGGCATCGTCGAGTTGTTTGACGAAGTAGCACGAAACCGCAGGAGGTAACAAGACGACGCTCGGGAGCATACCATTTTGAAAAAGCGGTTCCAGATTTCCAAGCGCACGATTCGCCTTCTGGTTGCCCCGCTTTTTATAGGCTTCATTCTGGCATGTGCTGGTTTGTATTTCCTCACGCGCGGCCTCACGCCAATTGCACGCTGGTCGCTTGAAAGACAACTGCCAGGCTCAAAGATCGATGTGCAGAACGTTCAAGTAACAGGCCCGGGCGAAATCTCGTTCACGGATTTTGTTGTTAACGACCCCGAAACCGGAAAAGAACTCGCGCGTCTTGCCCGGGGCAAGATCGTATTCTCTCTAGATGATCTTGCTGCTGGCCGCATCGGGGAGATCCATCTCGACAACCCGGTCCTAGTCATTTCACCGGGATGGTCGGGCATTCTTCCCCCAGTTTCCACGCATTCGGACGGGTCCAGCCTGCGCATCCGCCGCATCGTTTGCGAGTTTGGTGAAGTCCTTTACGATGGATCCAAAGAAAACAAACCCAACGTGCGGGCGAACTTT
>CANMQB010000073.1 GCA_947499885.1 Spartobacteria bacterium
GCGAGGTTGGCTCCTTTGCCGCCGAGGAGGGATTTCATTTTTCCGTCGCCGTCGGCTTTTGCGGCTCCGAATGTGTAAACGTATTTGCCCTTTTTCGGGGCTGCGCTGTTAGTGGACTTGGTGGGTTTTGCCATAAAGTAAGCGGCAAGGTTTAACAAAAGCCCCTGCCGTGTCAACGCGACGCACGCATGACATTGCGAAATTACCAATCAGGTTGAAAATGGCGTTTCCATATTCCTAGCAATTGCTAAAAATGGTTTTCTCATTTTCCTATGAAAACAATTTTTATTGGCACGGATAGCGGAGCAACCACCTCGAAGACCTGTGGTGTTTTTGACGATGGAACACCGATCACGCTCCATCTTGCGCAGAGCTCCACAAATGCCCGCCTCGGCACTCAAGCGGTTGTCGATGGATGGATCGAAGGCGTTGAAAAATTTCTCTCCGAGAATCATCTGGCCTGGCAGCAGGTCGGCGGAGTGGGTCTGGCCATCCCTGGGCCTTATTTGTCCTATGGCGTACTCGATCGCACAGCGAACCTGCCGGCTTCCTTTGAGGGTTGGAATTTTTTATCAGACTATGCAGCGGCCCTTGAGCGCTGCGCTGGACGCCGAATCCCGCTCGTGGCTGGTAATGACGGCAACTATGGCGGAGTCGCCGAGGCTGCTAAAGTCCGCGGCGATAAAAAAGCGGGAGTTATTATGTTGGCTCCTGGATCTGGGCTTGGAGGGGCCTATATCAGTCCCGATGGCCTGCCGCTGGAAGGCGACACGCTTGCTGGCATGGAGGCGGGGCACATGCCCTCTCCGCTTCATCTTCTCGGGCTGCCAGTTTTCAAATGTGGCTGCGGCCGCGACTGGGGCTGCGTGGAGGCTTACGCCAGCATTTCCGGGTTGGGGCAATATCTGGAGCATTTGCTTCCCAAGTATCCAGACCACGACTTCCACCATTCTGCCGCGCCACTTCAGGAAAAAACGCTTTCACTGAGAACTCTTGCACAAAAAGGCGATGCCCTCGCGTTGGAGATTTTTGATTTTCAGGCAAAGGCGCTCGGTATTCATGTGGCGAATCTTTCGATGGCCTTGGATGCGGAATTTGTTGTGATCGGGGGCGGTCTCATCGACCCGCACTCGACAACCGAGGAATTCCGCGCGCGTTATCTTGGTGGCATCCAAGCCGCCGCCGAGCCGTGGCTTTTTCCTGTTCAGCGCCGTACGATGAAAATTGTGCCAGCGAGCATGGGCGAGCTCTCCCAGTCGGTCGGAGCAGCACTTGTTGCTCTCTACGCTTCGCGAAAGTCAGTCTCCTGAACGAGGGGGGAATCATTGCCGCGCTTGATTCCTTCAGCATGCAGAGGTTATCATCCGCTTCCATGAACTCAGAACAAACTTTTCGCATCGCCGTGCTGGCGGGCGATGGAATCGGGCCGGAAGTAATGGTAGAGGGCCTGCGTGTGCTTGAGGCGGCCGCAAAAAAATTCTCTATTTCCTTTGAATTTGATCACCAGCTGGTCGGAGGAGCAGCGATTGATGCGGTGGGACGCGCCTTGCCCGCAGAGACGCTTGCGGCGTGTGAGCAAGCCGATGCGATTCTTTTTGGTTCCGTAGGTGGTCCAAAGTGGGAATCTCTTCCGGGCAATGAGCAGCCTGAGCGCGCGGCCTTGCTCCCGCTTCGCAAACATTTTGGTCTTTTTGCAAACCTGCGTCCTGCCATTTGTCTTCCAGAACTAACCCACGCTTCGCCTCTGCATCCTCGACTTGTGGAAGGCGGCTTTGATGTGCTCTGCGTGCGGGAACTCACGGGAGGCCTTTATTTTGGGGAGCCAAAATACATCAAGAGCGAAAACGGCGAGGATTTTGCTGTTGACACGATGATTTATTGGGAAAGCGAAATACGCCGGATCGCGAAGGTCGCCTTCGAAGCCGCCCGCACCCGCCGCAAAGAAATCACTTCGATCGATAAGGCGAATGTTTTGCAAAATGGAATTCTATGGCGCCGAGTTGTTAATGAGGTTTCTCGGGATTACCCGGATGTCACTCTCAAGCACCTCTACGTTGACAATGCCGCCATGCAACTCATCAAAAACCCCAAGGCCTTCGATGTGATTCTGGCGGAGAATCTCTTCGGGGACATCCTGAGCGACGAAATGGCGATGATTGCCGGATCTCTTGGCATGTTGCCAAGTGCCAGTCTCGGAGAATCCACCGGTGGGACTACACGGTTCGGAATGTTTGAGCCAAGCGGTGGAACGGCTCCCGACATTGCTGGTCAGGGCATCGCTAACCCGATCGCTCAGATTTTGTCTTGCGCCATGATGCTGCGTTTTTCAATCGGTCGCGCGGATGCGGCAGAGGCCATCGAAAATGCGGTGCGGGCTGTGATTTCCAGCGGCCTGCGGACGGGTGATATCCATACGCCAGAGGCTCGTTTGGTGGGTACTGCGGAGATGGGAGCAGCCATTGCTGCGCAAATCTGACTCGGTTTTTCCGATGACAGGGAAAACTAAATCTTGACGTGTGTCTGGATCAAAATGAATGATCATTCGCCTAACAACATTTTGGAGCATTCCTACAGCTGCAGGCTGAGCTGCCTTTAGCAAAGGGATATTCCTACAACTTTCCATAACTTTCGATGTTTGATAATCTTCTGGGACTCTTTTCAAGTGACATAGGCATTGACTTGGGGACTGCTAACACTCTGGTTTTCGTAAAAGATCAAGGCATCGTCCTTCGAGAACCCTCAGTGGTTGCCGTCCAACAAGGAACAAATAGAGTCCTGGCGGTCGGAAATGAAGCGAAGCGAATGCTGGGTCGCACACCGGGCAACATTGTGGCCATTCGGCCCTTGAAGGACGGCGTGATCGCCGATTTCGAGATCACCGAAGCCATGCTTCGGCATTTCATCAGCAAGGTTCACAATCGCCGCCGCATGGTTCGTCCGCGCGTCGTTGTGGCCGTGCCAAGCGGCATCACCGAGGTTGAAAAACGTGCCGTTAAGGATTCTGCCACCCATGCTGGCGCGCGGGAGGTCTATCTTATCGAAGAACCCATGGCTGCCGCTATCGGCGTTGGACTGCCTGTCCAAGATGCCGCGGGAAATATGATTGTTGATATTGGCGGCGGCACCACCGAGGTGGCCCTCATTTCCCTTTCCGGCATTGTTTTTAGCCGCAGCGTTCGCGTGGCCGGCGACGAGTTGGATGAGGCCATCACGAACTATATGAAGCGCGCCTACAACCTGATGATCGGCGAGCGCACGGCCGAGGAGATCAAAATCAAGATTGGCTCCGCTTACAAACTGGAAAAGGAAGTCGGGTTGGAGGTTAAGGGCCGGGATCTTGTGGCCGGGCTTCCCAAAACAATTTCCATCACCTCCCAAGAGATTCGTGAGGCCCTCATGGAGCCTCTCTCCACGATTGTGGATTCCGTTCGTATCACGCTCGAGCGTTGTCCTCCCGAGCTGTCAGCTGATCTTGTTGATCGCGGTCTTGTGCTGGCTGGTGGAGGGGCCCTCCTGCGGGGATTGGATCGGCTCATCGCCGAGGCCACTGGGCTTCCTGTGCACGTTGCTGAAGACCCGCTGAGTGCGGTGGCGGAAGGCACCGGGCGAGCGCTTTCGGAGATAAAGTTCCTCAAGGCCGTTTCCGCCGAGCGCCCTCACGGGCGGTAACCAGATCCAAGCGGGTGGAAGTTGAACTTCCTTGTCCTCGATGAACAGACTCAACATTGCGTTAGTGGTGGCAGTAGTGGCCGTGGCAACTTATTTTTCGACCATATCTCCCAGCGCTGTGCAGTCGATGCACTCCGGGTTTATGTCCCTGATGTCTCCCTTTCTTCGCACCGGCAGTGCCGTGCAGGAAAATCTCGGCTCGGTCGGCCGCCGCCTGCAGACGCTTGACGAGCTCGAGGTCGAAAATAAAAAGCTATCCACCGAAAATCGTGAACTCCGCGCCGAGAATAATCTGCTGACTGAGCTCGAGGAAGAGAACAGCCGCCTTCGCATGGCTCTGGATTTTCGCGAGCGCTCTAGCTTTAAACTCATGCCGGCCCGCATTGTTTCTCGAGACTCCACAACGTGGTGGAACACGATCCGGATCAACCGAGGCTTTGAAGACGGTGTGGAGGCCGATATGCCGGTCGTCACCGATTTGGGCATTGTGGGAAAAACCACGACCGTTTCCAAAAATGAAGCTATTGTGGTCCTGATCACCGATGAAACATGCCGCATTGCCGCCAAGGTCGAAGGCACTCGCGAGCAGGGCATCATTACAGGACTCCGTATTCAGGAAACAGCGGCGGAGGGACTTCTGCAGATGAATTTTCTCTCCAAAAGCGCCAAGCTCGTGCCTGCCCAGCAAGTGCTCACCGCCGGAGTCGCCCAAGGATCCTTTCCGCCGGGGCTTGTCATCGGGCGAATCAAAGAATTCCGCCTGCGGGCTCTCGATGGCCAAGCGATTGTTGAACCCACTGTGAATTTGGCCACTCTCGAAGATGTTTTCGTCTTAGTCGGGAAAAAATGAACAAAGTACTCATGGATCTCGCCGCCTTGTTTGTAGGGGTTGTATTGGCATTCATTGTTCAGGATGCTCTGCCGCCGATGGCGGATTTTCACTCTGCGCACGTTCTTCTCGTGCCACTGGTCTTTTGTTTTGCCGCCATGGTTCTTCCTTTTCCAGTCATGCTTGCCGGCGCGTTCTACACGGGATTCTTGAGCGACCTCACTTATATGCATGTCGTCGGCGGAAAGGTTGAAATCCCGCTCGGTTCATCTATCGTGTATTTTGTGATCTTCGGGAGTATTGCCAATGGATTCCAGCCAGCCATGAAGAGCCGCAATGTTTGGCCCTTTGTGGTTCTGAGTGGGGTCTGCACCTCCGGCTATTTATTGCTTCAATTTTTGACACTTACTATTCAACGCGGTGGCTTTCTTTGGGAAAATGCCGTGTCGTGGCGCATTCTTGCGCCCGGCCTCATGGCCGCGCTCATTGCACCTTTGTTCTATTGGACTCTGTCGCAAATGGACCGCTTAATCCCTGATGGCTCGCGCAAAATGAGACTCATCAAACGATGAAGCGCACCCAGCCCGGTTCACGTATTGTCTTTCTCGGGCTGGTCGTCGTGCTTGGTTTTGCCTGCATCATTTTTCGATTGTGGGATGTGCAGGTGATCCGTGGTTCTGAGTATGCCTCAAAAATCAACACGAACTCCCAAGTTACGGTGCGCCTTCCGGCTGTGCGCGGGGAGATTTTGGATCGGAATGGAGTGAAGCTCGTCGAAAATCGAGCCAGCTTCGAGGTGGATTTTTACTTGCCCGATATGGTTCGTGCCTACCGGGAGAGCAAGGGCAGCGTACCAATCACAACCTACCGTGGGCGCGTGCACAACATGCCGCGCGATTTGAAGGAGGCAGATGTCGTAAAAATCGTCTCCGAAACCATCATTCCGCGAATGGAGGAACTTGGAGTGGCGAGGGATTACAATGCCAATGCTCTTCAGATCCACTATCGTACAAACCGCGAGGTGCCGTACAACTATCGCCAGGACCTTGACTTTGATGAAATGGCCATCTTTTCCGAAAAAAATCTCGGGCTGGCCGGAGTAAATGTGAGTGTGAAGCCGGTCCGCTGGTACGTCTATGGATCGATGGCCTCCCACCTGCTGGGTTACGTCGGCTCCCCTCATGAGCTCGACAAACTCCCCGACCTTCGCGATTTCAATTTTTACGAACCCGATATTGAGGGGAAGACGCAACTTGAGCTCTTCCTCAACGAACAACTCAAAGGCAAACCAGGAGCTCGCATTCTGCAGCGAAATGCAAAGGGAATCATTGAAGGAGAAGTCGGCCGTCGTGAACCGGTGCAGGGCAACAATGCTTATCTGACCATTGATGCAAAAATTCAATACATCGCGGAGGAGGCCCTCCGTGTCGTCGGTCGGGGCGCTGCCGTGGTTGTTGATCCAAGGAATGGCGATATCCTCGCCATGGCTTCCGTTCCATCCTACGATCCGAATGTGTTCATCCCCTCCATCAGCGCCACCAAGTGGACAGAGATTAACAAGGACGAGACGAACCCGCTTGTGAATCGTGCCATCAGCGCCTACGCGCCTGGCTCGACCTACAAAGTTCCCATCTCTCTTGCTGGCCTGCGTGCTGGGGTGGGGGAAAACTCCTTTAGCTGTTATGGCGGCGTGCAGTATGGCAATAAGTACATGAAGTGCTGGATCGCGGAAAAAAAACGCACCCACGGACGTCTTTCTTTAGAGGATGCACTTAAGGTCTCCTGCAACGCGTTTTTTTACCAATTTGGTAATGCCGCCGGCATCGACAATATCGTTGCCATGGGAAATATGCTCGGCCTGGGACAAAAATCCGGCATCCCCATCTCCGGCGAATCTCCCGGTGTACTGCCCGGCCCTGAGTGGCTATCCTCGGCAAATCCTCGCGCACGCTGGTCGAACGGCCTCACTGCCAATACCGCGATCGGGCAGGGAGACGTTTTGGCTTCACCTCTTCAGATGGCGATGGTCACAGCTGCCGTCGCCAATGGCGGCACAGTTTATTACCCCCGCCTCATCGATCGCATTGTGGAGCAAAATGGTAAGACAGTTTCACAAGAGCCCCCGCGCATCCGGGCGAATATCGTGAAAGACGGCGGAGTGACCCCCGAACAAATTGAAACAGTCCGCAAGGGCATGTGGAATGTTGTGAATGAGTCTGGAGGCACGGCTGGCCGCGCTGCAAATCCCAAGATGGTCACAG
Organism: Spartobacteria bacterium; assembly: GCA_947499885.1. GTDB lineage: Bacteria > Verrucomicrobiota > Verrucomicrobiia > Chthoniobacterales > Terrimicrobiaceae > UBA967. The sequence goes on from CANMQB010000073.1 coordinate 6,760, forward strand.
CTGGCAAAACCGGCACCGCTCAGTTCTGGCGCTCGGGAAAAAAAGACAACCACACTTGGTTCATTTCTTTCGCTCCTTACGACAACCCTGAATATGTTGTCGTCGTGTTCGTTCAAGGAGCAAAGTCCGGTGGTGGCGTTTCCGCGCCTATTGCCGCAAAAATTATCGAAGGAATTCAGAAATACAAAAGTGGCGAGCAGGACGTGCAGCTCGCTTCATTAGAGCCTGCCAAGGGCAACTTTCTCTTCACCGAAAGCGTGAATTTTGACCGCGAGGTTGCCGCCTCCACAAAACTCTATGATGATGGTGAGACGGCTGAGAGCCCCTCGGCCGCCGCTCAGGAAAATCGCCCTAGCGCCTCGCCCAATGTGAGAGAAGAGGCCGATGCGGCTGGCCGAGTTAAAAATAAAACCAAGCCGAAGATAGCGGATACCAAAGCCCCCGCCCCAAAACCCGAACTAGCCACTCCAGTTTCCACCCCCAAACCCAACCCCATCCAGAACATATTCAATTTCATCGGAGGCAAGCGGGAGAATTCCAGCGGCTCTGACCAAAAGAAAAAACCCGAAAAAGCACCAGCCCGATGAACTCTCTCAACCCAAGCTCATACAAGAGCGCTTCAAATCAAACCCACCCATGTTAGAAACCGTGAAAAGAATTTTAGGAATCGGAAAAAAAGCCACCGGCATCAAGCTGGTCATCAGCTGTGAAAAGCTGGAGAAACGCGTGGCACTTCTCGAGAACAACCGTCTCGAGGAATACACGATCGAACGCGAAACCGACCGCAACATCGTCGGCAGCATTTTTAAGGGCAAAGTCCGTAATATCGAGCCAGGCATCAAAGCAATGTTCGTTGATATCGGATTTGAAAAAAATGCCTTCCTCCAGTTTTGGGATGCCATCCCCGCAGCACTCGACAGCGGGATCGAGACGATCAATCGCGGCAATGGAAATGCTAAGAAAAAAGCCCCGCGCATCACTCACAAAGACGTGCCAAACATCTACCCCGTGGGCTCGGATGTTCTCGTGCAGGTCAAAAAAGGCCCCATCAGCAATAAGGGGCCTCGCATCACGACAGATATCAGTATGCCCGGTCGCTATCTGGTTTTGATGCCATTCAACGACCAGTTCGGTATCTCCCGTAAGATTGAGGATCCCAAGGAGCGCGAACGCCTGCGCAAAATCTTGCGCGAACTCGAAGTGCCAGAAGGCATGGGAGTCATCATGCGCACCGTCGGTGCCGGCCAGCGTTCCCGCTATTTCGTGCGTGATCTCAGCATTCTTCTCGAGCAATGGGCGCAGGTTCAAAATGGCCTCCAGGAAAAACCCGCGCCAGCCTGCCTCTTCGAGGAGCCAGATCTCATCGAGCGTTCAGTTCGCGATTTCCTCACTGACGAGGTGGATGCCGTGATCATTGACGACGCCAAGTCCGCCGAGCGCATGCAGGAACTTGTCGGTCAGATTTCCAAGCGTGCGAAGAAATCCATCCAGCATTACACTGGCGTTCAGCCAATCTTTGAGTGCTTCGGCGTGAAGGCCCAGATCGACGCCGCTTTTCATCGCCAGGTCTGGCTGCCATGCGGAGGCTATATCGTCATCGACGAAACCGAGGCCATGATTGCGGTGGACGTGAATACCGGTCGCAACAAGGGAGCGAAGGATATGGAAAAAACGATCCTCCAAACCAATCTGGAAGCCGCTGAGGAGATCGCCCGTCAACTTCGCCTTCGCAACATCGGAGGCCTCATCGTTGCCGACTTCATTGACATGAAAAGTCGCAAGGATCAGCAGGCCGTTTACACACGCATCAAGGAGCGCCTGAAGCGCGACAAAGCCCGTACCCACGTGCTGCCAATCTCACAACTCGGCCTCATGGAAATGACGCGTCAGCGCGCCAACGAGAGCCTTGCCAGTGCGGTCTTCATTCCTTGCCCGCATTGCAGCGGAAAAGGCGTTATCAAGAGCCCCATGACCATGAGTGTGGAGCTCCAGCGGGCCCTCCACTCCGTCATGCGCAAGCACCAGGAACTCATCCACGAGGTCCGCGTTACGGTGCATCCCGACCTCCTCAACCGCCTGCGCACCGAAGACGAGGAGCACCTCGTTGACATTGAACGCCGCTACGCTGGACGCCTCGTCTTCCGCGCCGATCCGACATTTCACCAAGAAAAATTCGTCATCTCCGACGCTAAAACCGGCGAGGAACTCAAAGGCTAACCCTGCCTTTTCACTGCTACGGATACAATCCCATCCTCACTTCGGCGCGGGTCGCGAATTCATCCCCACCTGAATCAGGAGTAACGAAACTCATGAAAACAATGGCGGCTGTAACGGCTCTTGGGCTGGCACTGGGAATGATGGCAATGACGACCGGGCATGCCCAAATCACGATTCCGACCGTGACGGTGGGTGATGTGGGGAACCCGAACGATACGACGGGCTACGGGGGGGTCTCCTACATTTACAATATCGCCGTTACGGAGGTGAATTTAACCCAATACACAGCGTTCCTAAACGCGGTGGCAGCAACCGATCCCTACAGCCTCTACAACGCGGATATGGGGACGGATTCGAACATCGCGGGAATCACCCGAGACGGGAGCAGCGGGAGCTACACTTATGCGGTGAAAGGGAGCGGGGCTCGACCGGTGACGTATGTGAGCTGGTATGACGCAGCACGTTTCGCGAACTGGATGGCCAACGGACAACCAACAGGAGCGCAGCAGAACTCAACGACGGAGAACGGAGCTTACTCCCTCCTAGGAGCGATCAGCGGGATTGAGTTCACCAAGAATGCGATCAACCCCAACACCGGAACAATGACGACGTGGTGGATCCCGAACGAGAACGAGTGGTACAAAGCGGCATATTACGATCCCAGCGTGAGCGGACCAGCAGATGATTACTGGCTGTATCCCACGCAGAGCGATAGTGCCCCGGGGAACACGATTGGAACCGGAGCCAATCAGGCCAATTTTAAGGACACAGATTATTCGGTGACGCAAAGTCAAAACTACAGTTCGTCACAGAATTATCTGACGGATGGAGGAGCCTACAGCAGTTCGGGGAGCTACTATGGAACTTTTGACCAGGGCGGAAACGTATGGGAGCGTACCGATGCGGTGACCGGTTCGTCTGGGGGCGCCCGCGGGGGCTCTTGGACCAACAGCGACTACGACCTACTGTCCTCTACTCGGAGTGGCAGTGGTTCCACTGACGAGCTCAACTTTTTGGGGTTCCGCGTGGCTGGTGCCACCGAGGCGTCAATGGTAGTCCCCGAACCATCAACGGCCCTGTTGATATTGATGGGAGGAGCCGGGTGGCTTGTCTGGAGGCGTAGGAAGGCCGCCCTTTAATTATTTTCCTCTCTTAAGGCTTATTTTGCGGGTCAGTCTGGCAAAGGAAAACTAGCGGCAGCATCAATTTTCTTTTATTTCACACCATTAGAAATCCAGAAAATTCTTCAGCATCTCCTTACCATGTTGGGTGAGGATGGATTCGGGGTGGAATTGGACGCCGTAGACGGGCAATTCGCTGTGGGCGAGGCCCATGATCTCACCTTCGGCGGTTTCGGCGGTGATTTTGAGGCAGGGGGGGAGGGTTTCGCGTTTGACGATGAGGGAGTGGTAGCGGGTGGCTTCGAAGGGGCTGGGGAGGCCGGTGAAGACATTCTCGCCGGTGTGGA
>CANMQB010000074.1 GCA_947499885.1 Spartobacteria bacterium
ACCAGATTCGAGTGAGTTAATCCAGTGGAAGGGTTCACCGTTTTTCACGCTATCGATTTATTTTCCTGTATTGGTGTCAGCGGTTTTGGCTCTTGCTGGGACACTGCTCTTTGTGTGCGGCATCGCACGGGGGCACGAGAGGGCAAGATTTTTTGGCTTGCTTCTCCTCACGACCACCGGCGCGGCGTTAAGTCTTTTTCCGCAGTATTACTTTTTCCGTCCAGACAGCGTTCATCTGGCGGAGTTCATGGTGCCGTTTTATCCCGCGCTGGCCTGCGCGGCATTTGCGGGATGGTGGGTTTTTCAGAACTTCAAAGCCTCCGTCGGAAGGATCTGCGGGCTTGTGTTGCCCGTCCTCTGTGGATTGCAGGTCATCGTGGCTTTTAATTCGCTCTATGGCCGTGAAGGCTCGGGAAGCATCCGCCTGGCACGGGGAAGGACAGCAATGTTCCATGCGCCAGGAGGCATCGACTTCCGCGTCAAGCCCGCTGAATTGCGCGACTGGGAGGGATTAAGAGACGCTTTGCTTCGCCACTCGCAACCGGGCGATTTCCTGATCACTTACCCCTATGTGCCCCTATTGAACATCATGGCGCAGCGTCCCTCGTATCAATTCAAACTCTATGTGGATAATGCCACCGAGTCGGCAAATTTTTCAGCGCACGCCATAGCGGATTTTGAAAAAAATAAACCCGCGCTGGTGGTCATCAACAACCGCGATATCAACAAGACAGAAATCTCCCGTTTCAAAAACTGGGCGGCTCCTTTTTATCAACATATTGCAAATAAATATGTGTTGGCAGGGACCTATTTTGGACGCATCGAGGTATTTGTGAGGCCGGACAGATGGATGTCTACGGAGTCCCAGCCGTAGAGTTCAAGAAACCCGCATCCGGATTTGGCCGCGGAGGATAATTCCCAGGGCAATGAAGAGAGTGAGGGTGGAGAGGATGAGGACAGCGGTGTTGAACCAAAGGATGCCGACTTTGATGCCGAGGTATTCTTTCACGGGGCCGAAGAAGACGTTCAGGTGGCGGTTTTCGCGGTAGTCGCTTTGTTCCATTTCGGCTTTGGAGACGAGGTCGGTGATTTTTTGATTCACATAGATTTGCTCAGCGGTGAGGCCGGTTCCAAATTTGGTGAAGCGAACGGGCTTGAATGGCTCTCCGTTGATGATGTCGTCGATGCGTCGAAGGGCCGCGCGGAGTTGGCCCGGGGTGGCTGCTTCCAGACCTGAGAGGAGGGCGAGGGTATCCTTGAGATCTTCGAGGCGTTCTTCCTGGGCAGGGGAAGGCTTTCGCTGCCGAGCCAATTGGTTGATCATCGACTGGATTTTCTCTTGGCGGCTGGTGAGAGGATTGAGTTTGGACTGGGCGAAGACGAGGGCCTCGTAGGACCAGCGGGTGGGCATGATTTCACAGATGAGAGGGACCTGCAGGTCGCTGCGTGCCGGCATGGCGCTTTCGGGGTGAAGGTTCACCCATTGTTGAATCGCATGGATGAAGTCGAGGTTGCGGTTCATTTCTTCATACTTGATGAGAGCACCGCTGAGGATGATCTGGGGAATGAGAATGACTGGAATAATCAGGATGCCGGTCTTGCTTTGAGCAACGACTGCGGAAATGACGAGGCCTATCGCTGCGCCGTTGGCGGCTGTGAGGAACATCGCTGTGAAGACGATCCAAAATCCATCGCGCAGCGAAAGCAGGGCATTTCCAATGAGGGCAAAGAGGGCGCATTGGATGACGGCGAAGAAGCCGAGGGTGAGAACTTTTGCGAGGATGTAGTAGCCGATGTTGACATTAAGATTTCGCTCGCGCATCAGCACGGAGCGGTCGTGGATGATGTCGTCCACGCTGTTCGTGAGTCCCAGGAACATCGCCACCACGAGGGCGAGGAACAAATAGGTTGGGATGTGGAAAGCTGAGGCGAAATCGTAAACGGAGCTTTCCGAATAGCGCAGCACCATGCCGGTGAGGAGAGCCAAGAGGGGAGCTTCCAAAACGGTTGTGAGAAGGTTCGCCTTGTTGCGGAGCTTGCTGAGAAACGCGCGACGGAGAAGGATGGTGAATTGACGAAAATGCTCTTTCGGCCGGAGGCGTTCCCGGCGACGCGGATCCGAGGGCGGCGGCTGCGCCGTTTCCTTTGGCGGAGCCGGTTGTTGGACCTCTTTCATGAGGCGGTGGGATTCGTATTTGTCGCGCCAGTAGTCCGGCGAGTAGCGACGGGCAGGCACGAGCTGTCCCCGGTTGTTTTCCTCCAAAATGATATCACCACCGAGATCGCGCAGCGGAGTTTCGAGTACGTCGAAAATGAATTCCGGCCGCGTCGTTCCGCAGGACTCGCAGCCGCCGGAGGAGGGAGTCGGTGTCTCTCGGCTTTCGGCTTGGGCAAAATACCGCAGCGTTTCTTGGGGCGTTCCAAAAAAAACCAGCTTGCCGCCACGATCAAGAACGAGGGCCTTGTGAAACATCTGGAAAATGCGCGATGTCGGCTGGTGAATCGTCACCAGAACAATCTTATTGTGCGACATGTCACGGATGATTTCCATGATGTGCTCGGAGTCCTTCGAACTCAGTCCGCTGGTGGGTTCGTCGAAGAGAAAGATGTCTGCCGAGCTGACCATATCGAGGCCGATGTTCAGTCGCTTGCGCTCACCACCGCTGAGGATTTTCTTTTCTGCCGAGCCGACGATGGATGTCCTGCGTTCATTAAGACCAAGTTCAGCAAGCTTGCTATCAATCCGGCGCAGGCGCTCGCGGCGACCCAGGTGCGGGGCACGGATGGCTGCGGCAAACTCGAGATTTTCCTCAATCGTGAGATGCTCGTCGAAGGCATCGTATTGGGGGATGTAGGCCACGTATTTTCGGAGCGACTCGTGGTTTCCGTAAAGAGGAAGATTATTGAAGAGCACGCCGCCTTGGGCTGGCTGGAACTGACCTGAGAGAGCGCGCAGAAGCGTGCTTTTGCCGCAGCCGCTCGCACCCATCACGCAGACCATCTCGCCGCGTTCGACCGTGAAGGACACTCCGTCGATGGCCAGCATTCCGTTGGCAAATCGGCAAACCAGATCACGCACGTCCAATGTGCGGACGACGTTTTTTTCTTCTTCGATGAGGCGTTCCGAGAAATTGCAACGAAGCACTTGGCCGGTATCAACGCGAATCGTGTCGCCATCTTCCAGAGCACAAGAATTCCGGACCGGCACGCCTTTGACGATTATAGGCCGGTCGGCTTGGAGGACTTCCATCTGGCCGATTTTGCGCTCGTAGTCACACGAGATTTTTAACAGCACGTCGCCACCGGCGCCTGGAGCGAGCAGGATGTCATCCTCTTCGAGCAGCCCAGGGTTGTTTGAAACAAGATACTCACTCTTTGATGTCTTGAGGAGGAAGCGACCGCCGTAGGAACGGGCACGAAGACGCAGATAGTCGAGATCGAGTTCACTGTCGTCGTGAAAAATAATTTTGTCTTCGAGTGTGGCAATGACCTCACGCCCCACATTGAGGCGGGTGCCATTGAGCACGGCATCCACATTTTTAAGAGCCTTCACCTTCACGCGGAGCCCGAAGGCGACTTGGAGACACGATTCGCGCGAGCGGTTTTTTTCCAGAGTGACTTCATCATCCTTGTCCACCGCGACGAAGATTTCCGGAAGTGTGACGTTTTTCTTAGCGTTGAAGTAAAAGATGAGATCCGCATAGGCGAGCACGACATCGTCCACGAGGACACGCTGGCCGGGATAGAGGCGCGCGAAGCTGCCCGGTTGCAGTGCCCGGCCCTGAACAATGAGCGTGCGGCCACTGAGATTTTTGATGATGACGAGATCGCCGAATCGGTAGGTGTTCAGGCGTTCATTCGGTGCAAAGTCGTCCAACACGACATCTGTATTGTCCTTGAACCCGAAACTCACCATCTCGAGGGGCGATGCGCCGGAGCTGTAAATCGAAGAGTCCGCTTTTTCATCGGAATTCAATTGGTAAACGATATCGATCGCCTGCGAGGCCATGCCGAGGCGTGACATGAATTCGTAATAAGCCACGACCGCCTCACTTTTCAGGCCGGCCCGCGCGATGAGATCGTAGAGTTGAACGCCGAGGAGAATCTTGCGCTCGTCACTGAGGCGGCCAGCCAAGTTCTGCGCCATGGCATCGAGATCCTGCTTTTGTTGCAGCGCGTTTCGGAACAACTCACGGAGCTCCGAGTAAACGGCATCGGGGTAATCATAGCGGAGAAATCCAAGGCTGGAGTCAATCTCCTCCTCGAGCAATTCCCCGTCCACCCTTGAGAAGGCCGCAAGAACTTGAATGAGGGTTGGAAGAAGGTTGGGGCCCTCGGTGACTGTGCGTGGCTTGCGCTGGATGCGGCGAAGGATGTGCCTGCATTTGGCTTGGACGCGGGCGGCCACTCGAAGCGCGCCTTCGAGTCGACTTTGCACGCCACCTGGGCTCGCTGGTGAAGAAGCAGGTTCCACTTCGCCGCAGATTAGCTCTCGACCCGCGCTATTGCAATGCGCCGCTGGGCATGCTTGCGGAAAATTGACACTCTTGGGCAAACCCGCTTTGCTTAGCGAAATGATTCGTCTCACGCTGCTGTCGAGCTTGGTTCTGATGACCTTATTTACAGGTTGCTCTGTTCCTGAAGGCCCTGCTTCAAGGCTACCAAAAGCCAATGTTCTCCCTCTGGCGATCGATGAAGATTACCAATTCCGCAAAATCTTGGTCTCATCTCTCGATCCCAGCTACATCGAGCCCGAAGCCAAAAACGACATGATTCTTTTCGAACGCGCCAGGCGCACGTTTGGGGCGGTGGACTCCACCGAGATGGCTCAGAGGTACGGAAATTATTATACGATTTTTTGGCGGAATTCCACGCGTTCCGATGTGACTCTCCGCTTGGAGTACCGACATGCAGGCTTGGGGAACCACGTGATGGCCATCGAGCGATCCTACCCGGATACGGTCGGCTCACACCGCTCGACTTTCCAAGTCACGGGAGACGAGTTTCTGGAAAATGGCCGAGTTTCGGCCTGGAGGGCCCTATTGATCGTGGAGGGGCGGATTGTCGCACTCAGCCAGTCCTACATGTGGAGGTAGCAGGGGTTTGACATCCCATTCTTCAGCTTTAAGTTTTAACCGTTTCTTGTGAGCAAAATATCCTCTATACTTGTCGGCAGTGAGAATGGCACTGTTTGGATGAAACTCGAGGGCCGAGGCACTTTTGAGAATTCGAAGTGCGTTAAAGAATTTGTTCAGCGAATGATCGCCAAAGGGTGCAGCGCCTTTGTGCTCGATCTTGAAAAATGCGAACTCATGGATTCGACATTCATGGGAACCCTAGCTTCGGTTGCATTCAGCCTCCGAGATTTGGAAAGCGGCCTCTTGCGTGTGATTCGTGCAAATGAGCGAAATTTTTCTCTGCTGGAGGGGCTTGGTTTGGACCACCTTTTCCAACTGGAACCTGAACCGGTTCACGACTCCCCCCCCTCGCTTCGCACGGCAGGCCCGCTTAGCTCAAACTCCGATGAACACAGGATCGCCATCTTGGAAGCCCACGAGGCGTTAGTCGATGCAGACCCACGAAACGCCGTTCGCTTTCAGGATGTGATTGAATATCTGCGACAAGAAATTGCAGACGGCCGATCGTGTTGAGCCAAATTAATCGCTCTTGATTGGCAGGGCGGCTTTCTCGAGAGTGAAGTAGCCGATTCCTACATGTGGACATTTTTCATCTCTGCACTCTGCGCTTCTTTGCTGGCTGCCATCATCATCGGCAGGCTCAGGAGCAAACGGAAAATGCGCGGGCTCGAACTCAAGCTTCAAGACTTGCAGAAAGAAGAAGACCGCGTTTTCGATTTTTTACACGGAATTGGTGCTGCCTTTTCGGAGGGCGTGGGAAGTTCCGAACTGCATCGGCTCATTGTTGAAAGTTCGCTGCGCATTCTGGATGCTCAGTCTGGCGCGCTCTATCTCACAAACAAAAGCGATTCGGCCCTGACTCCGGCATTTATTACATCTGGATGCCCGCCCTTTGTGGAAATTCCTGCACATATCCTGATGCAGGCAAAAGCAAGTCCCGCAGCCATTGAAAGTTTTTTGCAGCTTCAGCCGGTCGGCAAAGACGCCGCTGGTTTGTTCTCGGAATGCTGGAGAACGGAAGCGACTCGCTTGATTCAATCTGGAAGCGACGAGCGCCTTCCAGCTCATTCCGCCATCCTAGGACCTCTTGTTTACAGGCATCGTATGATCGGTGTGATGGCGTTGGTGAATCCGATATCGGCACCCCCTTTTGAAGAAAAAGACCTCAAAGTCTTTCGAGCGATTGCCGAGCAGAGTGCTTTTGCCCTCTACAACGAAGCCATCTATCTTGAGGCGGGCGAAAAAAAACTCCTCGATCGCGACTTGGAGATCGCTCGCGACATCCAGCGGATTCTCCTGCCCGAATCGGATCCGGTTTTTCCAGGCTACGAACTCCACGCGATGAGCCTCGCGGCACGGCATGTGAGCGGCGACTACTTCGACTACATCCCTCTTGGAGAGGATCGTCTCGGCGTGGCGATTGCCGATGTCTCCGGAAAAGGCGTTCCCGCTTCCCTGATCATGGCCATGTGCCGTGGCGTTCTACGCCGCGAGGCCACGGCCACGGCGACTGCGTCGGAGGTTCTGCAGCGGGTAAATTTCCAACTTTATCCGGATATCAAGGAAGACATGTTCATCAGTATGGCCTATCTGATTTTGGAGGGCGGAGGAGGCCGGGTCACGCTCGCACGGGCGGGCCATGATGCCCCACTCCTTTACCGTGCAGCGACTGATACTGTTGAAAAATTGAATCCCAAAGGCATGGCTCTGGGGATTGACAGCGGCGAGGTCTTTAATAGAGTTTGCGCCGATCTGAGTCTTGTGATGGAAGCTGGTGACTGCATTTTGCTCTACACGGATGGTGCCACGGAAGCCATGAATCACGAAGGGCTTGAATACGGGATGGAACGCCTCACCGAGGCACTCCGCGCCAGTGCACCACATGGGGCCGCAGGCGTCGTCCGACACATCTCGGAGGATGTCAGAAGCCTAACCGGGGCCGATTTCAAGCACGACGACTTCACACTCATTGCCATATCAAAAAAATGAATACTTCAAACGAATCCGATCCCTTCGACGACCAAGTCATGGATGCACCCGTCGATGCGACGCCAGAGGGCGAGATCGCCGATGTGGATTTCCAAGCCGAGGCCGCCAAGCTCAAAGACCTCGCACTACGGGCCCGAGCCGATCTGGATAACTTTCGCAAACGTTCACTTCGCGAAAAAGAAGATGCGATCCGCTACGCCAATAATGGCCTGCTGGAAAAACTGCTGCCTGTGATTGATAATTTTGAACTCGGTCTTGAAGCGGCGCGCAACGCGACCGATGCCGCCTCCGTCCTGCAAGGCATGACCATGGTGCACCGTCAGCTTCAGGATTTTATCCGCAGCCAAGGGCTTGAGGAAGTCCCAGCCGAGGGCGAATCGTTTGACCCCAATAAACACGACGCCGTATCGCAAGAGTTCAGCGCCGAGATCGCCGAGGGCCAAGTGATCCGCCAAGTTCGTAAAGGCTATAAACTGAAAGACCGCCTCCTTCGGGCTGCGTCTGTGATTGTTTCCAAGGGTGCCCAATGAGCCGCAAAAGAGATTACTACGAAGTTCTCGGCGTTGATAAAAATATCGGCGAGGACGATCTGAAGCGTGCCTATCGCAAGCTTGCCGTCAAATTCCATCCCGATAAGAACCCCGGCGACCACGAAGCCGAGGAGAAATTTAAAGAGCTCGGTGAGGCCTACGAGGCGCTGAGCGATCCAAACAAGCGCGCTGCCTACGACCGCTACGGCCATGCCGCCTTTCAAAATGGGATGGGTGGAGGTGGCGGGTTTCACGATCCGTTCGATCTTTTCAAGGAAGTCTTCAGCGGTGGAGGCGGCGGAGTCTTTGAGCAGTTTTTTGGCGGGTCAGGGGGCGGCGTGGATTCGTCCGGCCGCCAGCGTGGATCGGATCTCCGCTACGACATGCAGATCACTCTGGAGGAGGCTGCGAAGGGCAGTGAAAAGGAAATCGAGATTCGCAAGATGGATGCCTGCGAACCCTGCAGCGGCTCGGGGGCACAAAAAGGCAGCAAGGCGGTCACATGCCCGACCTGCCGCGGACGCGGGCAAGTCGTCGCCTCGCGAGGATTTTTTCAGGTCGCACAGACCTGCCCTGCCTGCCACGGATCGGGTCGTATTATTGAGAAACCCTGCACATCCTGCCAAGGAGAAGGGCGCGTCGAGAAGACCAGTCGGGTCAAAATCAAAATCCCTGCTGGTATTGACGGAGACTCGCGCTTGCGCAGCACGGGCGGCGGCGAGGCGGGACTTCGCGGCGGGGCCTCTGGTGATCTCTATGTGGTCATCCACATCAAGGAACACGAAGTTTTTACACGCAACGGCAATGATCTTGCCTGCGAAGTGCCGATTCCCTTCACCACCGCCGCGCTTGGTGGAGAAATCCGAGTGCCAACGCTCGACGGCGCCGTGAATCTGAAAATTCCAGCCGGCACACAAGGCGGGTCCACTTTTCGTATCCGCGGCCTCGGAATGCCAGTCCTGCAAGGTCTGGCCAAAGGCGATATTCTCACCTACGTGCAAGTCGAAGTTCCCACACGCCTCGACGCGGGACAACGCGAGGCGCTCGAGCGTTTCGCTGAGGTTTGCGGTGAGGAAAACAATCCCATTCACAAAAGTTTTTACGATCGCATAAAATCGTTCTTCGCTTGATGTCATGATCCTCTCCGCTGCTCAAATGCTCGAAGCCGAGAAAGCGGCTTTCGCCGCAGGAGCTACGGCCGAGAGCCTCATGGAAATTGCAGGTCGCGAGGCAGCGCGATCCGTCGAACAGTTCCACGCCACACCAGGAATCTGCCATGTATTTTTCGGAAAAGGACATAATGGAGGTGATGCGCTAGTCGCTGCGCGCCATCTCGCCGAGGCCGGATGGACGATCAAGCTCGAAAAGACATTTCTGCACGACGAACTCGCCCCCCTCACCGAGAAACAACTTGCCCGCATCGGGGCGACTCACGACAGAACGTGCCGACCATTGGTGATCCTTGATGGCCTCCTTGGCATCGGAGCTTCGGGTGAACCCCGGGAGCCGATTGCTTCGGCCATTCGCCACATCAATGCCCTTCGAATCTCCAAAGCGGCTTGGGTTCTGGCTTTGGACCTTCCCAGCGGACTTGGCTCTGGCCTCTGCGTTCAAGCCGACGCCACGGTGGCTATCGGTTTTGCCAAAGCCTGCTTGGTCGCCGACGCGGCCACAGACTTCGTCGGCAGGCTCGCCGTGATTCCTCTGCCGGGCGTTCACGCGCCCTTTGGCGCCGACCCATCCGAAGTCCTACAATCGAAAAACCTCCGCGAGTTTCTGCCTCCGCGAAACTTCGACACCCACAAGGGCCAGAGCGGCCGTGTTGCCGTGATCGCCGGCAGCCTGAAATATCCCGGCGCGGCTCGTCTTTGTTCGACCGCCGCTGTGAAGGCCGGCGCCGGTCTCGTAACGCTCTTTGTGCCCCCGGATATCGCCTCCGTCCTCTCAGCTGCCGTGATTCCAGAGGTCATAGTCAGCCCTATGACCGACCTGCGTGAAATCCTCGATGAAAATTTCGACGCCATTGCCATCGGCCCCGGTCTCGGACGCAAGCGCGACGACATGGTCCGCGCTTTCCTCGCCGAGTGCACCGCGCCATGCGTCATCGACGCCGACGCGCTGAATGCCATTTCCCAAGACCCCGCAGCCCTGAAAAACCACCCCGGCCGGCGCCTGCTGACACCCCACCCCCTCGAGATGGAGCGTCTTTTCCCTCAAAAATCCCGCTCCCGCCGCCAGTGGGTTGACGATTTTGTGGCCGAGTATCCCGTCACCCTGCTTCTCAAGGGCGCCCGCACCCTCATCGGCGAAAGCGGATCATCACCCGCCTACAACTCCACCGGACACCCCGGCATGGCCAGCGGAGGCATGGGCGACGTGCTCACGGGAGTCACTGCCGCCCTCCTCGCCCAAGGCAAAACACCCCTCCCATCTGCAAAACTCGCCGCCTGGATCTGCGGACACGCAGCCGAACTTGCCCTCCGCGATAACTCCGCCTCCCAAGAATCCCTAACCGCCTCGGACATCATCACCCACCTCGGCCCCGCCTTCACCGACCTCCGCGCCGGCGTCCTGTAAACCCGCCCTTATCAAAATATGACAGGGCCGCACTCGCGCGCGGGAACTCACGGCGCTGACGGAGCATCGCCCTCCAAGGGGGGAATTAAGGGGTGTCGCCTTCCACTTTTTTTGTGAGGTTTTTTTCGTGCCAGGAGAACAGGCGTTTGGCGTCGCGGAAGACTTCTTCTTGGGTGCTGCCGAGGAGGACGATGAGGATCTCGG
>CANMQB010000075.1 GCA_947499885.1 Spartobacteria bacterium
GCGGGCCTACCGCTGGGGCGAGGACGGTCTTCTTGGCATCTCAGATAAAAACGGCCTTCTCTGCTTCTCAGCCGCACTTTGGAACGGCAAGGATCCTATCTTAAAAGAGCGCTCGTTTGGTCTCTCAAACCCACAGGGCAACCACGGAGAGGATATCAAAGACTACTTCTACCACCTGGCGAACACGCCCACGCACTCGTTCATGCGAGGACTCTACAAATACCCGCAGCAGGAATTCCCCTACACTCAGCTCATCGAGGAAAATGGTCGCCGCTCGCGCTTGGAACCGGAGTATGAGCTCGTTGATACTGGGATTTTCCATGAGAGCCGGTATTTCGACGTTTTTTTCGAATATGCAAAAGCTGGGCCGGATGACATGGCCATTCGCCTACGCATCGTGAACCGCGGCCCCGATGCGGCCCCGCTCACCGTTCTTCCAACACTCTGGTTCCGCAACACATGGACATGGGACGTCGCCCCCGCCTTGAAGCCTGAGATCCACCTGCTACCAGATGGTCAGGGACTGAGCGCGCATTCTGCCGAACTGGGCGATTACAGCCTCCAAGGCGAAGGCGCGCCGGATTGGATTTTTACGGATAACGAAACCAATGACCGTCGACTCTACAACGCCCCAAATCGCACGCCTTATGTGAAGGATGCCTTTCATGATTATGTGGTGGACGGCGTAACGCATGCAGTCAATCCAGCCAAAATCGGCACCAAGGCTGCCGCGATCTATCATCGCACACTCGCTCCAGGCGAAGAATGGATCATCCGACTCAGGCTCAGCACCGGTTCTCAGGAAAAACCGTTTGATGCCGCGTTCGAGAAACTTTTTGCTGACCGTGAAAAGGAACATCTCGCTTATTTTGAGTCCACCTCACCGGGTATGCCTGATGACCTTTCACACGTCATGCGCAGCGCCAGCGCCGGCCTGCTCTGGGGCAAGAAATTTTATTCCTACCATGTGAACCGCTGGCTCAGCGGCGATCCGACCATGCCGAAGCCGCCGGCCGAACGCTGGAAAGGACGCAATGTTTTCTGGCAGGAACTCTACGCTAACGATGTCATCTCGATGCCCGATTCTTGGGAATACCCCTACTTCTGCGCTTGGGATCTCATGTTCCAATCCGTGGCCTTCGCTGTCACCGATCCTGCTACCGCCAAGCGGCAGAACATGCTCCTTCAAGGTGAGCGCTACACCTCCCCCAGCGCGCAACAGCCCGCCTACGAGTGGGCACTCTCGGATGCCAACCCGCCCATCGGTGGCTGGGCGGCGTGGAGGATTTATTCCATCGAACGTGGAGCGAATGGCAAAGGCGACCGCGCCTATCTCAAAAAGGCCTTCAACAAACTCCTCCTCAACTACGGCTGGTGGGCGAACCGCGTGGATCAAACGGGAGAGAATGTCTTCGAAGGCGGATTCCTGGGCCTCGACAACATCGGTGTATTCGACCGCCGCTACCCCCTTCCCGACGGCTCGCGCATTGCCCAGAGCGACGGCACAGCTTGGATGGCGACCTTCTCGCTCAGTATGCTCAACATCGCCATCGAACTCGCCCATGAGGAGCCGGAGTTCGAGGACATAGCCGACAAATTCCTCAACGATTTCATCTACCTCGCCGCAGCCATTAACTCGACAGGCACGGGCGGCCTCGCCTTATGGGACGATGAGGATGGATTTTACTATGATATCCTACGGCGTCCGGACGGCTCCTCAGCTTACCTCAAAACCCGCTCAGTTGCTGGTCTCACCCCTCTCTTCGCCGTGGAGAGCTTCGATCCCGCGACCGTGTTGAAGTTTCCACTCCTGCGCAAACGCTATCAGTGGTTCGAAAAACACCGCCCACATCTGATGGCGAAACTTCAGCACATCAAACAAGATGTCGATGGACGCAAACTTATCTCGCTTGTCCCGCCCGAGCACCTCCGGCGCATCTGCGAGCGTTTGTTCGATGAATCGGAATTCCTTTCGCCGCATGGCATCCGTGCCCTCTCAAAAGTCTACGAAGCGCATCCCTACACCTTCACAGAGGGTGAAAAAACCGAGACCCTCGCCTATAACCCTGCCGATAGCCCCGTGGCGATGTTCGGGGGCAACTCGAATTGGCGCGGCCCGGTCTGGATGCCCATGAACTACCTCATTATCGAATCTCTTCAAAAATTTGGCTTCTACTTTGGCGACACATTCAAGGTGGAATTTCCGACCGGCAGTGGAATCCAGATGAACCTCTGGGAGGTTTCCTTGGAGCTCGAAAAACGCCTCGTCAGCATATTCACCCGCGGAGAGGACGGACGGCGACCCTTCAACGGTGGAGTCGAACTCTTTCAAAAAGACCCCCACTGGCGCGACCTCCTCCTCTTCAACGAATACTTCAACGGCGACAATGGCTCAGGCGTCGGCGCCAGCCACCAAACAGGCTGGACCGCCCTCGTAGCAAAAATGTGCCACCAGCTCCACACATTCCAAAAAAACATCTGACCACGGGCGCCGCGCCCGTCCTCGGGCACCGCATGGCGCATCACAGTTCGACCTACCTTAAAAACTCTGTGTTCTCTGTGACCTCTATGGTCAATCGTTCGGAGTAAAAACCCGCATCAAGCCCCGTGCGGAGCAGCAGAGCGCTCGCGGTTCAGCCAAACGCGGGCGATACCCTTCATACGGGTAAGGATGTAATAAACCGTCTGACTCCGCTGGCGGACAAGATCAGCACCCACGATTTTCGGCACAAAGTCCGCTGGCACTTCCGTGATTTGCTCTGGAGTGAGGCCTTCGAGCCCCTTGCAAAGAATCGCCGTCATAGCCTTTGTGAGCGTCTGCACCTGAGGCCCAAGCTTGATGCGGAATGCACAAGCGCGCTGAGGGGAGACTTGGAGGAACACACCCACTGTGTCGGTGCATTCCTCATCTTTGCGCTCATCCTCAAGATCAAATGTGTCGCCATCGCGCGGCCCTTGTTTCATGGCAGCTGAGGCATAGGAGATAAGCAATTCGCGCTTTTCCGCATCAGGCAGAGATTCGAATAGCTCGATAATTTGATTCAGCTTTTCCGGGTACACGGCGATATCAACTCCTCTCGATTGGTGCCCCGACACGATTACCCCACTCAGTCCATGAGCCGTCGTAGTTACGGACATTTTTGTAACCGAGAAGATACGTGAGCACGAACCACGTGTGGCTCGAACGCTCGCCGATACGGCAGTACGCGACGACGTCCTGACCGGGCTTGAGGCCCGCCTCGTCTTCGTAGATTTGTCGAAGTTCGCTGATGTCTTTAAAAGTGGAATCATCCTTCACAGCCATCTTCCAAGGCACGCTGGCAGCCCCGGGGATGTGACCGCCACGCAAAACGCCTTCTTGCGGATACTCTGGCATGTGCGTGACCTCACCTCGGAATTCCGCTGGCGAACGCACATCAATGAGCGCCATACCGGCACGGCTCTGGGCAAGGGCTTGATCGTAAAAAGCGCGGATTTCAGAATCGCTGCGCGTCTCCGGTGGTGTGTAGTGCCCGTGCACGAAATGCGGCACAGCGCGAGTTAGGTGACGTTGCTCCGCAACCCATTTTTCACGGCCCCCATCCATGATTTTGACTTTCGTATGGCCGAAAAGCCGGAACACCCAAAGCGCGTAGCAGGCCCACCAGTTTGACTTGTCGCCGTAAAAAATCACTGTCGTGTCATTGGAGATACCATTTCGCTCGCACAACGCGGCGAACTGTTGCGGGTTTATATAGTCACGGATCGTCTGATCCTGCAGATCCGAACGCCAATCAATGTGGACAGAACCTTGGATATGGCCGGTGTCATAAAGAAGAATGTCTTCATTACTCTCGACGATTCTCAGGTGAGGATCAGCCAAATGGGCAGCGACCCACTCTGTCGAGACAAGCGCCTCCGGATGTGCGTAGTTTTTTTCACTCATATGCTATCAAAGTAAAGATTCGCCAGAGCTGTGCAAGCCAGACGGGAGAACCTGTGAAAAAAGAACCCCGATGATCATTCCAAATTCGAGCGAGAAATGTGGCGGCAAGCACCGCGCGACGAAGATTGCAATTCGGATTGGCGGCGAGGGAGACGCTGTGTTTAGATGAGGACTACGGTTGCAGGTATCATGGATTTTTTTGTTTTCCACAACAACACACAAGAGGGCCCATTCGCCACGTCCGATGTGAAGCGGCATCTCCGCGAAGGCCGCTATGGCCCGGAGACTCTGTGCTGGCGAGAAGGTTGGGAAGACTGGCGCCCGCTCTCTTCGGTCATCGGTTTAGTCGCCAAATCCTCTGAAGAAGAGGACCAATCTGCTTCCGATGAGCCCGAATCTCGCAGAAATAAAAAAAAGCCGAGACCTCCGGTGGATTGGCAACCCTCACGTCCCAGGAACTTTAATAAAAGCGTGATCGTCTTGGTGGTGGGCATTTTAATGCTTGCAGTTCTTTGCATCGTTCTCGCCGTGCTGCTACTGGACTCTTACTCCCACATGGAGCATCAAACCGAGCCAGCAGTATCCCTCGCCACTCTCGAGCAGGCTATTTTGGAAGCAGGCGCAAATCTTCGAGGGCCGCAGTTGGCCGATGAAATCCGGGTTTGGGCGACCTATGAGGATGCCTCGACTCGGAGGCCTACGGCCATTTCCCGTGCAAATGTTTTGATTTATCCAGAGGAAATGGTCGCAGGCGTGCT
This sequence comes from Spartobacteria bacterium, assembly GCA_947499885.1. Taxonomy (GTDB): domain Bacteria; phylum Verrucomicrobiota; class Verrucomicrobiia; order Chthoniobacterales; family Terrimicrobiaceae; genus UBA967. Next base: position 4,684 of record CANMQB010000075.1, read on the forward strand.
GCAGAATCTCACTCAAGGAAACACCCCCGATCTGCTAGCAGGCCTCCAATCTTCATTACCCCCACCCTGGCGCGAGACGATCACCGACACCAGCGGGGTAGCCTCTGTGGGCGGACTCAAACCGGGCAAATACATCGCGCTCGTCTTCGCCCAAAAAATCAGCGCGACCGAAACTGAAAACTACTGCTGGATCGCCAAGCGCGAGTTGGATGGGCATCCATCACAGTCCCTCGTCCTCTCCGAAAAAAATGCCACGACACCGAAGAGCGTGGATATTCTCGTCATCCAATAACCATCCGCAAATTACCGCGCCTTGCTGTCGAAAGCATCCCGCAGGGCGTCGCCGAGGAAATTCAAAGCAAGGAGAGTGAGAGCCATGGCCGCCGCCGGGAACACGAGGAGCCACCAGAAGCTGCGAACTGGGTTGATCGCCCCGGCGCCATCGGCAAGAAGAGATCCCCAACTCGCCTGCGGCGCCTGAATTCCAAGCCCCAGAAAACTCAGGAACGATTCGTCGATGATCACCGCCGGAATCGTGAGTGTGAGATAAACAAAAATCATCCCTGCAAGATTGGGTAGCAGGTGGCGTGTGAGGATTTTGACATGCGACTGTCCGAGCGCGCGGGCTGCAGTAACGAACTGGCGCTCCTTGAGCGAGAGCACTTGGCCGCGAATGATCCGGGCCATCGTAAGCCACTCGATCAGCCCAAGGGTGACGATGAGGATTGCGATGCGCGAAGACTGTACGAGCCACACCCAGCCCTCGCGCGAGGCCCACTCTTGGAGCCCGGCATTGAAGGCATTGATGGCAATCAGCAGGAAAATAAGCCGTGGCACAGAGTAGAGCACATCGACCACACGCATCATAAACGAATCGATACGCCCTCCGGCATAGCCCGCCACAAGTCCCCAGGCGGTTCCAATAAAAAGACTCACCAAAGCGCCGCAGAGCCCGACCAAAAGAGAAATACGCCCTCCGGTGAGCACGCGATAGAGGAGGTCGCGCCCATTGAGATCGGTACCGAAGGGATGGTCCCACGAAGGCGGTGCATATTGAATCGCGCTTGGGTCACCCAGAGCAGAGGGCAGAAAAAATGGCCCCACCACACACGCGGCCACAATGGCGGTCAGGAATACGGCCGAAACAACAGCGGCCGGGTTTTTTTTCACCCGATGGAGGACTCTTGGATCAAGCATGGGCTTTGATTCTCGGATCGAGAAACCCGTAGGCCAGATCCACAAGAAAATTAAAAAACACCAACATCGCGCAATAGACGATCACCATTCCGCCAAGAAGGAACCCATCGCGATTTAGAATGGAATGAACAAAAAATCCACCCGCGCCTGGGATGTTGAAGACGGTCTCAACGACGATGGATCCTGTGAGCAAATGTGCGGCGAGGGGACCGAGGTAGGATACCACCGGCAGGATCGCGATGCGCAAGGCGTGCCGGTAAACCACGGCAGATTCCTTCAGCCCCTTGGCCCGCGCCGTTCGAACAAAATCCATCTCGAGTGCCTCGACCATGCTCCCGCGCATGAGTCGCGCGATCACCGCTGCGGCAGGCGCAGCCAGCGTGAGCGCGGGAAGAATCAGGTGCGAAAATCCACCCCATCCGCCCGCTGGCAGCCAGCCAAGCGTAAGCGCAAAAACCAGAATCAACACGGGACCAATGATGTACGAGGGTAGCGAAATCGCAGCTAGAGCCAGAAACATCGCACCAAAGTCTCTCCAGCTCTGACGGTACATCGCAGCCAGCGTGCCGAGCCAAATGCCAGCAAACGTGGCGAGGAAAAAAGCTGAGCCCCCGAGGACTAGCGTGACCGGCAAGGTTTGCGCCAGAATTTCATTTACCGAGCGGTTGCGGTACTTTGTGGAGAGACGTAAATCTCCTTGCAGCAGGTCACCGATGTAGCCCGAGTATTGCTGCCAAAGCGATCCGTCGAGTTCGTATTTCGCCAGAAGCTGCTTCTCAATCGCCTCCGGAATTTTCCGCTCCCCATCAAACGGCCCGCCCGGCGAAGCCCGGATCAACAGAAAAGTGATCGACACAACGCAGAACAAAACCACAAGCAGTGAAACAAGGCGTTTTAATAGGACGGCAAGCATAGTGCGCAGGCCCAAAAAATCCTTGAGCCAGATCCGCAAGTCCTACCGCAACGAACTGCAAAACGCCACTACCCACTGCACCCGCTGCCTCACAGTCTCCAAAAGCGGCGAACCTAAAATTTGGACGATCGTCCAAATTTTAGGTTTGGCGAGAGTGCGCGGGCTCTGGTTTTTCTTGCCGATGTGATCCGATCTTTGGGATGGGAATTGGTTTGAGCAGTATTCCGGAACCTCATAGGTTGCGTTCGTTCACCCCGGGTGCCCTTCTCCCGTCCTTTGCGACGGTGTAGGGTCCGGGGTTTCTTTTTTCAGGCGATACTTCAAACGCGCAAAGCTTGCCTAACGGCAGCGACGACGCGGTCTTGGTCTTCCTCACTGAGGTAGGGATTGAGCGGGAGGCTGAGAACTTCGCGGGAGGCGGATTCCGCTGCGGGGAAGTCGCCGTATTTATACCCAAGCGGAGCGAAGACAGGTTGCTCGTGCAAGCACTTTGGGTAGTAAACAGCAGTTGGGATTCCGAGCGTTTTGAGCTTCTCGGCGAGGGCATCGCGGTCTGGCACACGGATCGTGTATTGGGCGTAAACATGGGTGTTCCCATCTCGGATGGCAGGCGTCGCGCAAACATCGCGAAGCTTTTCCGAATAGCGAGCTCCGATGCGATTGCGCGACTCGACCTCCTTTTCAAATCCAGACCACTTGGCGAGCATGATGGCGGCCTGCAGCGTGTCGAAGCGGCCGTTCATTCCGACGAGGTCGTGGTAATGGCGACGAATGCCGCCGTGCGTGCGGATGGCTTTCATTTTCACAGCAAGGTCGTCGTCGTTGGTAAAAAGCGCGCCACCCTCGCCGTAGCATCCGAGCGGTTTGGCAGGGTAGAAGCTCGTGCTCGCTATTTGCGTAACGTTACAACTCTTCTTACCATGGCGTGTCGCTCCGAAACTCTGCGCGGCATCCTCGATGACGGTGATATTGTGTTTTTCGGCGATGGCGTTGATGGCATCGTAATCGGGCATCTGACCAAAAAGGCTCACGGGCAAAAGCGCTTTGGTAGCCGGCGTGATCGCTGCCTCGATTTGCTCAACGGCGATATTGAAATCCAAGGGGTCGATGTCGATGAACACCGGCTTTGCGCCGACTTGGGCGATCACTTCCGCCGTACTGATCCAAGTGAATGGAACCGTGATGACTTCATCTCCAGGACCGATCTCCAGCGCGCGCAGAGCGATTTCCAGGCTGTCCGTGCCGCTGGCCACCGTGATGGCATGACTGCAACCGACGTAGGCCGCGAGAGTATTTTCCAGCGCCTCGACCTCCGGCCCCATAATGAAACGCCCGTGCTGAAGGACACGGTCGATGGCTTCGTGGATGGCTGGCTGGAATTTGAGATATTGGGTCTTAAGGTCAATGAAATCCATGGCTCAGTTTACAAGCTAACAAATTGGAGTGAAATATACCAGATGGCCATAGCCTTTCATTCACAGAACATATTCATTCTGCTCAGCCCGCACGAAGTCTTTTGTTTTTCGGCTGAGGCTGATCTGATCGCGAGTCATGGATTTTCTGCTCTTTCTCATTGGCACGGACGAGCCGCTCGAAGGGGACTGGGAGCGTTTGGACGATGCCTTTGCGGGTTGCGTTATCCATATCGAAAAGACCGGCGCAGATTTCACTGGGCGCATTGTTTCCTTGCCCCAAGCCATGACGGATGCGGGCTGGCGCATTGGCGAGCCCAAGTGGCAAGACATTCGGCCCGATGGCACCTCGCGCTGGCTCATCCGCGATCTCCGCAAGCATTTCGATACGCGGAGCGGTCGCGTTGTGGGCATCGATCTCCAAGAGTACAAACTCTCGCTTGCCGCAGGGGGCCGCCTCCGGCTCCACACCGGCAGCCTACCGCTTTTTCCGATTCAATCGTGGAAGCGCATCTCATCACCGCCTCAAAAATAAAATTCATTTTGAATTGAACTTTTCAGCGAGCAGTGGCAGAGTTGTTTCGATGAGCGCCGCCTCACCGAATCTCGACGAGACGCAAGTTGCCGATACGGCTTCACAGGAGCAATTCGTACGCACTCTCGTAGAGGTCTTTTCCGAGCTGGCGGATCTCTTTGGCAACCCCCGCTCCCATGGTCAAATCTACGGCATTCTTTTCGCCTCGCCCGAGCCGCTGACGATGGATGACATTGCCGCGCAACTCGGCATTAGCAAAGGCTCGGCAAGCCAAGGCCTGCGCGCCTTAGAGGCGCTCGGAGCCATCGAACGTGATGCAAGCACCCGCACCTCCACCTACGCCGCAAAGCTTGAGCTGAAGGTCCTTATTTCCGGCTTCGTTCGCCAACGCCTCCTACCACGCCTCGACTCGAGTAAAGCCCAACTCGCCACGCTCAAGCCCCTTCTCTCAAACCTCCCTGCCCAGCACGGCGCTGATTACCAGCTCCGGCTCGAGCGGGTCACACAATGGCACGACCGGGCCCTGCGCTTCCTCCCGTTTGCACAAAAGCTCCTCGAAACCGCTTCAAAGCTGCCCGCAAGCATCGCATAAGAAAAACGCGTTCTGGAAGCGCCACCACCCGAAACCTCTCACGCCGTGGAGCGGCCGCTCACAAAAGCCGCAACCAAAGGCGGCAGCATGGGTTAGAATAATCAGCCAACCGGCCAAAACTCGCGCCAATCCTGCCTAGCATGCCCTCCAGCCAAAATCCCAAGTATCTTTTTGTCACAGGCGTCTTCCGTTCAGGCACATCCATGCTATACGCCAGCCTGAATCAACATCCCGCGATAGCACTCATGTATGAGCCGGAATTGCAAAGCCATGACTTGCCACGGCGCCTTTTTTTACATGAACACTGGCTGGAAAATGCCAACGCCTGGGGAAAGTTCCTCTTCCGTCATGGGTTTCCTGCCTATCCCCGCGAGGCCAAGGAGCAGTTCCATTGCCCCGAAGATTTTTACAACGCGTACGCTGCCCGCAAACAGGCCACCTACGGCGGCGAGAAAAGCCCCCTTTTGCTGGGATTTCTTCCTCAAATCTTTGAGCGCTTTCCCCAGGCAAAAATCATCACCATTTCCCGCAACCCCGCCGCCATCCTCCGCAGCATCCAGCAAGCCGCAAAATCCGCGCACTGGTTCGCACGGCAAGGCATGTTGGAGCGGGCGCTCTATGCACAAGATAAGCTACTCCAAGACAGCATCCAGCTTCAAAATGAAGGGCACCATATCCTCCACCTCACCTACGAGGATTTTACGGCAGCACCCGAAGCGGAATGCCGCCGCATCTGCGACTATCTCGAGCTTCCCTTTGATGCAAAAATGACGACATTGGAAGGAGCCGAACTCACCCCCATCTACGACAAGCCCCACCACATCAAGATCCGTTCAGCAAAAATCTCCGCTTCTGACTCTGGACACCCCGACATTTCCTCAGGCTGGCTCGATCTTTTGCAGGCCCACTGGCAGCGCACCCAAGATTGCCTCACACAGCTTCGCTCCGAGAAGCGCCCGATCCAATCATTGCCCCCGCCGGAGGAAAAAATCCAACCCGCCATCCGCAAAGGTCGATTTCTGCACCACCGCACGAGATGGAAA
>CANMQB010000076.1 GCA_947499885.1 Spartobacteria bacterium
TGTCGGTCTGGCGGCTGCCTGACTCAATCTTCCCGATGCCTCGGGACCCGACGATACCAAAACACATACTAAAATACCATGGCAGATACAAACGCACTCGTTGATCAGCTCAGCGGACTAACCGTCCTTGAAATTGCTGACCTCGTTAAACAACTTGAAGAAAAATGGGGTGTCAGCGCCGCAGCTCCCGTAGCTGTAGCAGCAGCTGGTCCTGCAGCAGCAGCTGCACCAGTTGAAGAGAAAACCTCCTTCGACGTGATTCTCACCGAAGCCGGTGGAAACAAAATCGCCGTCATTAAGGAAGTCCGTGCCGCTGTCGCCGGACTCGGCCTCGCAGAGGCTAAGGCTCTTGTCGAAGGCGCACCCAAGACCCTCAAAGAGGGCGTCACCAAGGAAGAAGCCGCTGAGATCAAGAAAAAGATCGAAGCTGCAGGAGCCAAGGTCGACATCAAGTAAGCCAGTTTCAATCTCCGCAGGGAGGTCTGGAATAAATCTTGACCTCCCTGTGGATTTCGCTATTATATCACGTTCGCTTTATTAGTCAAAAAAACACTCATCTGCTCCTTCGCCACCACAGAGCATTCCAGCATCCGCTACTGGAAACCCAGGAAAATATCCAGGGCCTTTCAGGCACGGAGCTTTTTGCTTTTGCAAAGAGACCAGTGAAACCAGCCTTGTACTAGGCAAAACAACCCGCGGCACCGCAAAAAAAACATGTCTGAACGCATTCATTTCGGAAAATTGACAGAGGTCATCCAGCCACCAAACCTTATCGAACTGCAGGTTAATTCCTACAATGAGTTTTTTCAAAAGGATGTCCTTGCCAGTAAACGCCGCGATGTCGGTCTGCAAGCCGTCTTTCGTGAATTTTTTCCTATCTTTGGATTCGAAGACAAATCCTCTTTGGACTTTGTTAGTTACGAGCTTGGTGACTCGAAAATGTCGGCGATCGAGTCCCAGCGCGAAGGGCAGTCCTTCAGCGCTCCACTTTACGTGACTTTCCGATACAAAGACGACCGTAGCACAAAAGAAGAAAAAGTTTACATGGGCGAACTCCCGCTCATGACTCCTCAAGGCACATTTGTGATCAATGGCGCGGAACGTGTTGTCGTTTCGCAACTCCATCGTTCTCCAGGTATCTGTTTCGAAACTTCCGTTCATGCCAATGGAAAAATCCTCCACGGCTTCCGTATCATTCCTGATCGCGGATCATGGATCGAAGTTCAGTTCGATACGACAGATCTTCTCTACGTTTACCTCGATCGCCGGAAACGCCGCCGCAAATTCCTAGCTACGACATTCCTCCGCACTCTAGGCTTTCCCGCCGACGAGGACATTATCAATCTTTTCTACAAAACCCAAGATCTTAAGCTGAGCGAGAAACTCGACGAGGAAGAAATCGCCACGAAGGTTCTCATTGCTGATATTCGTGATGGGGAGATCACCGTCGGCCGCGCTTTCGAGCCACTCACCACGGCTATCGTTCGTCAGTTGATAGGCCTCGGGCACAAATCCGTGAAGGTCGTCGATACCAAGGATGACGACACGATCATCAAATCCCTCAAAAAAGACCCTGCCCACGACGAGGATGAAGCTCTCAAAGACATCTACCGTAAACTTCGCCCTGGCGACCCGCCAACTGTTCAAAATGCGCGCAGCATGCTCAAGCGCCTTTTCTTTGATGCGAAACGCTACGACCTCGGCCGCGTTGGTCGTCACAAAATCAATCAAAAACTCGACCTGAAAGTCAGCGAAAGCGAGCGCACACTCACCAAAGAGGATTTCGTCGCCGCTATGAAATATCTCGTTCGCCTCCGCGGGGGTGATGGCATGACCGATGATATTGACCATCTGGGAAGTCGCCGTGTTCGTACTGTGGGTGAGCTTCTTGCCAACCAGTGTCGCGTGGGTTTGGCCCGCACTGAGCGCCTTGTTCGCGAGCGTATGACGTTGTTTGATGTCACGACCGATCAGATCACTCCCCAAAAACTCATCAATCCAAAATCACTCAGCGCTGTCGTGCGTGATTTCTTTGGCCGCAGCCAGTTGAGCCAGTTCATGGATCAGACGAATCCGCTCTCCGAGTTGACCCATAAGCGCCGTCTTTCGGCTCTCGGGCCAGGAGGTCTCAGCCGCGACCGTGCCGGATTTGAGGTGCGCGACGTGCATCCATCACATTACGGTCGTATCTGTCCAATCGAGACGCCCGAAGGTCCAAACATCGGTCTCATCAGTTCCTTGAGCACCTTCGCTCGCATCAACGAGTTTGGCTTCATCGAAACCCCGTACCGCAAGGTTGCCAATGCTCGTGTCACAGATCAGGTCGAATACCTCAGTGGCGACCGCGATGAAAATTTCTATATTGCTCAGGCGAACTCTTCGGTGGACGCCAAAGGCAATCTTTCCGGCGAGAAGGTTTCCGCCCGTTATCGTGGAGATTTCCTTGAGGTTGAGCCAGATAAGATCCAATACATGGACGTTTCGCCGAAGCAGCTTGTCTCTGTAGCTGCTGGCCTTATCCCATTCCTAGAGCACGATGACGCCAACCGGGCCCTCATGGGTTCGAACATGCAACGCCAAGGCGTTCCATTGCTCGTATCGGACTCGCCTCTCGTTGGAACAGGCCTTGAGGGTCTCGTTGCACGTGATTCGCGGGCAGTTATTTGCTCCGAGTCCACTGGAAAAGTCGCCTCGGTCACTGCGAATCAAATCGTGATCACCAAGGACGGTTCGCTTCCCGAAGGCAAAAAGAAAATTAAAGACGACCCTGAAAATGGCGTTTATGTTTACGAACTCAGGAAGTTCATGCGCTCCAACGCTAGCACATGCATTAACCAAAAGACGATCGTCAAAAAAGGACAATCGATCAAGAAAGGGGATGTCATTGCGGATGGGCCGAATACAGAAAAAGGGGAACTCGCCCTCGGTCGTAACGTCCTAGTCGCCTTCATGCCTTGGAATGGCTATAACTTCGAAGATGCCATTCTCATCTCCAAGCGCGTTGTGAAAGAGGATATCTACACCTCGATCCATATCGATGAATTCGAAATCGGTGCTCGTGATACCAAACTTGGACCAGAGGAAATCACCCGTGATATCCCAAACATTAGCGAAGAAGCGCTTCAAAACTTGGGTACTGATGGGGTTATCCGCATCGGTGCGGAAGTGAAACCCGGCGATATCCTCGTTGGTAAAATCACGCCAAAGAGTGAAACAGAGCTCGCTCCGGAAGAGCGACTCCTCCGCGCTATCTTCGGTGAAAAAGCAGCTGACGTCAAAGATACCTCTCTCACAGTGCCTTCTGGCACCTATGGTATTGTTATGGATGTGAAGGTATCATCTAAAAAAGAAGTCGCCCGCACAAAAATGACCCCTGCTGAATCCAAGCGTCAGCAGAAAATGATCGTCGAAGATTTCGGGAAACGAAAAGACGAATTGCATGAGCAACTCACTGCGGCGCTTTCGAATATCCTCCTTAACGAAAAAATTCCGTTGGATGTCGTCAATGCACAAACCGGTGAGATCATCATCCCTGCCAATCGCAAGATCACCAAGGAGCTTCTCCGCAAACTAGCTAAGGTTTACAACCACGTTGAAATCGACCCAAGCCCGATCCGCAACAAAATCCACGAAATCATTGGTCAGTTTGAACACAAATTCGTTGATTTGGAAAATGAGCGCGATTCCAACCTCGGTCGCATCGAAAGTGGTGATGACATCGATCCCGGTATCATCAAACAGGTCAAAGTTTACATCGCCAGTAAGCGCAAACTCAGTGTGGGCGACAAAATGGCAGGCCGTCACGGAAACAAAGGCGTCGTTGCGAAAATCGTTGCCGAAGAGGATATGCCATACCTCGCTGATGGAACTCCAGTAGATATCGTCCTGAATCCTCTTGGTGTGCCAAGCCGAATGAACGTGGGACAAGTTCTTGAGACGCACTTAGGTGTTGCCGCAAAAGCGCTTGGTTTTAAAGTTGCAACTCCTGTGTTCGACGGCATTCCTGAGTCAAAAATCCGCGAATTCCTCAACGAGGCCAAAAAAGTGGAAGGCTTCACTTGGATCAATGAAAATGGTAAATCTACTCTTTACGATGGGCTTACCGGTGAACCATTCGATCAACAAGTTGTTGTTGGCTATATCTACATGCTTAAGCTTGGCCACTTGGTTGCGGACAAAATTCACGCCCGTGCCGTTGGACCATATAGTCTCGTCACCCAGCAACCGCTCGGCGGCAAGGCCCAGTACGGTGGCCAACGCTTCGGCGAGATGGAAGTCTGGGCTCTTCAAGCCTACGGAGCCGCTTACACCCTTCAAGAGCTCCTCACAGTCAAATCCGACGACGTCGCCGGGCGCACACGCATTTATGAGAGCATTGTTAAGGGTGACAATTCCCTCGAAGCAGGTGTACCCGAATCGTTCAACGTTCTCATTAAAGAAATGCAGGGTCTCGGACTAGATGTCCGCGTAGGAGGCAAACAACCCGCCTCTCTCACCGAAGGCCTCGCCTGACCCAAAACCAAAACCCAACACAACCTGACGAATCATAAATGAAAGATTTAAACTTTAACGAATCCGTTGGTGAAGCGAAGCCCGTTGGTTTTGATGAGGTGGCCATCACGGTGGCATCTCCCGATGCCATGCGCAGTTGGAGCAAGGGAGAGGTTAAAAATCCCGAGACCATCAATTACCGCACCTTCAAACCCGAAAAGGGCGGTCTCTTCTGTGAGCGCATCTTTGGTCCAACCCGTGACTGGGAGTGCTCTTGCGGTAAATATAAGCGTATTAAACACAAGGGTGTGATTTGTGATCGCTGCGGTGTGGAGGTTACTCTCTCCCGCGTGCGTCGCGAGCGCATGGGTCATATTGACTTGGCTGTTCCTGTCTCTCACATCTGGTTCTACAAGTGCATGCCTTCTCGCTTAGGCCTCATGCTTGACATGACGTCCCGTGCCCTTGAGCGTGTCATCTACTATGAGGATTTCATCGTTATTGACCCAGGTAGCACTCCTCTCGAGAAGTGCCAACTCTTGACCGAAGCCGAATTCCGTGATGCTGAGGAACAATACGGCGAGGAATTCACTGCCGGTATGGGGGCAGAAGCGCTCCAAAAAATTCTTGCTTCTATGGATCTTGCTGTTGCTCAGCAGGAAATTGAAGAATCCATGGGCTCCACACGGAGTAAGCAACTCCGCAAAAAGCTCGCCAAACGCCTCAAACTCGTTCAAGGATTTGCCGACTCGAAAACACGTCCAGAGTGGATGATTCTGAACGTTCTTCCCGTAATCCCACCGGACCTGCGTCCTCTCGTGCCACTTGAAGGTGGTCGCTTTGCAACCTCAGATTTGAATGATCTGTACCGCCGCGTAATCAACCGCAACAATCGTCTCCGCACGCTCTTGCAGTTGAAAACGCCCGAAGTGATCATCCGTAACGAAAAGCGTATGCTCCAAGAATCGGTGGACGCTCTTTTTGACAACGGTCGTCACGGACGCGCCGTTGCGGGGGCAGCTAATCGTCCTCTTAAGTCCCTCAGCGATATGCTGAAAGGTAAGGGCGGTCGTTTCCGTCAAAACCTTCTTGGCAAACGCGTTGATTATTCTGGTCGTTCCGTCATCGTCATTGGTCCTGAGCTTAAGCTCCATCAGTGCGGGTTGCCCAAGAAAATGGCGCTAGTTCTTTTCGAACCTTTCATCATCCGCCGCCTGAAGGAGCTTGGTTACGTCCATACTGTGCGTAGTGCCAAGAAACTCATCGAGCGCCAGACTCCCGAAGTTTGGGATATTTTAGAGGAGGTCACCCAAGGCCATCCTGTCATGCTCAACCGTGCCCCGACCCTGCACCGCCTATCTATTCAAGCGTTTGAGCCGATCCTCATCGAAGGAGAAGCCATTCGAGTCCACCCCCTCGTGTGTACCGCCTATAACGCGGACTTCGACGGAGACCAAATGGCCGTTCACGTTCCGCTTTCGGTCGAAGCCCAAATGGAAGCTCGCATGCTTATGCTGGCCCCCAACAACATCTTCTCGCCATCCAGCGGGAAACCCATCACCACTCCTTCACAGGACATTCCGCTCGGTTGCTACTACCTCACACAGAAACCTCGCGGTGAGGACGCGGACAAAGCCAAACGCATGCCTCTCTTTGATAACTCCTATGAGGTGGAGTTGGCCCTCTCTGAGCGTTCCATTCGCACGCAGACCCGTGTGCTCTTCAAAAATCCCGATCATGGAATCGAAACCGTTTATGGCGACCCAACCAAATCGGTCATCGAGACCACAGCCGGACGCGTTATCTTCAACCAAATCTGGCCTAAAGCCCTCGGATTTTACAACAAGGTCTGTGGTAAAAAGCAACTCTCGGACATCATCTGGCGCTGCTACAAATCCAGCGGTCAACAAGTCACTGTAGAGACACTCGACCGCCTCAAGGAACTCGGCTTCCGCGAAGCCACGCGCGCTGGTATTTCCATCGGTATCAATGACATGATGGTTCCGAAGGAAAAAGTCCAACTTCTCGAGAAGGCCTACCGTGAAATCGGCGAGGTGGAAAAACAATATCGCCGAGGCATTATCACCGACGGAGAACGCAAAAACAAGGTTCAAGACATCTGGACCCACACAGGTGAGGAGATTGCAAATGCCCTCTTCCGGACTCTAGAATATAACGACAACCGCCGCGACATGAACCCTGTGTTTATGATGGTGGACTCTGGGGCCCGTGGTAACCGTACCCAAGTCAAACAGCTCGCCGGTATGCGTGGCCAGATGGCGAAGCCCTCGGGTGAAATCATCGAGCAACCTATTACGGCAAACTTCCGCGAGGGACTCACAGTTTTGGAGTACTTCATCTCGGCTCACGGCGCACGTAAGGGGCTTGCTGACACCGCGCTGAAGACCGCTGACTCAGGTTATCTCACCCGCAAACTTGTTGACGCCGCCCAAGACGTGATCATCACCATTGATGATTGCCAGACAGCTAATGGCATCGTCGTTCGCCCAATCTACGAAGGCGACGAGGAAGTCGTCAGTCTCTCCACCCGCATCATTGGCCGCACTAGTTGCGAAACAGTCAAAGATCCGATCACAGGCAAGCCAGTGTTGAAAAAAGACCAGCTCGTTGATGAGGAGATAGCCGCTTCACTTGAGAAAATCGGTCACGAGCAGCTCAAAATCCGCTCGGCTCTCACCTGCGAATCCCAGCGCGGCATTTGCATCAAGTGCTACGGTCGCAGCTTGGCAACCGGCGGTATGATTAAAATCGGCGAAGCTGTGGGTATAATCGCAGCGCAGTCCATCGGCGAACCTGGTACCCAGCTTACGATGCGTACCTTCCACGTCGGAGGAGCTGCCAGCCAGACGTTTAAACAACCGATTATCAAGGCCAAGAACGATGGCACCATCCGGTTCAACGATCTCAAAGTTGTCGAAACGGTAGATAATACCTCAGTCGTACTCAATAAAAACGGTACTGTCACACTTCATGCAAAGGACGGTCGTGAACTCGAGAGCTACAATATCGTTGTGGGTTCCGTCATTTCCGTTAAGGATGGCGCCACCGTTAAAAAAGGCGTCACTCTCGTGGAGTGGGATCCCTACAACGTACCGATCATCACGGAAAAAGCTGGCCGCATCGAGTTTCGCGATATGATCCCCGGCGTCACAATCCGTCAAGAGATCGACGAATCTACTGGAGTTCGTGGCAACGTCGTCATCGAGCACAAAGAAGATTTGCACCCACAAATCATCGTGGTGGACGAGGCAAAAAAACTTCTCGCCAGCTACTCCATCCCTGCCGGAGCCCACATCGAAGTTAAGGAAGGCGCGAAAGTTCCTGCTGGACAACGTGTGGCCCGAACACCACGCAAAATTGGCAAAACAAAAGATATCACTGGCGGTCTCCCGCGTGTGGCCGAGCTTTTTGAAGCCCGTCGTCCGAAAGACGCTTGCGATATCGCCAAAATCGATGGCGTTGTTGAAATCGGAGGCACGGTTCGCGCCAAACGCCGACTCATCGTTAAAGACACCGACACCGGCGCCGAGGAAGAACATCTCATCCCGCTCAATAAGCACATCATTGTCTTTAAGGGCGATGCTGTGAAAAAAGGCCAGCAATTGACCGAAGGTCCCGTTGTGCCTCACGAAATTCTCGAAATCTGCGGCCCTCAAGAGCTGCAGGAGCACCTCCTCAACGAGGTCCAAGAAGTCTATCGTTTGCAAGGCGTGGAGATCAACGACAAGCATATCGAAATCATCGTTCGTCAAATGCTCCGCAAGGTGAAGATCACCGAGCAAGGCGACACGTCCCTCCTCTGGGGTGACCAAGTTGACCGACTCGCCTTTGAGGCTGAAAACGAAGCCGTCACGGCCAAGGGTGGAAAACCCGCCGAAGCAAGCCCAGTTCTCCTCGGCATTACCAAGACGGCTCTCGAAACCGATAGCTTTATTTCAGCCGCATCCTTCCAAGACACGACACGTGTCTTGACCGAAGCCGCCACACTTGGCAGAGTTGACCGACTCCGCGGCTTCAAAGAAAACGTTATCATGGGCCACCTGATCCCCGCAGGCACCGGCTTTGAGACAAACCGCAGAATCCAAATCACTCAGGTCGGCGACGCCTTTGGAGCCGATAAGAAAGAATCGCAGAAAGCCGCAAGCTAATCCACCACCCATATCATGTCAGAAGCCACAGAAAACCAACCAAACATCGAACTTATGACGGAGCTCCTCGAAGCTGGCGTCCATTATGGACACCAGACGAAACGATGGAATCCCAAAATGAGGGATTACATTCTTGAGGAAAAAAATTCGATCTACATCATCGATCTAGAGCTCACCATCGAGCAGATTGATAGTGCATCTCAGTACCTGCGTGATCTCGTTCGCAATGGGGGTAAAGCCCTCTTCGTGGGGACTAAGAAGCAAGCTCAAGGTGCTATTGCCGAAGCTGCTGAGGCCACCGGTCAATTCTATGTCAATCAGCGCTGGTTGGGTGGAACACTCACCAACCTCACCACGATCCGACGCAGTGTGGCTCGCCTTAAAGAAATTCAAGCTCTTGAAAAATCTGCAGCCTTTGCCAAGATCAACAAGGCCGAGGCATCATCCATCCGCCGTGAAGGGGCGAAGCTCCTCCACAACCTCGGCGGTATTGCCGAGATGGGCAAACTCCCAGACGTCATGGTCGTCATTGACACAGTGCGTGAGGAAATCGCCGTAGCCGAAGCCAATCGCCTCGGAATTCCAGTTATCGCCATCGTGGATACCAATAGCAATCCAGAGAAAATTGCTTACCCCATTGCTGGTAATGATGATGCGATCCGCTCGATTCGGGTTGTCCTCTCGAAGCTCGTTGAATCCATTCTCGAAGGCAAGGGCGCCGGTGCCAAGTCCCGCAAACCGGAACTAGCGCCAGTAGGCGAATAGAAGTTTTAAGTCTTGAGTTTTAAGTTTCAAGCTTCGTTGCACTCGCGCCAAAGCGATTCATAATGCCGAACTTAAAACTCAAGGCCTACAACCCTCATATCGGCTCCCGCCATACAGAAAAATAAAAATCAAAAACTTAAGACCTAAAACTTAAAATGTCCGAAATCTCAGCAACCCTCGTCAAAGAACTCCGCGAAAAAACCAACGCGGGGATGATGGATTGTAAAAAAGCTCTCACTGAAGCTGGCGGCGATCTCACTGCTGCCGAGGAAATCCTCCGCAAAAAAGGCATCGCCAGTGCTGGCAAGAAGGCCTCGCGCGAAGCCAAAGAGGGAACCATCGCTTCCTACATTCATCTTGCCGGAAAAGTCGGCGTTCTCGTAGAAATCAACTGCGAAACCGACTTCGTTGCAAAAAACGAAATTTTCCGCGATTTCGTGAAAGATGTAACGCTTCACATTGCCGCATCCCATCCGCTCTATGTAACCCGCGAGCAAGTTCCTGCCGACCTCCTCGCTCGCGAGCGCGATATCGCAGCGGCTCAAGTCCAAGGCAAACCTGCTAACATCGTGGAAAAAATTGTTGATGGCAAAATCGACAAATTTTACGGCACGGTCTGCCTCCTCGAACAACCATTTATCAAAAACCCAGAGATCACCCTCAAGGATCTCGTCTCCAGCAAGATTGCGGAACTCGGTGAGAATATCATCATCCGCCGATTTACCCGCTACACAGTCGGTGAAGATCTTGCCTGAGACTTGAAACTCTTCATGGGGTCATGGTTTTAAAACCATGACCCCATTTTTTTATGCAATTCCAAATTGACAACATACGACTTGTAAGAGGGTGGGGAATTGCTCTTGATCTCAACCATGTTTGATTTTCGCACGCAATTCGTTTGGGCATTGCTCGGGGCGGTCTT
>CANMQB010000077.1 GCA_947499885.1 Spartobacteria bacterium
TCGGAGGGATCGTGCCTTTTTTCGTATGGCGGGGGCCAGGAGGTTGTATGGTTTCGAACTTCATAAACGGGATCAAACTCCTCAGCATCAGGACTCTTCTGGAGAGGTGGAGTGGGAGGCTGCACGAATTGCGCGCCGTGTTGAGCCTGTGGCCCATGTCGAGCTTGAAAATGCAGCATTTTGGGATTTGCGATTATCCGAAAAGGAATTGTTTGATGCCGAAAGGTTATTATCGGAAATTCCAAAATCTCAGCGTCTCCTTGCTATGAGTATTGGCACGAAGGTTCAATCCAAGCAATGGGGGCTTGAAAAGTGGACTGATTTATCGCGAAAGCTCTCACTCCAACTACCTGGATGGACCGCTATTTTCTTTGGAAGTCCAGAGGAAAAGCAGGAATCAGAGGTTTGCTCAAAGGCTTGGCTCGGACAATCTCTGAATTTCTGCGGAGTGAGTTCTCCACGAGTGAGTGCCGCTATCCTCAAGCGTTGCAAATTGTTCATTGGCCACGATAGCGGTCCGATGCACCTTGCCGCATGTGTGGGAACCCCGTGTGTGGCCGTTTTTTCTGCTCGCAACCTGCCTCGGCAGTGGTTCCCACGGGGTGAGTTTAATCACATCCTTTATCATAAAACCGACTGCGCCGGCTGTGGTTTGGAAGAATGCATTACTCAAAACAAGAAATGTTTATCAGCCATTTCTGTGGATGATGTAGAGAACGCTGTACTCTCTGCGATCCATAACGGGAAATGAGTAAAATACTAGGAAAGTGAGATTTCTGTAATGTGTGGATTTATTGGCAGGTTAGAAAAGAGTGCAGCGGCGAGTTGCCTTCCGCTGGAATTTTTGAAACATCGTGGGCCTGATGCCTCGGGTGAGTGGACTTCCCCTGATGGATTGTGTTGGTTGGGGCATGTGAGGTTATCCATTCTCGAGCTCACCGAGGCTGGTGCTCAGCCGATGGTTAGCGCGAGCGGGAGATCCGTTATCGTCTTCAATGGAGAGATTTACAATCACCAAGAGATACGCCAGCGCATGGACAGCATCCCGTGGCGAGGGCATTCGGATACGGAAACGTTGCTGGAAGCCTGGGAGCGCCTGGGAGCGGCCTGCTTGGAGCAGATTCGCGGGATGTTTGCATTTGCTGCCTACGATACGCACAGCGGCACTCTCCATCTGGTGCGAGACCGAATGGGGATCAAGCCTTTATACTACCGCAATGAGGGGCACTCTGCTCTAGCTTTTGCCTCCGAGGCACGCGCACTCCTCCGAGGCGCGCGTCCAAGTTTAAGCTCCTCTGCGCTCGGCTTTTATCTGGCCACTGGTCATACCCCTTCCGAGGGGGAGGTCGGGGAGGGGATTAAAATTCTCCCGCCGGCCACCATTCTGAGCCGAGATCGAGAAGGAAGACAGACCCTCCAACAGTGGTGGCGAATGACAAAAAAACCTGCTCTTGAGGTGCAATCTTCTCGACAGGAAATCTGTGCGCATGTGCGATCGCGTATCGAAAAATCTATCGAAGAACATCTCATTTCAGACGTTCCCGTGGCGGCTTTTTTGAGTGGGGGTATCGACTCCTCGATTATGGCTTTACTGGCAGCACAACGGATCGGGAAGTCGTTACGCACATTTTGCGTTGGCTTTCCCAACATTGGCTTTGATGAGCGCGCGATCGCACGAGTTGTCGCTGAGCGCGCGGGTTCCCAACACGCGGAAATTGAAGTGGGTCCGAGTGAGTGTCAGCAATGGGTTATGGAGGCCGTTGCGGCGATGGACATGCCCTCTGCTGATGCCATCAACACGTACATCGTCTCAAAAGCCGTCCGGCAGGCTGGGCTGAAGGTTGCACTCTCTGGGCTTGGTGGCGATGAGCTTTTTTGTGGCTATCCGAGTTTTTGGGAAATTCCTCGTCTCAGTTTTCTCGGGAAAATTCCTCCCACACTGGCGCGGAGCTTAGTGAGATTTTCTCCCTTGGGAGTTCGTGAGAAGTTTGAAGGAGCGCCTTCTTTCGATGCTTTCACACTAGCCTTGCTCCGTCGGCGTTGGTGGAGCAACAGGCATCTCAAATTGGCTGGCTTAGAGGCCTCGGTGGCCTGGCCCAAGCCTCCGGAGAGTTTTTTAGACACCATTCAGGCTATCACACAGGCAGAGATACTTGGCTACATGGAACCTATGTTGCTGCGTGACAGTGACCAGATGAGTATGGCCGTCGGCTTGGAGTTGAGGGTGCCTTTCTTGGATCACCGCCTTGTGGAGTTTGTCTTGGCTCTCCCCGAACAATGGAAACGCGGCAAGCCGCCGAAGCGCTTGCTCATTGACGCCTTTGCAGATATTCTGCCTCAGGAAGTCTGGAATCGTCCAAAACAGGGCTTTGCTCTCCCGATGGATGCCTGGATGCGCGGGCCCCTCAGAGATTTCTGTCGCCAAGGCATCGAGTTGGCCCGCCAGCAACTCGATCGCACATTTTTGGAATTTGCTGTGCAGGGATTTGAAAAAAGAAGCCTTCACTGGACAAGATTATGGCAACTTGTCGTCTTCGGTCACTATTCGGGAAAATAACTGAAATCTTTACAAAAAACTATCTTTATGTCGTTTAGAACTAAATTAGAGGGCCTTTCCACCTGTTTGCATTTTGAAAATTCGCTTCAACTGATCCTGTCGCGGCTCTTTTTTCGTAAATCGCGATTTGTTGCACACCGGCTCGGGGAAGTTCAGTTCGTCGCGGACCAGCAAGGCGGCGACGAGTGCGGGCTTCGTCCCTGCTTAATTGAGGGAATGTATGAACCTTTTCTTCAAGCAACTGGTCTTTTCAAAGCGCAGTCGTCCTTGTGCGTGGTGGATGTGGGAGCCAACGCGGGCGGGTTTTCTTTAATTTTCGCCGCGAGAAAGACGCCAATAAAGAAAATCACAGCCGTCGAAATGAATCCACTCACTTATTCCCGCATGCGCTTAAATCTTCTCACCAATTTTGGACCCAAAGCGGTTCCCTTAAACGCAGCAATCGGGGGCTGCTCCATGAATCTCACTGTGCCATTTTCTTCTGGAGGCACGGGCGATCACATAAAAATGGTATCGAAGGCGAGCGACTGCGCTTTTTCGGTGCCGATGCTCACGTTAGATGAATTACTCGATTCAGAGTTTAACGGTCAGACTATCGATCTGATCAAGATGGATATAGAAGGTGCTGAGTGGGATGTACTAAAATCTGGGAAATGCACCAGACTTCGGGATTGTCGATTTCTTATCATAGAAGTGCATGACAATGGAGGGCAGGGGATTGAAGCCTTTGAAAAAGCTGTTCAGCCATTCGGGCTTTTGAGAGTTCCAATTCGTAATTCGGGAGCCGAAGATGTTTTTCTATTTTCGAATGAGACCCTTAATCGTTGAGGGAATCTAAAAAATTGAATATTCTCCGCGTCATTTCCAGCATGAACCCAGCTCACGGGGGACCTGCGCAGGGGATTCGCCACTCGATTCCGTCCCTACTCAATCTAGGGATTGCAAATGAAGTCGTATGCTGTGATTCCGAGCAGGCTTCTTGGATTGGAAGTGACCCCTTTCCCGTGCACGCAGTGGGTCCCGGGAAATTTTCCTATGCCTACTCCGCTCACTTGCAGAGCTGGCTAGGGCACAATTTGCCGAGATTCGACGCTGTGATCGTTCATGGGCTCTGGCAGTGGCCTTCTCAAGCCACTTTGCGATCCTTGCGAAATCTCAAAGCCTCTCGCACAAAGCTGCTCGCGGGGCGCGAGCCGCTTCTCTATGTGATGCCACATGGGATGTTGGATCCATGGTTTCAACGCGACCCTTCTCGTCGGCTCAAAGCGTTTCGTAATTCGATTTATTGGAGTTTTTTCGAGCGCCATGTGGTGAATAGCTCGAATGCCCTCCTTTTTACCTGCGAGGAGGAGCTGCGGCTCGCGAGGGGTACATTTCGAGGCTATCGACCCAAGCGGGAAGTCAATATAGGCTATGGGATTGCTGAACCTCCGGTTTTCAACTCTCGGATGCACGCAGCTTTTCATTCGAAATGTCCAGAACTCCGATCCAAACCCTATTTTCTTTTTCTCGGCCGGATTCACCCCAAGAAAGGCGTTGACCTGCTCATTCAAGCCTATGAGGCGGTTCTAAAGACCGAGAGTCTCAAAACAACGGTCTTCCCGGACTTAGTCATTGCAGGTCCAGGCTGGGATTCAAACTACGGGCGAGAACTCAAGGCGAGCTTGCCACAGCCAGCCAGAGTTCACGCACTCGATATGCTGGAGGGCGATGCGAAATGGGGCGCCCTACACGGTTGCCAGGCATTTATTCTTCCCTCGCACCAAGAAAATTTTGGCATCGCCGTCGTCGAGGCTTTGGCTTGCAACAAACCGGTTTTGATCTCCGACAAAGTAAACATCTGGAGAGAGATCGAGAAGGACGGCGCCGGCTTTGTGGCCCCTGATTCTTTAGAAGGGACGATCAAACTCCTCATGGCCCAAAAAAATCAGCCTCCCGAACCGCACACAACCCGCTTTCGTGATTGCTTCAGCAAACATTTTTGCATTCACTCGGCCACGCAAAAAATGAGCGCATTTTTTGAGGAATCTTCCCTATGCCGATAAATATTGATACGCTGACCGGCCCAAGTTTTCCCCTTTCCAATCGCCTCGCCCGGGCGGCCTGGAATCTTGTCCAATCCACACTTTTCCGTTGGAGCCCGCGCCCGTTCCATGCATGGCGCCGCTTTTTACTTCGCTTATTTGGGGCTCAAATCGGTTGCGCCGCGAACATTTATCCCGGGGTAAAGATTTGGGCCCCCTGGAACCTGGTCGTTGGAAACGAGTCCGGATGTGCAGATGGTTGTGTGCTGTATTCTCAAGGCAAAATCACACTCGGCAATCGTGTTGTGATTTCCCAAGGAGCCCATCTCTGCACCGGTTCGCACGACTATGAAAGAGCAGGATTTCCACTTGTGACATCCCCAATCACGATTGGGGATCATGCTTGGATCGCCGCCGAAGCCTTTGTCCATCCCGGCGTGCGAATTGGGGAGGGGACCGTAATCGGGGCAAGGTCGGTAGTAACCAAAGACATGCCCGATTGGATGGTTTGCGCGGGACACCCGTGTCAACCACTCAAAGAAAGAACTCGGATTTCAAATAGCACCTTATGAAACAGCCAATTGCAGAACGCTATGGATGGCACAACAACCAACAATCCTGCAGCCAAGGTTACCTTGAGCCAGCCGTGCTTTCCCTGGCTGAAATTTTAAAACCTGAATCGGTGCTGGATGTGGGGACGGGCAACGGAGCCCTCCTGCCGAGCTGGGTGCGCCAAGGCTGGCAGGTGTCTGCCATAGAGCCGGATACAGATGGATTTCGTATCGCCAAGCAGGTATCCGGAGCTGATGTGCGGCAGTTTGGGGTGGGGGACGATCTGCCTGCAGAGTGGAAGAACCACTTCGATCTGATCATTTGTCTAGAGGTGGTTGAGCATCTTTTTAATCCACAGCTTTTGGTAGAAACTGCCCGAAACGTCCTCAAGCCAGGCGGACACGTTATCATCTCGACACCCTATCATGGCTACCTGAAAAATCTTGCCCTAGCGCTTTTTAACAAGTGGGATTTCCATCACCACCCGGAGAGAGTCGGCGGTCACATAAAATTCTGGTCCTCTAGTACCTTGCGCTCTTTGTTTGAGAAGGACTCTTTTCGAGCCGTTCAATTCCGAGGAGCTGGTCGCGCCCCTTACCTTTGGAATTCCATGATCTGGGTTTTTCAAAAAATTTAGCGAGTAGTTTGTTACAAAAATAAAGAATGGTTTCCGCCATTATACTGACTAAAAATGAGGAGCAGGACTTGCCAGGCTGCCTGGACTCCCTGAGTTGGTGCGATGACATTCACATTTGTGATTCTGGCAGCACGGATCAAACGCTTAAGATTGCGAGAAGGTATCAAACCACGCTGTCTATTCATCCCTTTCAGAGTTTTGGAGACCAACGCAATTGGTCGATCGATCATTGCCCCATTAAGTATGATTGGATTCTTTTTCTTGATGCTGACGAGCGAGCAACGCCTGCGTTCCAAGAAACCCTTCTCGATGCAATCCAAAATGCAGAATCTGAGTGCGCCGGCTTTTATTGCTGTTGGAAAATGATGCTTGGTGAGACATGGCTGAAGCGCTCCGATAATTTTCCCAAATGGCAGTTTCGTGTCCTTCGAAAGGGTCGAGCGCGATTCATCGATGTGGGTCACGGACAGAAGGAAGGACCTGTCCAAGGGCGCATCGAGTATCTACGGGAGCCTTATCTTCACTTCCCTTTCAGGGCCGGTTGGCACGCTTGGGAAGAACGTCACAGGCGCTATGCAAAATTGGAAGCGATCGAGCGTACAAAATCTCCATTACGCTTCATGCAAATCTTCTCCAAGCATGCCACTAAAAGAAATCCCGCAATCAAACAGTTTTTTGGTATCCTTCCCGGCTGGCCCTATTTTCGCTTTTTTTATTCGTATTTTCTCAAGGGAGGATGGATTGACGGGCGCGCATCTCTGGAGTATTGCAAAAGAATTTTCTGGTACGAAATGCTCATAAAAAGAGAGTTGCTTTCTCTTAAGAACGCCCAAATCTCCACCAAGATGTGATTTTCTCCTACTGAATCTCTACTTTCCAGGATTTGGAGAGATCAGTAATTTGCGCTTCCTCTTGCAATAGAGTAGCGCAACCCCGGCAATGAAAATGAGAGCAACCGTGCGGGGTTCGGGTACGGTTGTGAAAAGCAATTCGTTAGAAGAGATTGCAAAGGTGCCTAGTTGTCCTGAAGATGAGAAATTCGCAGCGACAAAAGTCGTGCTTCCTGACCAAGACGCAAGTGAGTAAGTTGTCTCGGATTTCCCCCCTAGAAAACTGAAAGTAAAGTTGCTTGAGCCACTTTTGGTAAAGTTGCCGCTCATTACGATCTTATCGGAAAGCGAAGAGTTTGACGAAAGATCGAATGACAAGGCAGTAGAGGAATTCCAGGTGAAAGTCTTCATGCTGAGAGTGCCTAAGTCGCCATCACCCGGAGCCAGCATTCCTCTCGAGAGCGTCACATTTCCAAGAGTTCCCGTCCCGCTAAGAGTCGCCCCAGTGGCATTCACGGTGGTAGTTCCGGCGCTCGTCATGTTGGAATTAACAATATAATTTCCCGCATTGAGTGCTGTAGTCCCTGTGAAGCTCTGGTTGCCGCTGCTATTCATCACAAGAGTTCCGTTGCCACTTTTAATGAGGTTGGCGCTGCCACTGAGCGTTGCTCCCGTTCCAAGCACTAAACGGTCTAGGGTCGCCACGTTGAATGTGGAGTTGCCAGTCACATTCACCGATCCAATGGTACCATTTCCCCCCAAAGCCCCTCCAGCCAGATTGAAAGTGGCGCCAGTCATACTTGATCGAACTGTCAGGTTTCCTGCCGAAATTGTGCCTGTGCCCGCGTAGGCTGAACCGAGATTGATGGTGAGCGATCCATTCCCCGTCTTCGAAAAGTTTGCGCTTCCTGAAAATGTCGAGTTGGCTGTGAGGGATTGGTTTGATGAGACGTTAAACGTGGAATCCTGACTAACGGCGACGGCCCCGACTGTAGAGTTGCCCGCAAGCGTGCCGCCATTCATATTAATCGAGGCGCCCACCATACTTCCATTCACAGTGAACCGACCCGCATTGATAGTAGCGGTGCCATTATATGCCAAGGCAGCTCCACTTCCTATGGCAAGTTCCCCAGAGCCATTTTTAGAGAACAATCCGCTGCCGGAAAATGTGGTATTGGCAGTGATTCGTTGACCTGCTCCGATGTCAAAAATGGTATCGCTGCTGACGCGTATCCCCCCCACCGTTGTATTGCCAAGCAAGGTCCCACCGTTGATGTGAATCGTGGCGGCAGTCATATTGTTAGAATTAACCAGTAAACGACCTGCATTGATACTCGCTGTGCCGGAGTAGGTTTGTGTCAGATTGCTGCTTAAGATCAGATCGCCCATTCCATTTTTAGAAAAATTTCCACTGCCTGCCAAGAGTGTGTTCGACCCAAGAGTGATATTTCTTCCCTCGTCGACGTCGAAAATCGCTGCTCCCGTTATGTTGAGATTCACACGGCCTCCCGCAGTGGCATCGGC
Organism: Spartobacteria bacterium; assembly: GCA_947499885.1. Taxonomy (GTDB): domain Bacteria; phylum Verrucomicrobiota; class Verrucomicrobiia; order Chthoniobacterales; family Terrimicrobiaceae; genus UBA967. Next base: position 8,125 of record CANMQB010000077.1, read on the forward strand.
CCCGGTGATGAGGAGATTTGCCCCCACCTCATGACGTAATGTCCCGCTGCCAATATTGAGATTTCGGGTGGAGGTGGAGTTATTAAAAACACCCGACCCAGCACTGATGGTCTCTGCGTAGAGAGTTCCTCCTGTAAGGTTATAATTGGCAAGGAACTGTGCGGAGGTGGAGTTTCCTCCTTTCCCGAGCATTAGGCTTCGCGCATGCACGTCTCCGCCCGTTTGGGTGAGTGTGGAGTTGAGCATCATCGATCCCTCGCCGATTTTTTCGCCAAGAATGAGGGATTCGGCGGTGAGTGAACCTGAGGAAATCGTGAGTGCGGAAGTGTCCACAACGGCTGCAGTGGTACTATGTTTCCCGATTGTGAGATTTGTGACGAGGGCATCCAGAGTTCCTCCCTCCAAATTTACGGTGCCACTGCCAGATTTCGTGGCCCCCTGAGTTTGTCCAATCGTCCAGTTCGTGAGGGCACTCGTCCCGTTTACGCCTCTCAGTTTTAATGTGGCATTGGTAGCAAGAGCCTGAAAAAGTACGCTGGCGGTTGATGCTGTATCATTTGAGCTTGAATATCCGACAGCAAATGTCTCTGAAAAAATGTTGTTTGTTTTTCCGAGTGTGATGTTCAGCGAATTGGTTCCATTAGCGGTGGATGAACTTCCGAACAGGGTCTGATTGGCTACGATCGTATTCGTTCCATTTGTTGAAAGAACAAGCGCGTTGGCATTTGTTGCGCTCAGCGATCCAGATTGGAAGGTGAAGTTGCTAGTGGCCCCATTGTATGTGAAGGAATTCAAGCCAGAGAAAGTGATGTTCCCACCGTTGGCCCGACCGCCGATGGTGGTATTGCTGGTACTATCAATCACAAAGTTTCCCGCAGTGATTGCTAAATCACCGCTGCCTCCCACTGTTGTTGCAAAAGAGGACACCGACTGCGTTTTGTTGCCCAGGTTTAACGTGCCGGCGCTCATAGTGAGGTTTCCCGAGGAAAGGAGACCGTTTGCACCAAGGGTCACGGTACCGCTCTGAATGAGCGTAGATCCAGTGAGGTCGCTTGTTCCGTTCAGCATAAAATTGCCAGTACTGAATGCCAAGGTTCCAGACCCGGTGAGTGGTCCGTTGAAATCCATCCCAGCAGAAGAACTCAGGTTGGAAAACGTCGCGGTGACTCCACTCTGAATCGTGATGGCGCGACTTTCAGCGAAGCTCGTCGTGAAATTTCCTCGCATTTGCAAGCTGGAATTCCCTGCAAAGGTCAGATTGCCAGTTCCGAGATTGCCAGCCTGATTGATCCAAACGGTGCCTTCTTGGATGATCACGTTTCCGGATAGATTATTCATATCCAGAGTATTCGTATTAAAGTTTAAAACGCCTGCTCCTGTCTTCGTAAAGCCCTGTGTTCCTATTAACTCCGCGAAAATCGCAAGTCTAGACGAACTATTTCCAGTCACACTCAAGATCGGTGAACTTTCCGCTTGCAAGGTGAGCGCACCGCCGAGAGCAGAATTCGTGCTATTGCCAATTCTCACCGCCGCGCCCAATGCGCTGTTGGCCGTTAAGGAACTAATCGTGGGGTTAGCCCCCGAAAGAACTATGTCGCAGTTAGACGAGGTGGTGTTGTCAAAAAAAACAGCCGTTCCATTTCCGCTTGGCCCGCCCACTGGAGCCGATGGACTCCAGTTATTATCTGTCCAATTTCCTCCTAGCGACCCGTTCCAAGCGAAGTTCGACTGGGCGGCAGATGGATGCGTCACCACAATCAATGCGCAGAAGAAGATCGTTCTGCATAAAACCGATTTTAAAATTTTGAATCGGCGGGGCACTTTCCTACCTTACGTGGAACAAATAAAAACGGCAACCATTTTGTTCTTTTTAGTGAGCTTTAGCGGGTCACCTGAGGTATAGATTTTCCTCGTGTCGCAACGCTCTATTCATCGAGTTTCCATTCTCTGCCTCGTCGGCGGAGCATTCATTGGGTTGCTCTTACTTACTTCCATTTGTGCACTCGCACCATCACCAGATATGAAGTCGATCGCTTTCTTGCCTCGCTTGGTTGCGCGTTGGGCAGATGTGAAACCCACATTCCGAAATTTCCCCGCATTCGCTTTTCTTGCCTTCACAGC
>CANMQB010000078.1 GCA_947499885.1 Spartobacteria bacterium
GCTCCAAGTGCATACTCCCACTGCACGATGGAGCCATCGCCCGCAATCGTGTCGTGCTCGGTCCATGAGCCTTGCAAATTAGCTGTTCCCCACATGCGATAGCTTCGTCCGGAAACTGTTGGCACGGTGATGATGAACTTACCGTTGGCGAGGAGCGAGTTTGGCTGGAAAACCGAAGCTGCTGAGTTGGGATCGGTCCCTGCCAGATACTCCATGAGGTTCGTTGTGCCGTCTGCATCGGCATCAGCGGCGCCTGTTGTACCGAGACCGCCAAAATGCTGGCGCTCCCAAGCATCGGCCAATCCGTTTGTGTCGGCATCCGTGTTGGGATCGAGCGCCGGAGTTGGCGGATAAAGAATCTCCATGAAACCCATCGTGGTTGCGCCTGCATCAAAAGATGCGCCGATTGTCGAGTGGTTTAAGCCGCTTCCGAGTGCTGATTTTCCGCCCCCTGAGTCAATGGCAGCAAATAATGGCCAGCAAAGCATGTTTAAAAGCACTGAAATAGAGATAAGCCGTCGCATAAGGTGGCGCACATTAGAAAATGATGCCCGATTGTCAAGCTAATGAGTCTGTGGCTTGCTCGAGGTGAGATTTGGCGTATTTTCCCCTTGAAAATCCATGACTTCCACGTTTGAATTGTCCTGAGGTTTCTCTTCCCCGCCCCATGAAAAAGTCGATTGTCTTTGTTTTATTTTGCGCTGCTGGGTTTTGTGGTGGCTATCTGTTGGGGGTTCCGTTTTTTAAATCCTCTTTGCAAGAGCTGCCAGCCTCCGAGCCGAGCGGGGCGGAAGCGTTGGCTGAGAGTGGGGCTGGGTTTAAGCCGTTGGTGGCATTGACGCCCACGCCGCAGGCCAAGTCGAAAAAAGCGGCGATGAAGGCGGCCTCGCCTCCGAGTCTCTCGGCTGTGATCGATAAACTCACGCTGCCGGAGATTCTAGGCCGCATACAAGAATTGGATGGGGCGCTGGCGACATCCTCCACGGAGGAGTTGGAGCAATTTCTGGTAAATCGTTGGTCGAAACTTGATCCGATCGGTGCTGCCGAGTATGCGGCAGATGCTGTGGCCCAAGGTGCCAATCCTCGCCTTCTTGCTGCTGCGGCCACGGCTTGGGCAAAAACGGATCCCTCAGCAGCATCTCAATGGGCGGCGGCCTTGGATTCTCCCCTCGCGAGGGATACCGCGCTGGGTCAGATTTTTAATACCTGGTCATCCACCAATCCCGCCCAGGCGGCAGGGGCGATTGATTCCCTTCCGATGGGATCAGCTCAGACTGTGGCTTCATCTGCCGTTGCCAGGAATTTTGCCAAAGGAAACCTCAATGCGGCTCTGCAATGGGTGAGCGGACTTTCCGGGGCGGTCCAATCCGCTGCGGCCCGCGAAATTGTGAACTTGTGGTCGGGAACTGATCCTGCCGCCACAGCAGCTTGGATCATGCAGCAAAATTCACCGGTTTTGCGCAGTGACGCTTTGCGCCAGCTCGCTGGAAACTGGGTTTCAAGGGATCCAGGTGCGGCGATTGATTACGCTCAGACGATTTCCGATGCCGGATTGCGGTCCGGTTTTGTTCAATCGGCGATGCAGAGGTTTGCAAGCATGGATCCTGTCGCTGCGGCAAACTGGCTCTCAACCGACCAAGCCAAGTTGCACGCCTCTTCTTTGGTCGGGAGCGTTTCATCGCGCTGGGCGGCATTTGATCCCGGTTCTGCTGCGGGTTGGGCATCCTCCATCACCGACACGGCGCTCCGAAACAAAGCCCTCTCGGCGGTCTCCACTTCATGGGGGCAAACCAATCCCACAAAAGCTGCCCAGTGGATTAGCTCGATTCAGGATGTGCCTGCGAGGGATGTCGCCACGGCGGCTTTCAGTGTGGAGATGGCAAGGGCCAACCCCAGCGCGGCTGCCCAATGGGCCTCCCGTATTTCGGACCCCTCAAAACTCAGCAGCTCGCTCAACCGCATCGTTTCCGATTGGAAAAAAATCGATCCAAATGCCGCGCGCGCGTTTGTGATTTCCTCCACCACTATGCCGGCAGATTTAAAAGAGAAGCTTCTGCGGTGAGAAGTGCGTCTCGTTTTTGAAAAATTCCTGGAGCTTTTGCCAAATCAAGCGGCTTTCCCGGTAGCCGCTTTTTTCCGTGTGCTGGGTTTCTTCGTGGAGGGGGCTTTCTTCTCGCGCGGTTCGAATTCAAAGGTCACCTTGCCGTCCTCGAGTTTGAGGTAGGCTGAGAAGGGGCGGCCTTTTTTCGAGATGAAGCGAGGGATGAGGTCGGTTTTGCCTTGGGTGATGATTTTTTCGACTTGTTCGCGAGGGATTTCTTTTTGGCAAAGGGATTTTCCCATTCGGAATTTGCATTTTCCGACATTCGAGCACTGCCAAGCCGTGCCGGTATCGTGGATCGTGCCGGTTTTGCAGGCGGGGCAGGTGCCGATGCTCGGGAGCTCGGCGAAATTGATTTTGGCGGCCGAGTCGGGATTTTCGCCGAAGTCGAAGGATTGTTTGCCCTCGGTTTTGTCGAATTGCACCATGGCGGAGAAGGGGCGACCCATCTTGCTACGGAAGCCTTCTAGCGGGCCGACGCGGCCTTCGGTGAGCAGTTTTTCCACTTCATCGCGCTCGAGGTTGCGCCCGGACATGTTTTTCCAAACGATGGCTCCGCAACCTTCTGTTTTACACTCAAAGGCTTTGAAGGATTCTTTGAACCCCATGTTGCTGCATTTCGGGCAGGTGACACCGATGTCTTGGAAATTCCCTTCGATCGTGTCGCCCTGAAAGTTTTTCGCCTTCTCCACGATGTCGGTGGTGTAGGCGCGGATTTCCTCCATAAAGCGTCCACGGTCGAGTCCGCCGCCTTCCATTTGCTTCAATTTGAATTCCCACTCACCAGTCATTTCGGGCGATGTGAGGGATTGGACGCCGAGTCCGCGCAGGAGCGTGATGAGGGCGAGGCCTTTGGAGGTCACGATGATGTCGCGGCCTTGGCGGAGCAGGTAGCCATCGAGAATGAGGCCTTCGATTGTTTGAGCGCGTGTGGCGGGTGTGCCGAGTCCACGCTGCGACATGGCCTCGCGGAGCTCTTCGTCGTCCACGAGCTTCCCGGCGCTTTCCATGGCGGAAAGAAGCGTCGCCTCGGTGAAGCGAGCGGGCGGGCGGGTTTCGTTTTCTTTCACCTCCAGCGCCTCGGTCTTGGCGGATTCGCCGGTTTTGATCGCCACGACGGTCTGGTCTTCATCACCAGCGGCCTCCTTGCCATAAACGGCGAGCCAGCCTGGATCGGTGAGGATTTTTCCGTCGGTTTTGAAGGCTTCTTGAAGGACGCGAGTGATGCGCGTGGTGACTTCGAATTTCGCGGCAGGATAGAATGCGGCGACGAAGCGGCGGGCGACCATGTCGTAAACTTTCAGCTCGAAATCATCGAGCGCCTTGGGCGAAACCCCGGTCGGGATGATGGCAAAGTGGTCCGTGACTTTTGCCGAATTGAAGACGCGGCGGTTCAGGCCGATCCAGCCTTTCTCAAGCGCGTGGCGGGCGTGTTGTGCGAGGTCTTGTGGCTCAATCCCCGAGAGGATTTTTTTGACATTCGGCAGGTTGTCGTCCGGCAGGTAGCGCGAGTCGGTTCGCGGGTAGGTGAGGACTTTGTGTTTCTCGTAGAGGGCTTGGGCGATTTGGAGCGTGCGTTTCGCGCTCAGGCCGAAGCGGGAGTTTGCCTCGCGCTGGAGTGTCGTGAGATCGTAAAGTTGTGGGGCGACTTGCGAGGTGGGCTTTTTTTCCTCTGTGATCACGCCTGGTTGGCCTTCGCATTTTGCGACGATGCCCTCGGCGGTGGCTCGATCCCAGATGCGCTCGGCTTTCGCATCCTCATCGTCGCCTTTTTTGAAATTCTCGCTGAACCAGCGTCCGCGATATGAGCCGGCGCTGACGCCAAAGTCACCATAGACTTCGAAGTAAGGGCGCGGCTTGAAAGCTCGGATTTTTTCCTCACGCTCTGCCAAGATCGCAAGCGTCGGCGTCTGCACTCGGCCCACGGGAGTGAGTTGGAAACCACCACCCTTGGAATTAAAGGCCGTCATTGCGCGCGTTGCATTGATGCCTACAAGCCAGTCACTTTCACTGCGGCAGACGGCGGCGTCGGCGAGTGGCATCATGTCTTTTCCGGCGCGCAAGTTGGCAAAGCCCTCGCGGATTGCTTCAGGCGTCATGCTCTGCAGCCACAAGCGTCGTGTCGGTTTTTTTGAATTCGCAAGCTGGATGATGTAGTGAAAAATCAACTCCCCCTCGCGTCCGGCGTCGCAAGCATTGACCACGTCCGTGATGTCCGCACGTTTCAGAAGGCGTTTGATCAAGTTTAGTCGCGAGGCGGTTTTCTCGATGGGCTTGAGGTCGAAGTAGTCGGGAACGATCGGGAGGTTTGAAAAACTCCATTTGCCTCGCTTTTTATCCATCTCGTTCGGCAGGCAAAGCTCGACGAGGTGGCCTACTGCGGAAGTAATTACTAAAGAATCGTTTTCAAAAAAATCATCCTTACTCGTGAATTTGCCGAGGCACTTTGCAAGGTCGCGGGCTACAGAAGGCTTCTCGGCAATAACAAGGGATTTGGACATGATTGGGAATTTTGCATAAAGCGCTCGCCCCACCATCGGCAATCCGCCTTTTCATTTCAAGGGCGAGAAAAGTGGATGAGACTTACAAATTTGGCAAGCTAGTTCTTTGAAAAAACGATAACCGAGCGCGTTCCCAATCGCTCAAAAAACCCTCCCCGCGCAGATCGCACGGGCTCCAAGAAGAAGTGCGCCCCCCGGGACTCGAACCCGGAACCAATTGATTAAGAGTCAACTGCTCTACCATTGAGCTAGGGACGCGTTAAATGATATTATCCAATGCTTTAATACTGAATGCTGCGAGGGTCGTAGAAATCTTGTTTACTGGTTTAGCACACGTGTAAGTTGCTAATTATCCAACCTAGCTTCAAGACTAAATCTCATTCCGCTCGTTTTGACAAAAAAAATAACGCTCCTACTCTTTCAAAAAAGTCAAAGCCGTGTCAAGCCTATAACGCGACTTTTCCGGCAACGCGCACTGGCAAGGCCGGGACATTTGAGTTTTATGCTGTTGTTTTGACAAAAAGAAAAGAACGCCGCGAAAACCGGTGTTCAAAGGGTTTCACGGGTATCTTGTTTAACAAACTTTCGGGAACCTTTTTATCACAAAGACTCTTGACGCGGAGTGTTAATAAGGGGAACCAAAACTGAAATTGGAATAATTCGGATCTGATGCAGAGTCGCTTATACACAACTAAATATAAACAGCTGCTGAGTTTTCTCTGCCTGTTTCAGCCACCTGAAATTGAGTGCGAGTATATCGAAATTTCGATCTCAACCCTTTCCATGTGAAAATTTTTTAGAGTAATATAAAGGAAGTTCCGTTTACTGATGAAAATTGTTTTTTAAAATGATGTCACTTTGCTCTATAGTTCGACGCCCTTTCGGCAAACTTCCCGATGGGCGCGAGGTCGAGTTGTTCACCCTTTCGAATGGAATGTGGCCTATCGTGCGATATCACGAACTATGGCGGCATTATTACCGCGATCCGAGTGACGCGGGCTGATCAATCCCAAGTCGATGTCGTACTTGGTTTCGACAAGCTCAAGGATTACCTGGAACCGCATCCCCTTTTTGGAACCCTCGTGGGTCGCGTCGCGGGGCGGATCAGCGGAGCAAGATTTCACCTCGATGGCCGTGAATTCCCACTCGCTGCGAATGATGCTCCGAACCACCTCCATGGCGGGCCCTCAGGGTTTCATAAGCAATTCTGGCAACCAGAGCCGTCTTCAACCGCCCACGAGGCCATGCTGCGCTTGAGTTATCTGAGTCCAGATGGTGAGGAGGGATATCCTGGAAACGTGCGAGTGGTGGTGACTTATTCGGTCAATCAAAACCAAGAATTTCGCATTCGCTACGAAGCTGAGACCGATCAAGCCACGCCGCTAAGTCTAACGAACCATGCCTATTTTAATCTCGCTGGTGAAGGCAGCGGTACGATTGAAAACCAAGTCCTGGAGGTTTTTTCGGATGAAATTGCCGCCACAGACGAGTCCATGACATTGCTCGGTCATCGCGTGCCAGTGACTCGGCAGGGCAATGATTTCAACCAACCCCGTCTCTTAGCCGAGGCGATTCCCCTGCTTTTAAACAATCATGGCGACAACTATTTCATCCGGCGTTCCCGCAAAGGCGAGCTCGTACGGACCGCCATTTTAAGTCATCCGGCAAGCGGTCTCACCATGACGACTTTCACCACGCAAGAGACCGTTCAGATCTACAGCGCCGCGATTTTGGACGGCACCCTCATCGGGAAATCCGGTATCTCCTACGTCAAACATGCAGGCTTTTGCCTCGAGTGCCAAGGCTGCCCTGGCGCGGTACACACGCCGGAACTCGGCGACATCATTCTCCGGCCGGGTGAAGTCTACGACCACACAACAGTCTATGCATTTTCAAGTCAGTAGTTTGCGTTTACTGCGTCGAGAGAGCCAAGTCTCTGATGGTGAACTCCCTCGCCAGCAAAGAGGAGGGTAGTTGTGGTGGGTAACGGAAAAAAGATCGGGCGGGATCAATTTGCGGCGACCGACGTGCGTTCCAGCCAAGCCGCGTAGGCTTCTTCGGAAGTTTCCCCAGCGGCGAGGGCTAGGGTTTCAAGGACGGCTTCTTCTTCGGGAGCTTGGAGAGACCATCCATTCACTCCAAGAAAAATGTAGGCTGACATGAAGCCTGTGCGCTTGTTTCCATCGAGAAAAGGATGGTTTTTGACAATCCCATGCGAATAGGCAGCAGCCATCTCAAAGAGAGTGGGTCGGCCGTAGGAGAAAAGGTGCTTGGGCCTGTTGAGAGCGGAATCCAGCAAGCCTTCGTCCCTGGTTCCTGACAATCCTCCGAAGCGGTTGAGCAATTCGGAATGCACTGCAAGAAGTACTTCTTTTGAAATCCAAGTCGGCTCGTTCATTTAGCAAGCTCCCGAAGTGCGTTGCGATATTTTTGCATGCCTTTTTCGGCGACTTGCATGAATTGTTCAAACCCTAGACTCTCCGGTGTGACGCGAAGGGAACTCTCGGGGGATTCCGTGAAATAGAGGATCGTGCCTTCCTTGGCATTGAGTTGTTGGAGGGCTTCTTTGGGAAGAACCACGCCGAGAGAATTACCGATTTTGCGAACTTTGGATTGAGCGATCATGGCATAACATTAGTTACCACAGTAAGCGTGTCAATACGCGCTCCGAAAGATTGCCAATGCGGCCTCTGGGTTTTATAAGACACGGCTGAGCTTATTCTCATGAAATCCTCCTCCTCGCCGTTGTCTTCATCGTCCATCCAGCAGGTATCGGTCGCTGGTAAAAAACTTCTTGCAGCGAATCGCAGTGAAATCGCGATTCGGGTTTTTCGGGCTGCGACCGAGTTGGGCATGCGCACTGTGGCCATCTATGCACAGGAAGACCGGCATACAATGCACCGCTTCAAAGCCGATGAGGCCTATTTGGTGGGTGAGGGTAAGGGACCCGTGGGGGCGTATTTGGATATTGATGGGATCATCAGTTTAGCGCGGGAACATGGCGTGGACATGATCCATCCGGGGTACGGATTTTTGTCTGAGAATGCAGCATTTGCCAGGGCATGTGTGGATGCCGGCATGACTTTTGTGGGACCTGATGCGGAGCTTTTAGATACGATGGGCGACAAGACGGCTGCGCGCGCACTGGCTCAGAAGTTGAATGTGCCAACGTTGCCCGGCACGGAAGATTCCATCACTGAGCGTGGGGAAGCTTTGCGTATCGCGAAGGGGATCGGGTTTCCGCTGATCATCAAAGCTGCCTTTGGGGGAGGCGGTCGTGGGATGCGAGTTGTGACGCGGAGCGAGGATTTGGCCGACCTTCTGGATGAGGCACAGGGCGAGGCCGAGCGGGCTTTTGGAAATTCTGCGGTATTCCTCGAAAAATACATTCCGCGGGCGAAGCATATCGAGGTGCAGATTTTGGGCGACCGCCACGGGAATGTGCTCCACCTGCACGACCGGGACTGCTCGGTGCAGCGGCGGCACCAGAAGGTGATCGAGATCGCGCCATCTGTCGCGCTCGACGAGGGCGTGCGCCGGGATCTTTGCGATGCCGCTGTGCGGTTGGCGCAGGGCGTTGGCTACAACAATGCCGGCACGATCGAGTTCCTCTACGACGTGAATAAAAAAGAGTGGTTCTTCATCGAGATGAACCCCCGCATTCAGGTCGAGCACACGGTCACGGAGCAAATCACCGGCATTGACCTCGTACGCTCCCAGATTCTTGTTGCAGCTGGCGCCTCACTGCATGGCCCTGAGTTGGCTCTGCCGCCGCAGCCGGATATCCCGTGCAATGGATATGCCGTGCAGTGCCGAGTCACCACCGAGGATCCAGCGAACAAATTCATGCCGAACTACGGCAAGATCATCACCTATCGAAGCGCGGCGGGTTTTGGGGTTCGCCTCGACTCTGGTATGGGCACGACAGGCAGCGTCATCACGCCTTTCTATGACTCGCTCCTCACAAAGATCACCACCTCGGGTCAGACGTTTCCCATGGCGCTCCAGAGGATGCTCCGTGCTTTGCGCGAATTTCGCATTCGGGGTGTGAAGACGAATATTCCCTTCTTGGAAAATGTGATTCAAAACGAGTCATTCCAAGCCGGCGCTGCCACGACCACGCTCATCGACACCACGCCGGCGTTGTTTGATTTCAAGCCGCGCCGCGATCGTGCCTCACGGCTGCTCTCCTTCCTTGCGGATGTGATTGTGAATGGAAATCCGCAAGCCAAGGGGCATCAGATTTCCGTTCCGATGGAGGCGGCGCGGCGTCCAGCCTATGATGGCAAACAAGCGCCTCCCGACGGCACGCGTCAGCTTTTGCTCCAGCTCGGACCGGAGAAGTTTGCCGCTTGGGCGCGCCAGCAGAAGCGCTTGCTTTTCACGGATACGACGTTCCGCGATGCGCATCAATCGCTCCTCGCCACACGCGTGCGCACTTACGATATGGCTGCAGTGGCCGACTCTGTCGCGCGCCGCGCGTCGGGGCTTTTCAGTTTGGAAATGTGGGGCGGAGCGACCTTCGACGCCTCGATGCGGTTTCTGCATGAGGATCCCTGGGACCGCCTGCGCGACTTGCGCGAGCGGATTCCCAACGTCTGCTTCCAGATGCTCCTGCGTGGTTCGAATGCCGTGGGCTATTCCAACTACCCGCCGAATGTCGTCGCTGGCTTCATCCAACACGCCGTCGCCTGTGGCATGGACATCTTCCGCATTTTCGATTCGTTGAATGACCTGCCGAACATGCGCGCCGCGATGGAAGCCGTTCGCAAGGCCAATGGCGTCTGCGAGGGCACGCTCTGCTACACGGGTGATATTCTCGATCCCTCCCGCGCGAAGTATTCGCTGAAATACTATATCGGGCTCGCCAAGGAGCTGGAAAAAATGGGCGCGCACATGCTTGCGGTGAAGGATATGGCCGGACTCTGCCGTCCCTTTGCGGCGCGGGCGCTCATCAAGGCTCTCCGTGAGGAAGTCGGCATGCCTGTGCATTTTCACACCCATGACACCAGCGGCGTCAACGCGGCCTCTATCCTCATGGCCGCCGAAGCGGGAGTGGACATCGTGGATGCCGCGATCTCGTCGATGTCCGGCTCGACCTCACAACCGAATCTCAACAGCTTGGTTGCTGCACTGCGTCACACGCCGCGCGATCCGGGTCTGGATTTGGACGCCCTCAATGAATTTGCCGATTACTGGGAGCAGGTCCGAACATTTTACGCTCCATTTGATACGTCGCCGAGGACGGGAAGTGCCGAGGTTTACCTCCACGAGATGCCCGGTGGCCAGTTTACCAATCTCAAAGAACAAGCCGCGAGCATGGGGCTGGCCAGCCGTTGGCCAGAAATCGCACGTTGCTACGCCGAGGTGAATGAACTCTTCGGCGACATTGTGAAAGTGACGCCATCGAGCAAGGTCGTCGGTGACATGGCGCTCTTCCTCTTCACTCGCGGCATCCGGCCGGCGGATGTCCTCAACCTCGAGCCGGGCACTTCGTTTCCCGAATCCGTGAAAGACATGCTCGCCGGGGGGCTTGGGGAGCCTATCGGAGGCTGGCCGAAGAAACTTGTCGAGGTCGTTCTTGGAAAAAACAAACCCGCAAAAGCCCGCGCTCCCAAAGTG
>CANMQB010000079.1 GCA_947499885.1 Spartobacteria bacterium
AAACAACTCGGGTGCGCGTTGAACCTCATCAATCACGCATTGCGGTCCTGCATCCTCCAAAAAAGAATCCGGCGAACGCTTGGCGGCGCTCAAAGTGGAGGGATCATCCAAAGTTAAAAAAGAACGCGCCAAGGAGAGCGAGCCAGCAAGTTCCTTTGCAAGCGTGCTCTTGCCCGTTTGTCGCGCTCCTGCCAGGAGCAAAACGGGAGTATCGAGAAGCGCAGCGGAGCAATTTGCAGTAATATTTCGAGTAATCATTAGCCGATAATCAACCACACTATGATGGTTTATCAATACCGTTTTGAGATTTTTCAAAAAATATGGAATGGTTTAAATTATTCATAGGAATGGTTTGTAAAAAATTTCAGGATACACAAAGGAAAGAATGCTTCCTTTTTAGAAATAAATTCCCTGTTCTTCAATTCTGTCACGAGTGGCGAGTGACGAGTCCGCCTTCGCGCTACGCTCCTACGGCGTCAAAAGGTGGAAACGCTGAAAGGCTGAAATCTGAGAGCCTGAAAGGCGGCGAAGCCGCTGTGGCGTGTAGCGGATAAAAAGTGGAGGGAATGTTCTCCAACCCGCTTGGAGAGATGCTCTGCGGGCACTGAGAGGATTCGGCGGTCATAGACACGCCGCTACAAAAGGGGGCTCGAGGCTGGTCTCTCGTTTTTTTAGGCCAGACTTCTAATGCGGTTTTCGAGGTCTGCGAGTGTGTCCAGCACTTCGGTGATGGGTGGAGGCGGGTTGAAAAACATTGGGATCATTGATTGGTGGTCCAATTCCAATGAGGCAATGCGCGATTCTGGCGGAATAAGGCGGAAAGACGCCGGCCGAGCCAAATCGTATCGCGCCCAACCGGATCGAAAGTAAACCGACTTGTGGGCGACGACGCGTTCGCGAAGTGCGACATCGGCCAGGGCCCGCGCGGCGACCGGGCTTTCGGCGAGTCGGGCCAGATCGTGATAATGCCTGGCGTATCGAGCGGGCATAGGCTTGTCCGCCGACCGATGCGCCTCAGCGTGCAGGAGAGTGGCTTTTTCCCAGAAGGTGCGCTCGGCGGCGAGGGAACGGACAGCGGCTTTTCCAATGGCGGCACCAAAGGCTTCGCCAAGGTAGGAGCAGATTTCTCGCTCTTCCGACGGCCAGTGGTCGGAGCGGGCTCCCAACTCAATGCGAACCGACGGGGCAATGTAAGCGAGGCCGGGGCCGCCAGCCTGCGGGAAATGAAACAGTAATGTTTGCGCGTCGAGTGGGTCGATTTGCAGTGACCAACCCTCAGTTCCGCCCAAAAGCGCAGCGATCGCTTCGCACAGTCTCGGAAGCAGGTTTTCCCGGATGCAATCCCGGCAAGCCTGCTGGAGAGCCTCGATGCGACGGGATTGTTCCTTGCCTGTAGCAGCCTCGGGGTCGAGTTCCTCGCCGAACCCAAGAAACTCACGGTGGAAGGAGATGTCCACATCCTCCGAGAAGCGGTCGATCAGGCCATAGACCTTCGAGAGCGAGGTGCCGCCCTTGAAAACCAGATGGCTGCCCAGCTCCGGCAGGGCAAAGAGCACATCCAGCGTTTTGCAGACCCAGTAGTCCTTCTCCAAAATGGCCGGAGCCAAGCCGCTCTGCCGCGAAGCGGCATCGAGCAACTCCAACCGCTCCCGCGCTCCTAATGAGAGATAGCGATCCTCAGCCATCGTCACGGGTGATTTGTTGAAAGACGGGACGCATCCATGCGGGCACCAGCGGCAGGTCGGCCTGGAGTTGCTTCTTGGCGGCGGCATCGAGTCGCTGGCGCAGGTGCCTGATGGTCTCCAGCGTCACATGGGCCTGCCCCACATCCCTCAAGGCTTGGGCCACGAGCCCACTGGCCCGCCCCGCCAAGGCTAGGTTGCGCCCCGTGTTGCGACGGAACTCGATTTGGCGTTTACCCAGAACCACCTTCGAGGGAGCGCCATCGCTTTGATAAACAATCCGTGAGGGCACTTGGGTTGTAAGGCCGAGTTGGTTCGCCGCCACTTGGGGCGATGGCAGAAGACGGAGATGCCGGCCACGGGCCACGGCGTCCACCACGGCATCCGAAGTGGCTCCCGCTTGGCCCAGCACTGGATGTGGATGAGGGCAATCGTAGAGGCCTCGCGCGATGCGGCGGATTTTTCCATGGCGAACCAACCGCGTCAGCGCCATGCCGACGCTGCGGGGATCTCCCAAATCCGAGAAATCATGGGGCGTGAAGGCCCAACCCCGTCCCTTCCGCGCCACCCGGGCGAGGATTTGGCGATGGAAGGGCTTGCTTGGCGTTGCACAAATCATGTTGAAAAGTATGTATTGTTTTTTCAACAAGTCAACCCCTCATTATTCTGGTCTCTCGACCCTTTTGGTATTCTGGGTGTTGAATTTCGGATGTTGGATTTTGAATTTTAGATTGGCTACTGAGTATTTTGGAGTGCGAAGCTCGACACCGTGACTGAACCGCTGTATCCGAGAATTGTGCGGGTTGTTCTTGATACGAGCAACTTAGCATCTCGGCAATTACTCCGGGAAAATTCTTGAAACTTCTTCAAAACAAACCATGAGCACGATCAGCATTCAACTCCCAGACGGACTGAAAGAAGGAATCGAGAGTTTGGGCAAAAGGGAGGGATTTTCCATCGAGCAATTTTTGGCAATGGCCGCTGGAGAAAAGTTGGCGGTGATGTCCTCCCTCGACTATCTGCGGAAAGAAGCATCACAAGGTAGCCGGACGGATTGGGACAACTACTTGGCCAGTGTGCCTGATGTGCC
This sequence comes from Spartobacteria bacterium, assembly GCA_947499885.1. GTDB lineage: Bacteria > Verrucomicrobiota > Verrucomicrobiia > Chthoniobacterales > Terrimicrobiaceae > UBA967. The sequence goes on from CANMQB010000079.1 coordinate 2,773, forward strand.
GTCTCTGCCGGGCGATGAGATTTGATTTTTTTATAAGAAGCCAAGCAGCTTTTTGAATTGATGACGTCTCGGAGAGGGCGCCCGACTTTGGATTGATCACCGCTCTTTGCACCTTGATTATGCTCGGGCGTTGGCTTCTTGTAGCCGTTCCCATCGCCGCTCGATCAACTCTTGGTAGCGTGACTTCATTTCTTCCGAACAGAAACCGGCGCTGATGAGAGGGATTGCCACGCTCAACCCCTTTTCAAATCGGCGTAGCGCATTGGCGATCTGGCGGTCGGTCAATCCCAATGCGTTCCCCAAAGCGAGGAAATCCCGCCGGGTGAGGCGCTTTTTACGGCCATGCATGGTCAGCGCGCTTTCTTCCGTGTCCTCGGGCAATAAGAGCACGGTTGGCAACAGGTCGTAAGCCGGCGAGAACCGGATTTCTCCAGCCTGGGAACGAATCAGGGAAAAGTTCTTGAGGTGCATATCGGAATTCCCCGTCAAAAAGCTGAACAAGTTGACCTCGAAAAATCGCAGCGCATCAAGGCCAGGATGGCTGCAGTGCTGGAGAATCTTTTTGCCAACCGCTTCCAGCGACCCTCGGTATTTTTCCTCGGTCATCCGATCGGTCAACTGGCACATGTCCTCCATGGCCAACTTGTGCCCTCCTACCCGGTCCATGCGGCTAACAACCAGAGCCAACTGACCGTCCTGCATCGCTATCAATCCGCAGTCGGCCGTTTCAATGCCAAAGCAAGCCGCCATTCGCATGGTGAGGTGCTCAAGTTCGGGCATTTGGGGGAACCGTTCCACTGGAGGTTTGATGATGTAACCGCCTTCGAGCCCGACGAGAGTGAATCGGCCGCCTGCGCGCGCTCGACCTGATTCCAGATGCAGGGAAAGCTTGGGCTGGACGCCTGGAACCGCGACATGGCTGCGGACGATCTGCTCGGCCATCGAATTCAGATCAGCCCATGAGTAGGGAAGCTGTGGAGGCTGCGCGCGTCCAAACAGCCTGCGGCAGCACGCGGCGTGGAAATCCATTTCTTCACCGTCGATGGCACCCAAGCAAATCTTGCAACGCAGATTATTCATGTGCAGCCTCCTCCTCGATCGGCACGACTCCAGCGGCACCGATGCAATCGCGGCAGCAGGCCAACAAAAGCCCCATTCGGTCACGCGGATCGATCTTCCATGTCTTTTCGGCAATCTCCAGCAGCCATCCCTCTGGAATGAGCCCGTCAAAAAAAGGGAAAAGCCGCTTGTCCTCGAACGGTTCGCCCCTCAAGGGAAGTGTGAGGCTGGCGGAAACAGCCTTCGGGTCGTTGAGATAAGCTGCCGAGTAGGTGAAACGATACCCCCGCTCAAGTTCCTCGAGCAAACCGACCGGCCTTTCATGGAGAAGGATTTCAGCTTTTCTCATCGTCCACCGCCTCTCGGAAAGGTGCCGGAGCCATCCGGTGGCCAAAGAGACCCAGAACTTGGTTGACCTTGTCCAACCGTAGTGATGCCTTACCCTGCTCCAGATCACGGATAAACCGCAGGCCCACTCCAGCCCGATCGGCAAGATCATGCTGGGTCATTCTCACGGCTTTGCGCTTGGCCTTTACAAATTGAATCAATGGATCATTCATTGGAATACCTGATCGAGTATAAAATTATTCAAAAAACTTTTACTATACCCGAAAGGGTACTGCAATGTTAATTTTTGGAATAATAAATCCGATCGGGTATAAAACGGGCTGCGCGACTATGGCGTGATGGAATAGCTGGTGAGAGGCCTGGGGGTGAAGAGGGATTGCAATCGCCAGAGCAAGAGGTTAACAAATGCTGCGTGTCGGCCATTTCCCCACTGAGGCAAGCAGGCAAATTCATTTTCGCCAACGCGAGTGTCACAGCGGCGGTTTATTTGACGGCTATGGGATCGGCGAAACTTTTTGGAAACGCCGACGCGGTGTTTTCTCCGATCTGGCCAGCGGGCGGTGTGGCGCTGGCGTCCGCTTTGCTGCTTGGTCCGCAGGTGTTGCCAGGAATTTTTCTGCCGCTTTTTTTCAGCAGCCTTGGAGCGGGGAATCCGTGGATCTTCACGATTCTGGCTCCTGCGGGAATGACAGCGGCCGTGTGGGCAGGCGCGGCGTTGCTGGCGAGGGCGCGGTTCGATATCCGGCTCTCATCGACGCGGGATGTGCTCCTGCTCGCGGGGCTCGGCGCGGCCGTTCCCATGGGCGTGGCGGGGCTTTGGAGCGCGGGCTGTCTTGTGATTTCCGGCATGATGCCGCCGGTGGGGTTGTGGTCTGTGGCGAGCATCTACTGGGCAACGAACACAGCGGGAACGGTCGTCGTGGCACCGGTTGTTTTGCTGATGGCAAGCGGGCGGTTTTGGCCCAAGGCGGCGCGGTTTCATGATGTGGCGGCGAGCCTCGTCCAACTGGGCTGCGTCTTTCTCGCGGCGTGGTTGGCTTTTCAGGGAAAGCCCTCTGCAACTGCTTCCATGCAGGCGCTGGCGTATTTGCCATTTCCCTTTTTAGTCTGGGTCGCGCTAAGTCGAGGGTTACCCGCAGCCGCACTCTCGGTGCTTCTCGTCGTCTTCACAGCGGCGGCCTTCACCAGTCGTGCCTGCGGGCCGTTTGTTTCGAGCTCCATGGTTGGTACAATCTGGCAGATCGAGGCATTCATCGCGATTGTCGCCACTACAGGTCTCCTCATTGCGGCAGGCGCTGAGTCCCAGTGGCGCGAGAAAGCGCTGCAGGCTGTGGCTGCACAGAAGACTGCGGAATTGGAGCGCCTCAAGGCCCAGGTGAATCCGCATTTTCTCTTCAATTGCCTCAACGCGATCCATGGCCTGATCTGCTCGGACAGGGATGCAGCGCAAGACGGCGTGACCTCACTTGCACAGCTCCTGAGGAAAACATTGGACCTATCGAAGGAAGCGTTGATTCCGTTTTCCGAGGAACTGGACATCATTCGCGAGACGCTGCGCTTGGAAAAAATGCGCTACGAGGAAGGCCTGGAATGGAGCGTCAGCGCGGATGCCGATACCGGGGGATTCTTGTTGCCGCCGATGCTGCTGCAACCGCTCGTGGAAAACGCGGTGAAGCATGGAGTGGATGATGGCTTTGGCAGGCTCGAACTGAACGCGAGCATGGAAGCCGGCGACCTCGTTGTGTGTGTCCGAAACACCGCGCCGCCAAATTCAGACCCCGCCGCATGGAAAGACAATGTCGGCCTGGCGAGCGTGCGCGCACGGATCGCAGACGCATGCCCAGCAGGCAGCAGGTTGGAGTTTTCCAAACCCGCCGAGGGAATGGTGCAGGCTTTGCTGCGGATCAAGCAGGCGCAAAAAAAGTCTAGAGAAAAACCTTAGGACTGATCTTCGATCAAACTAAGGATGACACTTGACAAGACGGCCTCGGAAAGAGTGCCTTGGTCACTTCAATGAAGGTTTTGATACTCGACGACGAACCGCCTGCGCGGCGGGGCATGAGGCAGGCGCTGGCGCAAATCGGTGTGACGGATGTGCGCGATGTTGGGACGATCGAACAGGCCGTGAAGGCGTTGAATGAGGAGCGGCCGGATGTGTTGCTGCTGGATGTCGAGTTGCGTGGGGGGAAGGTGGGATTCGACCTGCTCGACACCCTGCCTGCGGAGGGAATTCCGGCTATTTTTATCACAGCGCATCCCGACCATGCGCTTCGTGCTTTCGAGGTGCGGGCGGTGGATTATTTGCTGAAGCCAGTGGATCCTCGCCGCTTGAAGGAAAGCCTCATGCGTGTTTGCCAACCATCTGGGGAGCGGCCTTTCTCGAGCGATGAAAAGGTGCTTTTTCGAGACGGGGTTAAGAATGTGCTGATCCGAGTCGGCGACATCCAAGTGTTGGAAGCCTCGGATTCCTACACCAGACTACTGCTCGGCGATGGGCGCGGTGTAACCGTGAATGGAACGCTCAAAAGCGTCCGCGAGCGCCTCAATGGAAATCTCTTTTTTTTAGCCAGCCGCAGCCATGCGGTGAATCTGGACCACATTGCAAATGTCGAAGATGCCGAGGGAGGCTTTATGATTTTAACGATGGCGAACGGGGTGAAAGTGGAGCTATCGCGGAGGCAAAGTGCCGAATTCCGCGAACTCAAGGCGGTCTGAAAACGGAGAATTTTGCAAATTCAACGAACGGTTGATTTCGCCGGTCGAGCGGTTGTGCCTGGCTGGCGAATGGCCGGAAAGCAAGACCAGAAAAGGCTCTGCGGGCCCAGGCGATTTGCACTCGACATCATTTTGCAGGATACAGCGGGCGATGAAAACATATCCATCCTACCCAACCCGCCATCCGAACTGGATCGATGACGATCCCGAGCCTCAAATCGAAAACAACACATTGCGCGCCCGTTGCGCAAAGATAGGTCTCTCTTTTAAGTGGGCCTTCTTGATTGTGCTTGGCTTCCATGTGGTTGTTATCTGCGGCATCTATGCCTCAAGCAACTTGAAGCTCAAGCCCAACAAGTCCACTGCAGCGTTGGAGACGCCAACGACAACACCCGACGGGCCGAAGTCCGATGCGCTCGCGAGAAACGAATGGCCTCAACCAGATGCAACGCCTGAAGTGAAGGCAGTGCCACTCGCTCCGAAGAAGGTTGCTGCGGCACCTAAACCGGCACCTGCCGCTTCCAAACCGGCCGTGCGCATACCTTCCACACCCAACTCTGCCAGCTCGGTTGCGGTCGCTGTACCAAAAGCACCCCCCGCATCTCCATCTGCTTCCCAACCCGAGAAGGCCGCGCTCAAGGAGAAGTTTCTGGCTGCAAAAAACACAGCGCCTCATCCGAAGGCGGATGCTGAGGTTCAGGAAAGAATCCCAGTGTCCACAACTTCCTATCCAATCGTTGCAGAAAACATCGCTTCGCCAGAGCCGGTAAAACCCGTGGCTGCGACACCACCCGCGGCGCCAGCGAGCGAATACACACTGGGCAGCGGCGACAATCTTTATGCCGTCTCCCGCCGACTCCAGGTCTCCTACAGCGAACTTATGGAGGCCAATGGCATCACCGATCCCCGGCAATTGCGCATCGGCCAGAAACTCAAAGTACCCGCACGCGGCAACGACTCCACCTGCGCCCTCTAATGTTTCTCAACCTTGCCGAACGCGACCCAGTCGTCCTTTTATCGAGCGTTTACGATGCTCTGCGCGATGGCGCGGATAAAATATCGCTCGAATTGCTGGGGCCTGGAATGATGCTCCACGACACGGCGCTTATGCTCTTTGAGGTTCTGCGCAACCGGCAGCCTCATATTCACATCCACGCCCACTCGCACACATGCTTGTCCGATGGGGCGTTGCTGATCTGGCTCGCCGCTGATACGCGAACCATTCGTGCGGACGCATGGATTCAACTTTGCCATGTTCCCCAAACGCCAAAGCCACGCCGCAACCGACTCCACGCAAACTACACAAGCAGCCTCCCCGTGGAGGACGAGCGACCCTCTGACACCGACCTTCGCACGATTATGAGACACCTCGACGAATGGCTACCCGTCTGCGAGATAGCAGGAATGCGACTTTTTGAAAAAGACCTCAAGGATTTGGGTCTGATCGAGGATGTCGCAAGTGATGAAAATCTCGCAGCTCTATTCGCTGGAAGTGCTCAGGCATTAAAAAACTGAATGATTCACCTTCCTTTGCGGCCGATATTTCGCATGAAAAAATAGTGTAAATAACTAACCAGTATTGATTAGCTATTCATCCAAAAGTGCATTCAACGTACCGCTTTAAGCAATTTCAAAGCTAGGCAACCCCTGGGATTGTTTCGAACTTTTGCTATGGATTGCGGATAGCGGCGTAGTTATTCAGGCTCACTGGCGTGGATATTCGATTCACAAAAATGAATGGTGAGGGGAATGACTTTGTTGTTCTTGATGACCTCTCTGTTGGATTCTTACTTGATGGCAGTGCCATTGACGGGCTTTGCGATCGTCACAGAGGGGTGGAGGCGCCTTGGAGATACATTTTTGCGATGGCACTTTTAGGGCTTGGTCGATGCGTGAGCTTTTTTCCAAAAGGGAAGGGTAAAAAGGGTTGGGTTCTTCTCTCGATGAGCATGGCGGCGTTGAGAATCATTTCAGCAATTCGTGGAAGCCCCTTTTCGTATCGTTCGTTCAACGGGTGTATTTTGTTTGGCTGTGCGTCCGGTCATGGTTGGTGCTCTGTTTGATTTAAGCACCTTCGGTAGCCAACTGTGGCCGGACGCCTTCAACCACCAGTCTTCCTGATATGCGGTTGCTTTACGAAAAACTCCGCTCCGCTCCGATTTCCGTAAGTCGGGAATGATTTGGTGATGTCGGCAATTTACAGACGAATTGTTGCACTGCCTCGGGGAATGGCGTTCAGCTAAGACCCGGCAGGTTCTGGTATTTTTGGCTACTCCCCGAACTTGTCCACGGGGAAGACGAGGATTCGTGAACCGTCTTTTTGATTTTCGGGTGTGCAGGCGGCGAGCACGGCGATGACGGAACCTTGTTCGTCGAGGACGACATTTGGCCGCTCGATGCGTAGGAACTTTTCCTCGCTGCCGTCGGCGAAGCGGATGGGGATTTGGTTGGTAAAGAGGGGGTCCTTCGAAACCAATTCGTAGGAAAGACCGTCTTTGGAGGTGTAGTAGGCGAAGCTTTTGTGGAACCCGGTGGCAAAGCCGTGAAGGTCGGTGAGCAGCATGTGGTAGCGCTCGCCGTCATGCCAGAGGCAGGGGTCCTCGTTCTGGAAATTTTCGGGGAGGGCGTTTTCGCTTCCTTTGTGCAGCATCGTATAAGGACCGAAGATGGAGTCTGCGCGGAAAGCGTGGATGTGGTGTAGAAGCTCGTCAAACTCCTTGCTGCCTGGGAACTTTGGGTTTTCCACTTTCACTTTGCCCACGCCATAGACGGAGCCGTCCTTGTGGATCCAAAGCCCAGGGTTGTTAGCCGGGATACACCAATCTTTGCGGCGTTCCCACGGACCCTCGACTGAATCGCTCACAGCCACGCCGCTTTTCCATGCCGGGATGCCAAGGTGGTAGAGGTAGTATTTTCCGCCATAGAAAGCGATTTTCGGATTGTGACAACCTTCGGAGTCGAAAAACTCTCCCGGCCGCGGGCGAAAGACCTCGCCGGCGAAAGTGTAGGGTCCGAGGAGGTTTTTCGAGGTGGCCCGAACGATGAAGCTGGTCTTCCATGCACTGAAATTTTCGCTTGTCCAGCAGGACGCGAAAAGGTGGTAGGTGTCACCCACTTTGATGATGGAAGGATCCCACAGGTGGAAGCCCTCGCGCTGGAAACCTCCGTCGCGGAGCGGCAGGCCCATCTTGGCTTTGAGCGGATTGTCTGTCGGTTCTGTGGTGTAGGGTTGGAAGGGCTTCTCAG
>CANMQB010000080.1 GCA_947499885.1 Spartobacteria bacterium
ACGCGCAGCTGGCCATCGGAACGATCCTCGCCCGCATCATCATCGCTTACCTGTTTATCGCCCCGTATTTTCAATTCAAGGTTCAGAGCATTTATGAATACCTCACGTTGCGCTTCGGCTCGCGAACGAAAAATATGGCCAGCGGCATCTTCCTTCTTGGTCGCGTGCTTGGCATTGGTGTGCGCCTCTACCTCGGTGGGGTGATCCTCGTTGTCATCTGGCGTTATCTCTTCCCTGGTACTCCAATCACCATCTGGACGTATTTCTGGGGTATTGTTTTTGTCACAGCCGTGACTGCCGCTTACACAGCTGTCGGTGGCATCAAGGCTGTCGTGTGGACCGACCTCATCCAAGCCTGCCTGATGTGCGGAGCTGTGGTTTTTGCCATCTTCACCATCCTTAACAACATCCCCGGTGGACTGAAAAAAGTGGACGAGATGCTCAATGGGCACAATGTCGCGATGTTCCAGACTGGCTGGGAGGCGGCGAAGCCCTTTGGGGAGGCCCTGCGGCAAATGCTTGAGAATCCTTACACCATCCTCGCGGCGATCCTCGGCTCGACATTTCTCACCATGGCCACGCATGGCACCGACCAAGACATGGTGCAGCGCATGCTCACTGCGGAAAACATCAACAAAAGCCGATTCAGCCTGATTTTGAGCGGATTTGCAGACATCCCGATCGTGCTCGCCTTCCTTGCCGTTGGCATCCTCCTGTGGGTGTACTACCAAATTTCCCCGGACCCCTCATTGCCCACCGCTCACAATGAAATTTTCGCTCATTACATCGTGCACGAAATGCCTGCAGGCATTCGGGGACTGATCATAGCCGGAGTCTTTGCGACTATGATGGGTTCGACATCCGCCGCTCTCAATGCTCTTGCCACCTCGTTCATCCGGGATTTTTACCAGCCCTATTTTAACAAGTCCTCCACCGATGCCCAGTCGATCCGTGCGGCTCGATTGGCAACATTTGTTTTTGCGGCGCTTATGGTTGTTGTGGCCACTGCGGCCGCCTACGCCGTACTCGAAACAAATATCACGATCATTCCATTGGCTCTTGGAGTGCTCGGTTACGGCTACGGTTCCCTCCTCGGTGTTTTCCTGCTCGGTGTTCTTACGAAATCCCGTGGGAACGATATTGCAAACGTCATTTCGATGTTTCTTGGCATCGCGGCTGTCCTGATTCTAGGAAAAGTCAAAGTTCCCGCCATCGATCCGCTTGCCCTCCTAAGATGGCAACTCATCCCTGCCGAGTGGAATTTCGGATTCCTCATGCCGACTTGGTGGCCTGCCATTTCTTGGCCCTACTACGTGTTCATCGGCAGCACGGTCACATTTCTGCTCGGGATTCTCTTCAAGTCAGGTTCCATGGAAGCATTTGAAAAACAGGCTCGGGAATCGAAAACGTAACCTTGCGATTCTATTGCTCGTATCCATCGGGACTCTGCGGGACGGTTTCATAGACTCTAAAGAAACGGTTCGCGAAAATTTTTCTTAGGCCCTTGGGCGTGTCCCTCGAGTTCTTGTAGAGGCCTTCGGCGATGGTTGTGCCGCTGGCCGTTCGGCCCAAAATTTGTTGGGAGTTTGAGATCAGGCGCTCCGGTTCGTAGGCGAAAACATAACGGATCTGGCGATTTTGGAGAAAATCCTCATCGGGCTCTGTGTTGAGATAGAATTCGCTGCTCTCCACGATTCCAGGAAGGCTTTGATGCGATGTGCCTCCCACGCAAGGCTGACCGCTCCACCAGACGATGGCCGGGCAGAACCACCATGGAGCCACGACGCCGCCTGCGGGGCGATCGCGCAGGCTCAGAGCGGCTTCGCGCAGGGCAACCGCGTCGGTGATGTTTTCGACATGAGCTCGGAAGGCTGCATCTTCCGGATACAGCCTCCTCTCCCACTCCGCCGCTACGGGCCAGAGCGAGATCAAAAAAACCAACCACGCCAGCCAGGGCTTTCGCATCGAGGGCAAAATCCACGGTAGGCTCATTGCAAAGACGAGAGCCAGGAAATACCCCCACCGCGCGTGATACAAACTCAAGCCTGCCGCTGCGATTAAGAGCGCGAGCCAAAGTCCACAGAGCTTTTCTCGGCCTCGAATCCAGCGCCAGGCCAACAGCACAGGTGCAATCGCAAGGAGCCATCCGCACCAGGAGAAAATCCCACCCCAACCCGGACTACGGAGTTCACCGATGTTCAAAGCCCAGCGCGCAAAGGCCGGATGGAAGCCCGCTGCGCGCCATCCATCGATCCAGAGCGTGAGTGCGAGGATTCCCAAGAACAGCCCCACGGGCGTCGCCCAACCCCTTGTATTATTTGCCTGCGCCTGCGAACGAAGCCCTCGACAGAGGACCCTCGCAAGTAGAACCACTCCAAGCAGGATGAGCGGCTCGAACAATGAAACCCACAGAGCCAATGCCCATGAGGCTGCCGAGACATACCGCCAAGCATTTGCCTTACTCCTCCAGATCTCCACCTCGGCGGCGAGAGCAACGGCGAGCAAGAGCATGAGAAGCGATTGATGATCAGGCCGACCAAGCTGGAAGCCATGCGCCATGATCGGCGACACGGCCAACAAGAGTAGCATCGCGCGCCGATAAGGCAGCGCCCCCGCCGCCGCCCAAGCCGCCAAAAAAACCAGTAGGTCCGCACCGAGCAGCGGAGAAATCCAAGCCCCGGCCAACGCCAGATGCCTCTCGGAAAAAGGACGCAGAATTTGAGAAAGACCCGCGATCGACGCATCCAGCGGAATCGTGGTATGCGGGGTGGTTCCCTCGGGGAAATTTTCCCATTCATGATGCCTGATCGAGCGGAGTCCGCCCTCCTCCATCATCCGAACTCGCGTCATGCGTGAAAAGCAATCCCCATCCAAAAAATAAATCGCGTCATCGAAGAAAACCGAGTCCCTGTTCCAGGTGAAGGCGCCGAACGCGACCACGAGAAGAATAACGATCCACGCACCCTCTCGGAGAATGGGAGAGATTTTTTTCAGGGAACGGATTTTACCCAACATCTTGTGGAGAGAAGGAGGACTCATCCCATTATCCAGTGGCAAACGCCAGAATATTGCGGAAAAAACATTGCTCCGAGTTGGTGCCTTGGGGTATTGAAATAGAGAGCCTCTACTACCTATTTAGGTGACCTAATTTTGAATCAGATGCCAGACGAACACATTCCCGACGAAAACGCCACGAACCCCGAAGCCAAAAAACCCACTAAAGTGCGGCCAGACTTCAAAGCGAGCAGCTACACAGCTGACGATCTGAGTTCCCTAAAGGGCCTCGAGGCTGTTCGCAAAAAGCCTGGCATGTATATCGGCGGCACCGACGAGAGGGCCCTCCACCACTGTGTGAGCGAGGTTCTTGACAACTCGGTCGATGAGTTTTTAGCAGGCCACTGCAGCCATATCGATGTGACGATCCATGCCGACGGCTCGATTTCCATTCGCGATAATGGGCGTGGTATTCCCGTGGACATTAATAAAGAGGAAGGCATCCCGGGCGTCGAACTCGTGCTGACCCGCCTGCACTCGGGTGGCAAATACGGCCAAGGCAACTACGAATACTCCGGCGGCACACATGGCGTGGGAGCAAAGTGCGTTAATGCTGTCTCGGAGTGGTTTAAGGTGGAGGTAACCCGCGAGGGGAAAATCCACGCGATGTCTTTCGAGCGCGGAACAACCAAGCAGAAGCTGCATGTCATCGCCGAGGTCAAGTCCGCAAAGCAGTCGGGGACACTCATCACCTTCATGCCGGACTCGGAAATTTTCGAGGAAACGATCGAGTTCAAGTCCGAACGCATCATTACCCGCCTCAACGATCTGGCGTATATCAACGCACCACTCTCCTTCACTTTTCTCGATGAACGCCAAGAGGCAGCCAAGCCCATGCAGATCCTCCACCCGCGAGGAGTGGAGGAGTTTGTCGACCGCCTGGTTGAGAACAAAACTCTCGTCCACCCCAAGCCCATTATGATTAAGGGCACGAGGGACAAAGTGATCGTTGAGATCGGCCTGAATTATACGGACACCTACAACGAGCAACTCCTTTGCTACACAAACGCCGTCCCAAATCCAGACGGGGGCACGCACAGCAGCGGCTTTCGTGGATCACTGACTCGCGCAATCAATCAATATGCCAAGAATAACTCCCTCCTGAAGGAAAAGGATGTTGCCATCACCGGCAACGATGTTCTCGAAGGCTTGGCTGCTGTCGTGAGTGTGAAGCATCCCGATCCACGCTTCGAATCCCAGACCAAGGTTAAGCTGATATCTCCGGAGGTGGAGGGCATTGTGGGCTCGATCACCTACGAAGGCCTCATGCTGCATTTCGACCAAAATCCGAATGTGGGCAAGCGCATCATCGAGAAGTGTCTCATGGCTGCCCGCGCCCGCGAAGCTGCCCGCAAGGCTCGTGAGACGGTGCGCAAGGGTGCGCTCACAGGCGGTGGACTCCCCGGGAAGCTGGCGGATTGCTCCGAGCGCGACCCAGACCTCACTGAACTCTACGTGGTCGAAGGTGACTCGGCCGGCGGCTCGGCGAAGCAGGGCCGCGACCGGCGGTTCCAAGCGATTCTGCCGATCAAAGGCAAAATCATCAACGTTGAGAAGGCCCGCCTCGACAAAGTTCTTCAGAACACCGAAGTCCAGACCCTCATTACGGCCATCGGCACTGGCATCGGCATCGCTGCCACCGAGAAAGATCGCGAGGGCAGCTTCAATATCGAGAAGCTTCGTTATGGTCGCATCATCATTATGACAGATGCCGATGTCGATGGTTCGCACATTCGCACGCTTTTGCTCACTTTTTTCTGCAGGCACATGGTGGAACTTGTTAAGCAAGGCAAAGTTTACATTGCCCAACCGCCCCTTTACCTGATCAAACGCAAGAAGCGCGAGGAATACGTCGATGACGATGCGCAACTAAATAAAATCCTCATCGGCATCGGTGCGGATGAAGTGAAGATCAAAAATCTTGCGGACGGCAAGGTTTTCAGTTCCAGCCAACTGAAGGAAATCCTCGAGCTCCTCGAGCGCTTCGCCAAATTCAGCGATGCGATTCGTAGGCACGGAGGCGACTTTGAGGAATACCTCGCCGAGAGAGACCCCAAAACCGGTAAACTCCCGACATTCATGGTTAAAGTCCGCGAAGGCAACACCGAGTGGGCGAGCTACTTCCCCGGTGAGGCCGAAGTCCGGGAATTCCATGAAGGCAATCGCGACCTCAATCTTTACGAAGAGGCAGCACCAGAGCCACTCGAAGGCGAAGTGCCGACCCCGGACTCGCCTGCGAAGTCCAAAAAAGAGAAAAATGAAAATGCGAACCGCCGCCGTGCCAAGCTCATCCAGCTTCATGAGTCCACCTCCGCTCAGAAGTTGATTGATGAACTGGCCAGAAAAGGCTTGAAAATCGAGCATTACTCGAGCAGCGATGAGCCAATCTTCGAACTTGTCGAAGGCGAGGGCGACAAAGCTGTCACCACCCCGCTTTACGCCATTCCAAAAATTCTCACAAGCATCTTGGAAATCGGCAAACGCGGCCTATCCATCCAGCGATTCAAAGGTCTTGGAGAAATGAACCCAAAGCAACTCTTTGAAACAACGATGAATCCTGAGAAGCGCAAGATGCTCAAGGTCAGTCTCAACGAAGACAATGCCGTCGAAGCCGACCGCATGTTCACCATCCTCATGGGTGATGTCGTGGAACCCCGCCGCCAGTTCATCGAAGATAACGCGCTTAATGCTCGTCTCGATGTTTGACACCCGTGACTACGAGTGACTACATTCTGGCATGAAGAAATCTATCAACTACCTTGACACCCTTGAAGACAAGCCGTCAGCGGTTTTGCAAGAGATCGCTGTCATGCCAGGGTTTGGAGAGACCATCAGCGTCCGCTCCGCAAAAGCGCATTTATCCGCATTGCTGGAGTTAGTTACCAGCGGCCGGGAAATTACAATCACCAGCGGCGGCAAACCTAAGGTGCGCATCGTATCGACATCCAACCTGCGCCCGCGCAAGCTTTTCTCAGGAGCTTCCAAGCATCTTGCCAAAATGCCGCCTTGGCGTGGTGGTCCCACTGCGGACGAAATCATCAGCGAAGATCGCGATTCCAAGCCCTGACCATGTATCTCGACAGCGCGATTATTGTAAAACTTCTCGTTGCAGAGCCTGACAGTCCTTTTTTTGTCAAGGCTACCCAAGGAGCAGCGATAGGGACTTCAGAACTCTCCTACACCGAAGTCGCCGCCGCTCTTTTCAAAAAGCAGCGGGATCATTTGCTTTCGCACGCTGAACGCATGCGCGCTTGGAGCAAATTTGTGGATTGGACCGACTCCGAGGAGCTCATGCTCTATACGTTGGATACTCACACACTCAGGAATGCAAACCGCATTCTGGCACTTGTAAATCCGACAGTTGCGCTGCGTTCGATGGATTCCATTCATGTCTCGGCTTGCGACCTCTCTCGGGACTTTCCCCTTTGTGCCACAGATGGTCGCATGCGCGCTGCCGCGACAAAACTAAGCATCCCACTCTTCCCCGAAACAATGCCCATTTAATCCATGTATACCCAAAACGAAAAAGTCGAACTCGTGAATGTCGCCGATGAAATGTCGAAGTCGTTTCTCGACTACTCGATGTCCGTCATCATTTCCCGCGCACTGCCAGACGCCCGCGATGGTCTCAAACCCTCGCAACGCCGAATTCTTTTTGCAATGAACGAGCTGGGCGTTCAGCCCAACCGCAAGCATCTGAAGTGCGCCAAAATCGTCGGCGAGACGATGGGCAATTACCACCCGCACGGCGACCAGGCGATCTATCCCACACTCGTTCACATGGCGCAACCTTGGGCCATGCGGGAAATGCTCGTTGACGGCCAAGGGAACTTCGGCTCCGTGGAAGGCGATCCGCCAGCCTCCATGCGTTACACCGAGGCCCGCCTCCAGCACCTTGGAGCCGCACTCATGCACGACATGGACAAGGGCACCGTCGATTTCAGGCCGAACTACGACGAGACCCGCGAGGAACCAACTGTTTTCCCAGCCGCTTTCCCTAACCTCCTCGTCAATGGCGGCACAGGCATCGCCGTGGGCATGGCGACAAACATCCCGCCCCACAATCTCAGTGAATGCATCGACGGCATCTGCGCCCAGATCGAGAATCCAGATATCACGATTGAGGGTCTTATGGAGCACATCAAAGGCCCGGATTTTCCGACCGGTTGTATCCTCCAAGGCACCACAGGTATCAAACAATACTTTCAAACAGGCCGTGGATCCGTGCGGGTGCGCGGACGCGTGGGGGTCGCCGAGGTCAAGGGCGGACGCGAGCAAATCGTCATCACCGAAATCCCCTACAATGTGAACCGCGCGGAACTCGTGAAGCGCATCGCGGACCTCACGAATGAAAAAATCCTCACCGGTATCAGCGATGTGCGCGATGAAAGCGCCGAGGATACCCGCGTGGTCATCGACCTCAAGCGTGACGGCAATCCCAAGGTCATCATCAACAACCTCTACAAGCACACCGCTCTGGAGTCCTCTTTCAGCACAAACATGCTTGCCATCGATCACGGCAAGCCAAAGCTCCTTTCGCTCAAAGACGCCATCACCAGCTACATCGAGCACCGCCGCGAGGTCATCCTCCGCCGCACCCGCTTCCTACTCGATGCCGCCGAGGTTGAAGCAGAAAAGCTCGAAGGCTATCTCATCGCCCTCGCACACATCGACGACTTCATTAAAATCATCCGCGACTCCCGCGACCGCGATGATGCCAAAGCCAAGCTCCTTGCGTTGTCTTGGACAAGAAAGACCGTCGAAGGCCTCGGAGTCCTTATTCGCAGCGAAGCTAGGATCGTTGACGGAAAATACAGCTTCACGGAAAAACAGGTCGGCCACATTCTCGATCTGCGTCTTTACCAACTCACCAGCCTCGAGCGCGACACCATCAAGCAAGAATATGATGAACTGGTGGCAACGATCAAAGACCTGCTCGATATCCTCGCCAAGGAAAAGCGTGTTCTCACCATCATCAAAGACGAACTCCGCGCGCTGCAGCTCAAATACGGCACCCCACGCCGCACACAGATCGTGCCCGCCGAAGGTGAGATGGCCATAGAAGATCTCATCGCAAACGAAGGCGTCATCGTCACTCTCACCCACAACGGCTTTATCAAGCGCACGCTCGTCAGTTCCTTCCGCGCCCAGAAACGCGGCGGCAAAGGCGTCATTGGAATGGTTGCCCGTGAGGCGGAGAAGGAGGAGGACAGCGACTTCGTGGAGTATCTCTTCACCGCCACCACGCACGACTATCTCATGTTCTTCACCGAAAGCGGACGTTGCTATGTCGAGCGTGTATTTGAGATTCCTGAAGGCTCCCGCGCCAGCAAAGGCCGTTCGATCGCAAACCTTCTCGAACTCAAACAAGACGAGAAAATTGCCGCCACCATCCGAGTTCAAGGTCAGAAAACCGACGAGGAAACCTGGAACGAAAATCTCCATGTCCTCTTCGCCACACGCAGCGGTATTGTGAAAAAATCAAACCTCAACGATTTTAAAAACATCCGCAAGGGCGGCATCATCGCCATTCAGATTGAAGAAAACGACCGCCTCATTGATTGCAAGCTCACCACTGGCCACGACGAAATCGTCCTCATCACGCACGAAGGCATGAGCATCCGCTTCACCGAAGAGGAACTCCGCGACCAAGGCCGCAACACTGTCGGCGTCTGGGGCATCCGTCCGGATAAAGGCGACTACATCGTTGGCACAGCCATCGTGAACAAGGATTGCCAACTCCTCGTCGCTGGCGAAAACGGCCTCGGCAAACGCACAAGTTTCGAAGAATATCGACTCCAAGGTCGCGGCGGAAAAGGCATCATCACCATGAAAACCAACGACCGCACAGGCGGCGTCGCTGGTGCCCTCACCGTCCGCAACGACGACGAACTCATGCTCATCACGAACAAAGGTAAGATGGTCCGGACCAAAATTGCTGGAATCCGCGAAACCGGTCGCAATGCCCAAGGAGTGAAACTCATCGACCTCCGCGCCGGCGAAGTCCTTCAGGGCATAGCCCCGGTCGTGAGTGACAAAGAGGATGAGGAACCTGCTGTCGAAAGCTGATTTTGCATTTCTTGGAAAAATTCGTGTAGGCTGCGCCAATGGTTGAAATTTCTATTCGTTATCTGGGAGACCTGCGCTGCGAGGCTCGTCATGCGCCGTCGGGAACAGTCATCACAACCGATGCTCCGGTTGACAACGAGGGGCGCGGCGAGTCGTTTTCGCCAACGGATCTCGCGGCGACTTCGCTAGGCACCTGCATGCTGACGATCATGGGCATTGCGGCTCGCAGGCATGGAATTGACCTCGGTGAAACGGCTGTGAAGGTGCTGAAGGAAATGTCACCTCAACCACCGCGCCGGATTTCCAAGCTCACAGTCGTTTTTACGATCTCTCTTCCCTCCACCCATCCCCAGCGCACGCTTTTGGAAAATGCCGCACGCTCGTGCCCTGTCCACTTGAGCCTACATCCAGACGTCGTTCAGGATGTCAGGTTTGATTGGGTCGGGTGAGATCTTCGAAGGCTATTTTTTCAAACGAATGCCGGACTCCTCGATTTCAATGAGTCGCTGGCGGTAGAGATTCCCGAGTGCCTGCTTGAAGGCTTTTTTGCTGGTTTGGAAGGTGGTCCTGATTTCTTCGGGCGAACTGGAATCGCTCAAAGGGAGCAAGCCATGATTGGCTCGGATAGCGGAGAGAATGCGGTCAGCGAGGGGGGCGACCCGCTGATAACCTTGCTGGTCGAGCCCGAGATCGATTTTGCCATCGGCGCGAATGGTACGCACAAAGCCTTCGCAGCGCTGGCCGATCTCGAGCGGTGTCGCGAGCTCGCTTCGGTAAAGAAGGCCAAGTCGGGAGTTGTTAATAATCGCGTTGTAGCCAAGCGGTGTCTCGCTAGCGATGAGCAGAGAGACTTCATAGCCCACTTTATAAGATGGTGGCGTATGGTCGATATGGCCCTGTAAACGCGTGGTGGCGATGATCCGCTCGGTCTGGTGGTCAATAAAAACATAAACAACCACGGTCTCGCCCGCTCGCACGCGCCGATCTTGCTCAGCATTTGGAAGAAGAAGG
>CANMQB010000081.1 GCA_947499885.1 Spartobacteria bacterium
CAGAGGTGATCGAATACTGACTGTGCTCTGCGGAGTTGTAAAAGAAAACCACCGTCGATCCATTGGCGGGAATTAAATTGCCATACTCGTCGCGGACATTCCCATAGATCGTGTAATAGGGCGCCGGAGGGAAAGCCAAAGCCTCATTGAGGCTCGAGGCGATCACCATCGAGAAAAAAAGAACAGAGACTGTGACGCGGAAGGATTTCACAAGTAAAAAAAGTCAGTTCATTGGAACGCTCAGGAACTTCTCAATGCTAGAGCATTTATTGCAAAAACTTTTCTTGAATAATCGACGAATCGATCAAAATCGTCGACGAATCGTATCCCGAAGCCAAAAAACTCGGAAAAAGCGTGCCATACTATGAGAGGATACGTACTCGAAAGGGCGGGGCTTTTGAGATAGAACAACAGAAGGAGGTTTGCCAAAAGGGGCGTGTATCCGAACTCTGCCTCGGCACCGTGCCGTCCGGATGGTCGGCCGATGAGAAACAAGCTTTTGAAATCTGAAATACCTTTGTGGAATCCGGTTTAAATTTCATTCAAACCGCAGAAATTTACACCGCATGGGCGGCTAACTCCCACGCAGGTAAAACCGAGGAAATTCTTGGATGCTGGATGAAGCTCCCCGTTACCCTCACCTCGGCGCCAGAGGCACGCCTTGGTTGCCTCTTTTTTCCTAGTCTCGCCCCATCAAAAGTGCTCCGTAGGATTTCTGGAGATGGCTTGAAAGCTTGCGGGTTTTCCACTCGGTAGCTACGGATCACGGCATGAACAATATCCTAGGAGGCTTAAAAGGCGTGATTTTCGATTGGGACGGCGTGGTGATCGACTCTTCGCTGCAGCATGAACGTTCCTGGGAAGTCCTCGCAGAAGAAATCTCTAAGCCGCTGCCAGTAGGGCATTTCAAACTCGGCTTCGGGAAGAAGAATCAAATGATCATCCCCGACATTCTGCAATGGGCCTCGGATGTGGAGGAAGTCCAACAATTAGCTGATCGCAAGGAAGAAATCTACCGCCAACTCGTCGAGGACTCGGGCGTGCACATACTGCCCGGGGCCCGCGAGCTCCTCGTTGCATTACGCGAGGAGGGCATTCCAGCCGCTGTGGGATCTTCAACACCTCGAAAAAATCTGAACGCAATTTTTGCAGCGACCGGTCTCGATGAATACTTCCAAGCCGTGGTCTGCGGGGATGATGTGCTCCATGGCAAGCCGGCGCCGGATGTTTTCCTGCTGGCCGCCGAAAAACTCGGACTTCCTGCAGGCGAGTGCCTCGTTATCGAGGACGCCCATGCGGGTATCGAAGCTGCCCTGCGCGCGGGAATGCGCGTGCTGGCCGTGGCCACGACAAATCCACTGGCAGACCTGCATATGGCAACTGATGCGGTGGAATCCCTCGCGGATGTAACTCCGGCGCGGCTGGCGGCTGTTTTTAAGCCTGCTCAGTCATCGTAGCCAAGCCGATTTCGCCACTTTTCAGGGTTTTGGGAGCAATGAAATACGGAGTAAATAACGAGACCTTCAGGGGTCGGTTCATAAAAAATTTCAAACGGAGAACGCCGAATGAGAACTCTCAGAAAATTATCCAAGGCGCACGGAAAAAGTCTTGGATTTCTTAACACCGGCATGAGGCATGCCTCAACACAGCGTAGGAAATCTTCTCCAAGCCCAGGCTCGGCTCCTCATACCAAGCGTAAGCCTCGGCGACATCATCCGCCGCCTCGGGAGTGAAGATAACTTTTTCAAGCATGCAAGGAGCGTGCCCGTTGCTTGACATCAGTCCACGCGATCCCAGAGGCAGGATTTTGCGAGTATTGCTCCTTGCGGCGACGGAGTTCGTCGCGCTTCGAGTCAGAAACCGGATCGGGATTACCTTCTACAACCAAACTGTCCCAAATGTCTTCGACAAGCTGAAGGCGCTCTGCCCGACCCAGTTTGAAGATCGGCGCGAATTCGGTATTCATAGGACTAAAATGGAGGAGTCGACTGAGTATTTCAAGACAGACTCTCAAGACAACAACCCATCAGGGAAGACAATATCTACTTTGGCCCTTTGGATTTCTTCGAAAATTTCTTCTTGGGTCCAGCTTGGTAGTCTTTTTTCGAATCCTCGACGGGAGCCAGGGATATCTGAATATCGCCAGCATTTGTTTCGACGAGGCGTGGGGCGTCGCGGAGGACATCGAGAAATTGCTGGGGCACTTGAGCGAAGGACTGGCCGGACAGGATGTCGATGATGCCCACGGAGCGCACGGGGAGGCCGAGCGAGTCTTCGAGGAGGCTGATGATATCGCGGGGTGAGATGCGGGTCTCACGACCGGCGCCGACGCGTACCCACTGCATACCGCGCGATGCGGGACGGAGGTTTGGCGACGAGTCTTGCAGGTGCTCCTCGCGCGAGGGCGCGGATTTTTTGCGGGGCTCATCGATTTCCTTCTCTGGCGCTGCCTCGGGACCTGCGAGAAGCTCAAAGAGGGCGGCGGCGATGTCGGTCGAGTTGTAGCCTTCGGAGAGCAAACGGTCGGTGAGAGCCATGGAGAGGTTGCCGCGGTTGAGAACTTCGCGGACTTTTTGGACCATGGCTTCGGCGCGGCGCTCCTCGACCTCGCCGGCGGTGGGGATTTTTCCACGTAGGATTTTCGTGCGGGTGTAGCGCTCGATGTGCTGGAGCTTGTAGATGTCGCGGCCAGAAACAAAGGTAATGGCCATGCCCTTGCGGCCAGCACGGCCAGTACGGCCGATGCGGTGCACATAGTCCTCGGAGTCGTAGGGAAGGTCGTAGTTCACGACGAGTTCGAGTTCGTCCACATCGATGCCGCGCGCGGCGACATCCGTCGCAACGAGGAACTCAAATTCGGCCTTCTTAAATTTATTCATCACCCGTGTGCGCTGGGCCTGCGCGATGCCGCCGTGGAGACGGTCGGCAGAGAATCCCTGCGCGATCAGATCGTCGGCAAGCTCATCCACCATCCGTTGGGTGTTGCAAAAAATGATCCCGAGTTTGTAGCCGTGGAAATCGATGAGGCGAAGGAGCGTCTCGAATTTCATGCGCTGCTGCACTTCGTAATACCACTGCTCGATCGCAGGAACGGTGAGTTGCTTTTGCTCGATCTTGACGGATTTCGGCTCGTTCGAGTGACGCTCGATCAGGTCGCGGATTTGCTTGGAAACTGTCGCGGAGAAGAAAACGGTTTGCCGTTCGTTGGGCGTCGCGGAGAGAATTTTTTCGATATCCTCGCGGAAGCCCATGTCGAGCATGCGATCAGCTTCGTCGAGCACGACCATCTTCACGCTGCCAAGCTGCAAGGTGCCGCGATCCATGTGATCCATGATGCGACCTGGGGTTCCAATCACGATCTGGACGCCTTTTTTGAGTTCGAAAAACTGGCGCTCGTAGGAAGCGCCGCCGTAGATCGGAACGGCATGCATGCCACGTTTGTGCGCGGAAAGTTTGTGAACCTCATCGGCGACTTGAGTGGCCAACTCACGCGTTGGGCACATGATCAGAACCTGCACCGAGCGGTCGGAGGCCACACAAAGTTCGATGGCCGGGATGGCAAATGCGGCTGTTTTTCCGGAGCCCGTCTGCGACTGGCCCACGACATCATGGCCTTCGAGCAAAACAGGGATCGCGGCAGACTGGATGGGAGAAGCTTCCTCGAAACCGAGATCGGCGACGGCTTTTAAAATCTCGGGCGAGAGGCCCAAGTCCGCAAAATTCAACTTAGTCATCCCACATCAATAGCCTCCGAGCGGGTCCGCGTCACGGGAAACCCTGCGGATCTACTTGGAAAGCTCAAGCATGCGCCGCACCGAGTACTCGGCTTTGGCGCGGACATCCTCAGGAATCTCGATGCGTGGCTCAAGGTTGGCGAGGCAGTCGCGCAGCTTCTCGAGCGTGTTCATTTTCATGTAGCGGCAATCGGCGCAGGCGCATGAGTCGGTCGGGCCGGGAATGAAATTCTTGTTCGGCACCTCGCGGCGGAGCCGATGCAACATACCGCTCTCGGTGACGATGATGAAATCCTTGGCCGGATTGTCGCGACAATAGCTCACCATTTTTTCGGTGGAGCACACCTCGTCAGCCAGCAGACGCACGGCGAGTGTGCACTCGGGATGCGCGACGACTACGGCAGCTGGAAATTCGGTTTTGATGCGATGGATGCTGTCACGAGTGAACTCGACATGGACGTAGCAATTGCCGCGCCAAAGGTCCATCTGGCGCCCTGTTTTTTCCATCACCCAGGCGCCAAGATTCTGGTCCGGAACGAAGAGGATGTTGCGGTCCTTCGGCGCGGATTCCACGATTTTGACGGCATTGCCGCTCGTTACGATCACATCGGCGAGCGCCTTCACGCCCGCGCTGCAATTGATGTAGGCGATGACATAGTACTTTTTGTCACAGTGTTCCTCGAGATAGGCGGCGAGCTTGTCGGCAGGGCAGGAATCCGAGAGCGAGCAGCCGGCATCCCTGTCGGGAATCACGACGGTTTTCGAGGGACTCAGAATTTTCGCCGTTTCGCCCATGAAGTGGACACCGCAAAAAGCGATGACATCGGCATCCGTCTCCGCCGCCTGACGGCTCAAACCAAGCGAGTCACCCACAAAATCGGCCACTTCCTGGATGGCGGCGATCTGGTAGTTGTGCGCGAGAATCACGGCATTGCGAGAACGCTTGAGTTCCAAGATTTCGGAAATGAGGTCGGTCGAGACGGCTTGCATGAGCGAGACGATGCGCGATCCTCAGCGAGCAATCAAGCGGGGTCTTTTGCGCTGAATGCCCCCCGCCTTGACTCAGGGCGCACGGGGTTGTTTGATGCCTTGATGGCTACTGTCTCACGCGAGAGCGTGCGGGAGATTCTACACGAGTATCTCGCGGGAAAAGGACTGCGCAAAACCGCGCAGCGCGAGGCTATTATTGAGGCAGCGTTTGGCACGAATGAACACTACACTGCGGAGGAACTCCTCGACATGTCCCGCGCCATCGACCGCTCGGTCTCGCGGGCCACTGTTTACCGCACGCTGCCGTTGCTTGTTGCCAGCGGACTCCTGCGCGAACTCGATCTCGGCGGCGACACAAAAATCTACGACCCCAACTTTCTCGAGCATCCGACGCACAACCATCTCGTCTGTGTGGATTGCAAAAAAATCATCGAATTCGAAGATCCCAACATGGAGTTACTCGAAAATTGCATCACGCGCCGACTGGGATTCTCACCGACCAATAAGATGGTGAAAATCGAAGCCCGTTGCGATGAGTTTCAATTGCGAGGATCCTGTTCAAAGCGGATGGAACTCAAGGCCTGACGATATATGTGGAAAGGACGATTTAAAGAGGAGCAATCCGATTTGTTAAAGAGCTACGGCGCCTCGGTGCATGTAGATTGGCAGCTTTATCGGCAGGACATCCGGGGTAGCATCGCGCACGCGCGGGCTTTGCTCGTGGCAGGCATTCTGACCTCGGAGGAGTTCAGCCAAATCGAAGGGGGCCTGCTAGAGATTCGCGCAGAGATTGAGGCGGGGAAGTTTGAGTTCAGCCAAGACCTTGAAGATGTGCACATGAACATCGAAGCCGAGTTGACCAAGCGCATCGGCGCGGCGGGAGCCAAGCTCCACACCGCACGGAGCCGGAACGACCAAGTAGCGCTCGACTTCCGCCTGTGGCTTCGCGACGCGTGCGAGCAGTTGCGCGGTGGGATTCGCTCGCTCCAAATCTCGCTCATCGGCTTCGCCGAACGCCACAAGGATGCAATCATTCCCGGCTACACCCACCTCCAGCGCGCGCAGCCGGTCTTCTTTGCCCATCACCTCTTGGCCTATGTCGAAATGCTCGACCGCGACGCCTCGCGCCTAGCCGACGCCTCCACGCGCATGGATGCCTGCCCGCTCGGTTCGGGAGCAATTGCCGGATCCACGATCCTTTTGAACCGCGAGGCCGTGGCCGCCGAATTGGGATTCTCCAAAGTGACGACGAACAGCATGGATGCCGTGGCGGATAGGGACTTCGCCTGCGAGGTGCTGGCCGACCTTGCGATTCTCGGAATGCACATTTCTCGTCTCAGTGAGGATGTCATTCTCTGGGCCTCGGCTGAGTTTGGATTTATCGAGTTAAGTGACCGTCATACGACCGGTTCGAGCCTGATGCCGCAGAAAAAAAACCCCGACATTGCGGAGTTGGCGCGCGGACGCACGGGACGGCTTTACGGGAACCTCATGAGCCTTCTCACTGTGATGAAGGGTCTCCCGCTTACTTACAATCGTGACATGCAAGAGGACAAAGAGGCCGTCTTTGATTCGGTGAAATCCGTTTCTGAAACGCTGGCGATTTTGCCTGAAATGTTCGATGCGGCCTCGCTCCGCGAGGATCGGGCGCTGGCTGCGGCGAGCGATCCCTTGCTGCTTGCAACCGATCTGGCCGACCGCCTGGTCGAGGGCGGAGTGCCGTTTCGTCAGGCGCATGAGATCGTCGGCGGTCTTGTTGCCTTGGCGCAAGAAACCCGGACGCCACTGCACCAACTCGACTCGGCGGAGTTTTTAACGGCCTCCCCCGTTCTCACTCCCGACATTGTAAAAGCCACCTTCGACCTCCGCGCAGCCCTCGCTGCACGGGGCACGACTGGCGCCCCCTCGCCGGAAAACATCGAAAGAGAACTCACCCGCTGGCGTGAACAACTCGGGTAAACCTTCATCTGTATGGCTCGAAAAGTTTTTTGCTTTTCGGAATCGTGGTGATGAGTCGAAGCCATTCCTCTCGCACATCGAGGATTTGCGCTTCACGATCATCAAAATCGCGGCGGCGCTCGTCGCCGGGATGCTCCTTTCTTTTGTCTTCCGCACCGAGTTGGCATCCGTCGTACAACGCCCACTCGTGGCAGTGGACCCCCAGCGTGCGGCGAATCTGCAGTCCCTCGGCGTGGCAGATTCCTTCACGATCTCGCTCGAGCTTTCTTTTTATGCCGGGTTGGTCCTCTCCTTTCCTTTGATCGTGATTTTTCTGGCGGAGTTCATTCTCCCCGCCCTCACTACCAAAGAGAAGACGATGATCTTCCCCGCTGCAGCGCTGGGGTCGGGGCTTTTCCTCGGCGGCGCGGCGTTCAGCTACTTCGTCGTCCTGCCGCAAACCTTGGAGTTTTTTTTCAAGGACGCCCAAGCGATGAATTGGCAACCGACTTGGACCGTGCGCGAATACTACTCGTTCGCCACACAGTTCGTCATTTCCTTTGGCCTTGCCTTTGAATTGCCACTGGCCGTGCTGCTTCTGGTCAAACTCGGTGTCGTTGACCACGCGCTTCTCAGCCGCACCCGCGCCTTCGCTATCGTGGTCATCTTCATCCTAGCAGCTCTTATTACCCCAACATCCGACATCCTCACTCTGCTCCTCATGGGCGGGCCGATGTATATTCTTTACGAGATCTGCATCGGCATCGCGTGGCTGATGAGGGGTAGAAATCCCACAGGTGCCCAGTGATCGCACCGCTTTGGCTGGGCGAATGCACCCGAAGCGAATCTGTTTAACAAAGAAGGCCTGTCAGCCCTTCCTCTTCGATGGCAGCAATAAACACCTCCAACATCCATTCTTCGTACGCGCAATAGGCCTCGCGATTCCCATTTGTGAGGTCGATATTGACGTTCGCCCCATCCGCTTGCAGTCTCGCAAGGAGGGTGGCCCCGATGCCGGTGTCGAGGTAAGCAACAAGGCGGTTGGAATTTTGTTTGTGCGAGCGATTATTGGAATGCCTTATTTTCATCGCTGTTGTTGATAGGAACGCGTCTACATAACGGATAGAAAAAAAACAAAAAATGCGACGAACTGGTCAAAATCCACGACGAACTGATCAACCGGCTGCGAGTGGAGCTTATCGCAAGCGGCACGACTGAAGTAACCCGCTCCAAAAAATGATGCCATCCATGAATTTGCCACCCCTCCCTGAGACGCCGCTTCGCGGCTGAATACTGGTCCATGCGGGACGATGGCCCTCCCATAAAACGCCGTGCGTCGACTGCTTGGAGGGGCAGTGTCCTCGCCTGACCTCCTTTCCGTCTTCGGCTTAGCTCTGGCGCTGCCGTAGTATTGCGAAAGCGAGTATTCACGCCCTTTCGGCGTGGGGGTAGACCTTGGCTCGCGCTGGCAAAAATGCCACCACATCAACCCGCTCATCCGCCCCCACGAAAATTAGCGGAGCGATACCACGCCATACTCGCAGCCGCAGCGCCGAAAAAGTTTCGTCTCTTGCAAGGCAGGAAAAAACATGATAGGACGGGTGCGTGTATAGGAACACATGGTCTAATTTTTGGTCCGCCCTCAAAACCTAAAAACCTCATAAAAAGTTCATTTTCAGCGTCCTCATAGCTCAAGTGGATAGAGCGGGGCTCTCCTAAAGCTCAGATGGTGGTTCGACTCCACCTGGGGACATTTTTTAATCACACACTCAGGGGAAATCTTTGAAACTCGACATACCGAACCGCGCATTTGGCGGGTACATTTTTGATTGCGACGGAACCATTGCCGACAACATGCCGTTGCACTACCGCGCTTGGTCCATGGCCATGGCGGATTTTGGCGGCCAGTATCCCGAGGAGCTCTTTTACGCATGGGGGGGGCGTCCCACGACCGTGATCGTCGGACTGCTGAATGAAAAATACGGTCTCACGCTGGATGTGGATGAAACGGTACACCGCAAGGAGCAATACTACCTCGGACTCATCCCTGAAGTCGTTCCCGTGCCCGAGGTGATGGAGATCGTGAAGTCCATGCACGGTACCGTACCGCTTTCCGTAGCTTCCGGCGGTCACCGCGAGTTGGTCGAAACCACACTCAACGTACTAGGAATCCGCCACTTGTTCCAAGCCATCGTCTGCGCGGAAGACTACAAACACGGGAAACCTCACCCCGACCCGTTTCTGCTCGCAGCAAAACTCATGTCCGTCCCGCCTGAAGACTGCGTGGTCTTCGAGGATAGCCCCATCGGCATCGAAGCAGCCCAAGCCGCAGGCATGGCCTGGGTGCATGTGCCGGGGCCATTGGAGAGGTGAGGAAGTTTAATGCCTGATTTCATTGGAGTTAATCCGAAATGGCATATGATCTTTCTCTCCAAAGCGCATCCAAGTCGCTCATCACTGGGGCGAAAGGACAAACGGGGTACTGGCTTGACAAGGAATTAGAAGCTTTAGGCACTCACGTTTTTCGATCTTCGATTCGTTGCGTAGACTTGAATCTTAACGGACTGGATCAAGCGCGTATTTGGGAAGGGTCTTGTCCAGTTTAGAAAGAATAACTACGGTTAAAATATTGACCATCATGGAAAAACAAGTGTATAGAGAAGCCAGACATTTCGGAGGTCAAATTTCGAAAGATTCCGAAGTGTTTTTGCGTAGATATACCAGCCCTTTCTGCAGCGGTTTTGAACGGGGTCAACCACAAGACTACGCAGCGAATTTACAGTTTGCTTCGTGACCGGATAGTGGATAGCGCCATCGAGGAATCCAAGCCGTTTGTCGGGGATATTGAAGTGGATGAAAGTTGTTTCGGACCCAGTAGGGTTCGTGGCAAAAGGGGAAGAGGAGCGTCCGGTAAAATCCCTGTTCTGGACCTGCATAAACGACAAGGGAGAGTGTTTTTGAGTGTCGTCAAAAACTGTTCCAGGGCAGAGATTATGCCAATTCTTCAAGGGCAAATTGTGGAAGGCAGCGACGTCTCGAATTATCATCGTCTCTGGCCCGTTCTTGAGTTAGCACTCGACTTATGATCACCGGTGAAGTCTAACAAACAACATCAGACGCGATTCCATAAAAAATCTCTGCGGCTTCATCTTGAAAACGCCAGCTGGCAGGCGGAGTTACTTCGAACCCTTTTGGTTCTCTCCTCGTTTTTCGCTTGGATGTAGCAAGGCATTGCAGAGAGGCTTCACTCGTTAGAAAAAAGGCTTATGCTTCCAATTAGCCTGCTTCTTGCCAAAGCGAAACAACCTCTCATCGATGCTTAGCTGTGGATTCACCTTAGGAATCACGCAAAAATAACTGTCGCATTTTTTGCGAGTCCATGGCAGGCTTGGAATGATGATCGACCAAGTAACTCTCCAAGCCAAATTCTCCG
>CANMQB010000082.1 GCA_947499885.1 Spartobacteria bacterium
ATGGTCGCACCGGTCTTGGAGTTCGAGAAAAAATCAGGACTGGCAGCCAGTTTTCTTTTTGCTGGCTTCGTTCTAGTGCTTCCCGCCGTCCTTTCCGGCGCGTGTGCTTGGTTGAGTGTTCGATTTACCACCTCTCAATCCACGCTGAAGCAGGTTTTATGCGGTATGGCGGTGCTATTTGCTCCACTCGGATTCTCCATGTGGGCAGCCCATTTTTTATTCCACTTTTTAGCCGGAGCACTCACGCCCCTACCCATCATTCAGCGCCTTGCCAAAGAGGTCGGGATCACATCGCTCTCACCGGATTGGAATATCGCATCTCTTGCATTCCCGGGTCTTCCTGCTTTGGAAATTCTGATCCTCAATGCTGGGTGTCTTTTCACTCTCTGGCTCCTTTGGAAAAAAACGCTGGATCTTTCCACGTCGCGCGCGCTACTCCGCTTTCTGCCTTGGGCTGTTCTCGCGTGTGGACTTTACGCCATTGGCATCTGGATACTCGTCCAACCGATGGCCATGCGAGGTACGATGATTGCCGGGGGATAAAACAGGTGCAATTGCCATCGCGGCGATCGCCTTTGCGATAATTTCTAGAGCCGGTTCTGTAAAAATTTGCCCACCAAAAATCGGTTCTTTTCAGGAAGACGAAGCGCGCTTAGACAGAGTCATGACGATTGAGAAAATGTCTACACCTTGTTTCACTGTTCTGCGTTTGGCAGGGGAAATAGACCTTCACTCCTCTGAACAAATGAGGGCAAGCTTGAAGTCTTGTCTCGATGAACTGGCTGCTGTGCTTTTACTTGATTTTAAAGGGGTTCGTTATATCGACTCGAGCGGGCTGGCGACTCTCATCGAATACTTCAGGGAATCTTCAAAATTTCACGGAAAATTTGCTATTTTTGGACTGGAGAGGAAAGTCGCAGCTCTCTTCGAATTGGTACGCTTAGACCAGTTGTTCGTAATAGCCAAGGATGAGGCAGAGGCACTTGCCAGACTCGGAGTTTCGCAATGAATCCTTTGCACGAAGTCAGTGTCCGCATTTCAAAGGCTCCTTACCAGGTTCTGATCGGGCCGGGTCTCATTGCATCCAGCGGTGAACTGATTTCCATGGTATCCAGGCCTTGCCGCTGCGCGGTGGTGACGGATTCCAACGTCGCTCCTCTTTACGCCGAGGTGCTGCAGGCATCGCTTGAAAGTGCTGGTTTTCAGCCATTCCTTATTACCATTCCTGCGGGAGAGTCCTCGAAGTCGCTTTCGCACGTTGGGGGCATTTGTGATGCGATGATCGAGGCTGGATTGGATCGCTCTTCACTCCTTGTGGCGCTTGGTGGGGGAGTAGTCGGTGATTTGGCTGGTTTTGCGGCTGCTGTTTTTTATCGAGGCATTCCGTATGTCCAGATTCCCACAACCATCGTTTCGCAAGTGGACAGCTCTGTCGGTGGAAAGACTGGGGTTAACGCATCGGGCGGTAAAAATCTCATCGGTTCTTTTCATCAACCACGCCTTGTCATTGCCGATACCGAGACGCTGCGAACCCTCCCGGAGCGTGAATTCCAAGAGGGCTTTGCCGAAGTGATCAAGCATGCCGCGATTCGTGATCCCTCGATGCTCGATGCCCTCGACGATCTCCCTCCGCTCATTGCTCGCAATGTTGCCATCAAGGCTGCAATCGTTGCGGAGGACGAGTTTGAGACTCAGGGTCTGCGCGCCTTATTAAATTTTGGGCACACCATCGGTCATGGCATCGAAGCAGCTGCCGGCTACGGAACGCTCCTTCATGGCGAGGCGATCAGCCTTGGCCTAATAGCGGCTTGTCGCCTTTCGATGCGGAAATCCGGTCTCGGTGTCGAAGATGCGGAGCGGATTTCATCAGCGCTTTCCTCCTACAACCTTCCCATGCGCCTAGATTCCTCAATTTCAAGCGACGCGATTTTCTCCGCTTTGATGAAGGACAAAAAATTTACCGCTGGGGGCATTCGTTTCGTTCTTCTTCGCGGATTGGGCGATGCCTTTGTCTCTCAGGATGTTACCGAACATGATATCCGATGGGCAATCGAGGGATTGCGCTAAGGTTTTTCTCATTCAACTCCGAGGCTTGCCCTTTTTGGATCGAAAGTGAGAGAGTATTTCAATGTCCTCTCTTCTTCGAACTCTCGCAGCGTGCTTCATTGTCTCCATCACTTCTCTGTGTGCGCAGGGCAATACAGCTGTAGAAGCCCCTGGAATCGTTCTTGTGAAGCCTCAGCCTTGGTCGAAGCCTGCAGAGGCCGAGCTAGTCACATTCACCGCCTATACAGACCGCTCAGCTAGGGGATCAGCCGGGGCGGGATATTTTGTCCTACGCCTTCCGAGCGGAAAAGAATCGCAGATTCCCACGTCCCGCATTGTGAAACTCATCTTGAAGCCGGTGGCGCCGAAAGATGTCCTTAATGACACGCAGCGCACCAATCTTCAGAAAGTCATTGATGAGATGGGATCGTATTCCAAAGTGTTTCCGGCCACCCAGGTCACAATTGGCCAATACCTCAAGCCCTTGCAGGAGATTGCCTCGCGCTTTGATTCTGGAGAGGTCATGGAGGCCGGCGCTTGGCAGACACGCGAAAAATATCGCCAAGCATCGATCAATAAAATCGAGTCCCGCCTCCGCCTCGCGATGCTTGAGGCAAAAATCAAAAAGGACTTCGATCTGACTTCGAATGCCGATTTTATTAAACTCTCGGCGTTTGCTAAGGAGGATTCCGCTCTCGAGGCTCGCCTTGTTGTTTTGGAAGCAGATTATGCCAAACTCGTATCGAGAGAGGACCAAGATGCCATTCTTGCAAAGCTTCAGTCCCCTATGTCTCCTCAAGAAGGAGAGCTTCTGATTAACAAACTCAAAGTGTTTCCAGACCCAAGTCCCCGTACCGTGAGCGTCTTGAAACAAGCAGATGTTGCGGCAGGTATCTCCGCTGAGATTGACTCCATCAGGCTCGCTTGGGAACAGTCATGGAATACGGAATCTCTCGCCAAGGGGACAGTGCAGAGTATTCCTTCGTCTCTCACAGAACGGCTTGATGCGATCGCTTCAAAAATCAAAGTTTTCCGCGCGGGGCTTCCTCCTGCAGGAATCTGGATTCCGACATCTGCCTTCGACGCTTGCACCGCTCTTAAGGATGCCATGCCCTCGATACAGGCTGGCTTTAATGGGCGGAATTACAGGTCCGCTTTGCAGGGTTTCACCACACTGATTCCTGCAGCACGACAAATCGGGCCCAAAACAGTGGAGGCTCTTGGAGCTCTCCAGTCTTACGCGAACACCGAGATCCAGAAATTTTCCGTGCTTGTGGATGAAGGGAACACATTTCTTGCCGCGCAGGAGAAAAACCAAGCTATTACAAAGTTTCGAGAGGCCCTTGTGATCATGCCTGACGAGGATTTGGAAAAACGCATTACGAGTCTCCAATAGCCGGTCTATTAGCCTTTTTATGGAGAAAAGCATTCCCGAACACTGCCGCATTTGTACCGAGGTACGTGTCATGTATTTCGACACCGATGCAGGGGGCGTGGTGCACAATATTGTTTACCTTCGCTTCATCGAGACCGCTCGCACCCTTCTCGCTATCCAGATGGGGATGGATTTCGCAGAGATCGAACGCACCGGCATTCATGCCGTCGTGAGTCGCACCGAGATCGATTACAAACGCCCAGCTAAGCTTGGTGATATCCTGCGCGTTGAGGGGAGGGTCGTCGAGTGGAGCGGCGTCCGTTTCTGGGTTGAATTTGAAGTGATCCGGTCCGCGGATTCCGCCCTCCTCGTCACATGCCGCCAAGCTCTCGCCTTGGTCCAGATGCCTGCGGGAAAACCTGTCCGCCTTCCTGCGGGCTTCCCTGCAACCTTGGCCTTTCCTCAAGTGCCATAGCCGCATCCCGGATCGGGCTGCCAAGCCAAGCGCGACAGATTTGGTGGCGTTGACCCGCCGCCCATCCACTGATACTCGTTGTCGTTTCTCATGAGCGGATATAAAAATACGATTAACCTCCCGAAGACGGATTTTCCAATGAAGGCCGGGTTGGCCCAGCGCGAACCTGAAATGCTAGCCAAGTGGCAGGAAGAGGGGCTGTACGAAAAAATCCAAGAGCGCCGCAAGGATGCTCCACTTTACCTCCTGCACGATGGCCCTCCTTTTGCAAATGGTGATGTTCACATGGGCACCGCGCTAAACAAGATCCTCAAGGATTTCGTCGTTAAGAGCCGCACAATGGCCGGATTTCGTGCTCCCTTCGTTCCTGGTTGGGACTGTCACGGTCTTCCGATTGAGTTTCGTGTGGTGAAATCCTCCGCCGGACTCAGCCCCGCCGAAGTGCGCCGCCGATCAGAAGAATACGCTCGCAAATTTATCGACATCCAGCGCCGTCAATTCCGCCGCCTGGGCGTCCTCGGAGATTGGGATCACCCCTACCTCACGCTGGATCCCTCCTACGAGGCCGGTATGATTCGGTCCTTTTCGCGCTTTGTTGAAAAAGGTCTCGTCTATCGTAAGAAAAAGCCCGTCCTCTGGAGCACCGGCGCACAAACTGCGCTAGCCGAGGCTGAAGTCGAGTATCAGGATAAAACCTCGCCTGCCGCCTATGTCATGTTCCCGTTCGTAAGCGGAGAGCTTGCCGAGAAAGCTTCTATCGTCATCTGGACCACTACGCCATGGACACTTCCCGCGAACCTTGCCATTGCGGTGAATGCCGGCCACCGATATGCCGTTGCACGTGTTCGTTTGGACGGAGCTGAAAAAACTCTCGTTCTTGCCGAGGCCCTCCTCGAATCATTTTGCACGTCCACTGCTGCCGAGCTGATTGCTGTTGAAAAAACAATTCCTGGCTCCGAGCTAGATGGTCTGGAGACACGCCACCCTTTTCTCGATCGCAATGCGCCGATTTTTTCTGCCGCATTTGTCACGTTGGATACCGGCACCGGGTGCGTCCACATTGCGCCTGGCCATGGTGAGGACGATTATCATCTTGGGATGGAGCGCGGACTTGACCTCCTTTCTCCGGTTGATGACTGCGGGCGCTACACCGAGGAATGCGGCTTGCCCGATTTCGTTGGCAAAAACGTATTCGAAGCGAACACTGATATTATCACCCTCCTGAAGGCAAAAGGAGCCTTGGCCGGACAGGGCGCTCACGAGCATTCCTATCCGCACTGCTGGCGTTCCAAGACGCCGGTGATCTTCCGCGCCGTCGAACAGTTCTTTATCCGTATCGAAAACATCCGCGCCAAAGCTCTCGAAGAGGTCGACGCCACCACTTGGCTTCCTCATTGGGGACGCAACCGCATTCGCGGAACGGTGGAGTCCCGCCCCGACTGGTGCATCTCGCGCCAACGCACATGGGGGGTTCCGCTGCCGGTCTTCTACGATGCTAAAGGCGAGCCTGTCCTGGATCCCGCCGCGATCCGCAAAGTCGCGGATATTTTCGCCGAGAAGGGGACGAACTCTTGGTTTGAAATGGATGACGCCGCCTGGTGCGATCTGGTGGGACTACCCGCTGGCACGACCCGCCGCAACGACACGCTCGACGTCTGGATGGACTCGGGCTTGAGTCACGAAACCGTCATGCGCCAGCGCCCCGAGCTTGGCTTCCCTGCGGATCTCTACATTGAGGCCACCGATCAACATCGCGGTTGGTTCCAGAGTTCCCTCATGACCTCTGTGGCCTTGAACGATTGTGCTCCCTATCGGGCTGTTCTCACCCACGGATTTGTGATGGATGTGGACACCCGCAAGAAAATCTCGAAGTCCGCTGCAGGTGGCTATCAGAAGCCCACCGACGCCGACCATTATGTCAATAAATACGGAGCGGACCTTCTCCGGTTGTGGGTAAGTAGCGTCAATTTTACCGACGATGTTCCGTTCTCGGAGGAAATCTTCACGCGTCTCTCGGATTCCTACCGCCGCGTTCGCAATACGCTGCGCATTCTGCTCGCAAACCTTCATGATTACGATGCCACACAGGCACCAGCACCAGAGTCGCTCACTTTTGTGGATCGTTGGGTCCTCGCGCGACTCCAGGAAGTCGTGACCACTTGTCTCGATGCCTATGAAAAACTCGAGTTCCACCGAGTCTATCACACGATCAATCAATTCTGTGCTGTCGATCTCAGCAGTCTCTATGTGGATATTACCAAGGATCGCCTCTACTGCGACATGGTTGACTCCTCGCGTCGCCGAGCGACTCAGTTTGCCATGCACTCCGTGCTCGACGCGCTCATCCGTCTGCTCGCGCCAATTATTGCATTCACCGCTGAAGAGGCGTGGGGATACTTCCAGCCTGGCACATCCGTTCATCTGCAGGATTTCCCGAAACCGAATGCCGCTTGGACGAATCCCAACGCGGTTGAAACCATGGATCAATTGCTACAAATTCGCAGTCGCATCTCGCAAGCTGTAGAAAAACCTCAGAAGGCCGGCGAGATTGGAAGCGCCCTTGAGGCTCGAGTGCAGCTCTCCGTGAGCGCTTCTGAAGCGAGTTTGATCTCACCATTCCAGTCGGAATTGGAAGAGATCTTTATCCTGAGCGATCTCGAGGTGGTCTCCAGCGACGATTCTTCGGTGGAGATTTCCAAGACTCCGCACGCCCGCTGCGAGCGTTGCTGGCGTCACCGCCCAGAGGTCGGATCCAGTGCAGGGCATCCCACGCTTTGCACCCGATGTGAAGAAGCGGTCGCTGTATTGGCATGAAGCTGCTTCTCTTCCTCTCACTTCCGCTTTACGTATTGGATCAAGTCACAAAGTGGCTCGTGCTGCGTTTCATTTCGACCGATGAATTTGTGCCTGTGATCCCAGGCTTTTTCTATCTCGTTCAAGTCCACAACACCGGAGCAGCCTTCGGAATGCTGAAAGACAACAACGTGTTCTTCATGATTCTCGCTTCTGCGGCTCTCGTGGTTCTGGCCATCTTCGCCCGGCGGGGAGCTTTTGTGGATACTGCCACTCGCATTGGGGCCGCGCTCCTAGCTTCCGGTATTGTCGGAAACCTCACCGACCGCATCCTGCATGGGTACGTCATCGACTTCCTCGACGTGATTCTTCCATGGTACGGCCACTGGCCAGCATTCAACATTGCCGATTCCGCAATCTGCGGAGCCGCCGCGTTATTTTTTATCTCAGGCTTTCTCGGCGGCGAAAAGGCGGCTTGATTCAGCGCGACCAGGACGGTTCAGAGACTTTGCCCAGGCCACTGATCACTGGCGTGCGTCGGCCTTTGAGGGTGTCCAAGAGAATGATGGATGATCCATCGCTGAAAATGATGTGACGCGAATCAGCTCCCCATGCCGGATCTTGACCTTCCGCAACGATACGCGCTGCGCCGGTGGCAAGATCCATCACCGCTATGGCAAATCCCCCCTGACGCACGGTGAAGGCAATTTTTTTTCCATCGGGTGACCAACTCGGCTCAGTGCAGTAACTGTGACCGGTTGGCACAAGGCGTCCCACTCCGCCTGCTGCACTGATGCGATAAAGCTGTGGACCGCCGCGCTCGTCGGAGGAATAAATGATCTCGCTGCCATCGGGGGACCATGAAGGTGAGGACTCTACGGAACGGGTGCGAGTAAGACGACGAGCGCCGCTGCCGTTTGCACCCACGATGTAGAGCTCTGGGTTGCCATCTTTGCTCAGGGTGCAAGCGATGCGACTGCCTTCAGGGGAAAAACTCGCGCCCGAATTTGTGCCGGGGAAATTGAGGATTTTCGAGCGCGCTCCGGAGGCGATATCCACATTGTAGATGTCGGCGTAGCCACTCTGGTAGCCCGTATAGGCAAGCCTCGATGCATCGGGCGAGATAGTCGGCGCCACGCTGATCGCCTTGTCCTGCGTGATCTGGCGTTGGTTGGCTCCATCGTAATCAGCAGAGTAAATTTCTTTTGCGCCGCTGCGGTTGCTGACAAAAACAATTTTCGAGTTGGCGATACCCATGCCTCCCGTGAGGGTGTGAACGATGTCGTCCGAAAACTGGTGAGCCGCCGTGCGCGTATTGGCTGAGTAGGTTTTTTGGAGGATAACGCCACCCTGGTTATCGGTCACAGTTCCTTGCAGTGAACCGCCCGATGCGGTTGCACTCACGCTGAATTTCGCCCGCTCGGGGATGCCGATGGAGAATAGCCCTGAGAGGTCGAGGTCATTGGCCAGCACCTTGCCCGCGATGGCCGCATCAGGGCCGGCGAAGGGTTTGATAGAGATATTCAGCGTGTCGCTCTTTTTCACCGTGATCGTTGCTTCCTCCTGAGCTTGGAGGAGCATGCCGGAAAGGGCGATGGAGAGCAGATAGACGAGAGGTCGGATTTTTTTCATAAAGGTTGCTTCTTCTGGCAAACGTGGAGGGTTTTGACAAGTCAGGAACGGAAGCGCC
The DNA here is from genome assembly GCA_947499885.1 of Spartobacteria bacterium. GTDB lineage: Bacteria > Verrucomicrobiota > Verrucomicrobiia > Chthoniobacterales > Terrimicrobiaceae > UBA967. The sequence continues at coordinate 8,380 of CANMQB010000082.1, forward strand.
GGCCAAGCGGGAAGCTTCCTAAAATCGAGATTTCCTGGGCTTGACGCTTGGCGAGTTCCAACGCCCGCGCGACGCCAGGGTCGGTTTCAGAGCCCTGCAGCTCGATGTAGAAGATATAAGTCTGTGGTTGACCAGGTATCGGACGCGAGACAATGCGGGTCAGGGTCACGTTTTGTCGTGCAAAGGGGCCAAGGAATTTGTGAAGGCTGCCACAGTGGTTGCGCAAAGTGGCGACGAGTGCCGTGCGATCGGCCACATCCGAGGCGAGCGGTTTGCACGCAATGGTAAAAAAGTTCGTAACATTGACTTCTTGGCTGTCTGAGGGGGTGGCAAGAATGTCCAGCTTGTAAATGGCAGCGGCACCGGGCGAGGCAAGAGCCGCCGCACTCGAATCCGCCAGGGCGCGTTCGGAAGCAATCGCCGTACTGGCGACCGGCACCAGAGCTGCTTTGGGGTGGTGGGTTTTCAACCAGTCAGCGTGGTGCTTGATCTGAGTGAAATGCGAATACACCGTTTTCACGGGTTTTCCAGCCGTTCCAATGAGCGCGATCCGGATGTCGAGGGATAGTTCCTCCAAGATAAAAACCGAGCTTGCATGGCGGATGAGGAGATCAATCGTGTCGTAGACTGTGCCGCCGGAAGAATTCTCCACAGGCACAAGGCCTAGGGCGGTAGAACCACTCAGGACGCTTTCGAAAACGCCATCAATCGCTCCATGTGGGATCAGATTCGCTTTTTTTCCGAATCGTTGACGGGCGAGGATTCCCGAGAACGTTCCCTCGGGTCCGAGATAGGCAACTTGGCTCATGAGAACACCACTAAATCACAAAACTCATGCGGCGCGCAAACTCAAGACCAGTCCTCGATCAATAAAAAAGGCTTTCGCCTCTGCGGTTGCTTGCTGTAGCTGAAGCCATGTTATCTTTGTTTTTGCGTTACGCTGGGCGCTGTCTCCCCTGCATAGCTTTGTTTTTTCTGTCATCCTGCGTGAATTTGAATCCTCTGGGACATGACTCCAAGGGGCCGATACCACGTCCACCGCGCCCGCTACCTCGAGCAGATGCCAACTTCGCATGGGGAATTTCCACAGCCAGCTACCAATACGAAGATCCCGCAGTGAAACCTGGTGATGCGGATTACTTCTCCACGGACTGGGACGTCCTTGTCTCGAAGGGCAGCGCTCCTCGGAAGGGAAATGCTTTGTACTCTTGGAGCCACTTTGAAAAAGACCTCGCCGCACTGAAAAAAACTGGCGTCACGCACTATCGATTCAGTCTGGAGTGGGCGCGGATTGAGCCTCGCATGGGGGAATTCAACGAGGACGCTCTGGATCGCTATGTCGAAATGGCCCGACGTCTTAAAGCTGCAGGCATCGAACCAGTCGTCTGTCTCTGGCACTTCACATTCCCCAGCTGGCTCTACGATCAAAAACATCCCAAGGCGTCAAATTGGCTGCATCCCAAAGCCCGCGAGCGCTGGTTGGTCTATCTGGACAAGGTACTTCCGCGCTTGGCTCCGTACACGAATTACTTTGCGCCGCAGAACGAGCCGAACGGCCAGATCACAACCGCCTACATCGCCGGTCAGTGGCCCCCGGCGATGACCCTTGCCTTTGGATCTTATTGGAAGGCGATTGATGCCAGTACGGGAATGTTCCGCGATGCCGCGGCTCGGATTAAAAAGGTGAAGCCCTCTGCAAAGGTT
>CANMQB010000083.1 GCA_947499885.1 Spartobacteria bacterium
CATTGCGGCTTCTCGAGCAGCTGCAGGGTGCTTTGCCACAAGCACCAAACCGCTCGTCTCCCGGTCGAGACGATTGATCAGTGATACCTGCCCCCCGTTTGCGATTTCATAGGATAGAAGCTCCCGGAGTCCATCCCAGAGGGTTCGTCGACCGTCGGGCTTGCTGGGGTGGACCAAAAGACCTGCTGGTTTTTCCACGATCAGAAGATCCTCTGTTTCTCCAATAATCCGGAAGTCTTCTTGATCATCGCGCATGAGATGTTGAGTATCGCCATTTCATGGTCTCTCTGCAAAACGTCACGCGAATTTATTCTTCCGGTACCGGCGAAGTCCGCGCGTTGGATGGGGTGTCGCTCGAGCTCGAATCGGGCAGTTTTGCGACGGTCACAGGTCCCAGTGGTTGCGGAAAAAGCACGCTTCTCAATCTCCTCGGGGGGCTTGACCACCCGACATCCGGCGAGCTTCGGGTTGCTGGCGTTTGTTTGCACAACGCGGGGGAAGTCGAGCTTACCAATTATCGTCGCAACACGCTGGGAATTGTTTTCCAGTTTTTCAACCTCCTTCCCGCCATGACCGTTCGCGAGAATGTCGAGTTGCCACTGCTTCTGCGTGGTGAGTCATCATCCATCGCAGCTCGGCGCGTTTCTGAGATGTTGGATCTCGTTGGCATGTCGCACCGTGGCTCTCACTTTCCCCATCAGCTGAGCGGAGGGGAGATGCAGCGCACGGCAACCGCTCGGGCACTAGTCGGGCGGCCGGCCCTTCTTTTGGCGGACGAGCCGACCGGTAATCTCGACTCGGCCAATGCCGCGATGGTTTGCGAGACGTTCACAAAGATTGCTTCCCAAAAAATAGCCACCTTGATTATTGTCACCCACAGCGAATTCGTCGCCTCTCTGGCTCCGCTTCGCCTCAATATGCTCGATGGAAAAATCCTCTCAAAAAGTCACTCAGCCATTGCATCTTAACCCTTTAGTGGTCGTGTATTTTTGGCATCTGCTAGAGGCGATGTCCATCGAGCCACTGCCATTCGACCTCAAACTTTAAATCCTCACACGTACTTTGGAAAAACAACGCACACTTGCATCACCCGCCAGTCTCACAGGCAGCGCCCTGCACACCGGCGAAAATGTTACTCTCACTCTTCTTCCTGCGCCTGTCGGTCATGGATTCAAATTCCAGCGTATTGACTTGCCCGATGAGCCGATTGTTGATGCGGCTGCGGCGCATGTGAAAACCGTCGAGCGGGCGACCACTCTTGTTCAGGGAATGGTCAAAATTCACACAGTTGAACACGTCCTTTCCGCGCTGACGGGAATGGGAGTTGATAATGCATTGATCCAGATGGATGCCAACGAGCCTCCGATTGGTGATGGGAGCGCCTCGGAGTACATCGCGCTCATTAAAAAAGCCGGTATTGCAGAGCAGGATGCGCCGCGCCGTTATCTCGAGATTCGCGAACCCTTGACGGTCGAATCCAATGGGTGCCTACTTGTTATTCTTCCCGACACCAAATTTCGAATTTCCTGCACGCAGGTTGGTCCCGAAGGACGATTCACGCAGTTTCTTTCCACTGAGATCACACCTGAAAATTACGAGACGGAAATTGCTCCCGCTCGCACTTTTGTCTTTTACGAGGATGTGAAGCCTCTCATGGACAAGGGCCTCATCAAGGGAGGGAGCCTTGAAAATGCCATCGTTGCCAGAGGGGACAGCGTTCTGAGTAAAGAACCGCTACGCTTTCCTGATGAGTTCGTCCGCCATAAAATTCTTGATATCGTCGGCGACCTCGCCCTCTCGGGCACGCGCATTCGAGGCCATGTGATTGCCGTCAAGCCAGGTCATGGCATCAACACGGAAGCCGCGAAGTTGCTTGCCGACCGCCTCAGAGCCACGGTTCCGGCAGCATCGAAGCCTGTTCCTGCTCCAGTGGGTGCTCTCGACATCAATGCCGTCATGCAAATCCTCCCTCATCGCTATCCCTTCCTCATGGTGGATCGCATCGTGGAATTTCAGGGCGATCTCAAGGCGACTGGCGTAAAAGCCGTGACTATCAATGAGCCCTATTTTCAAGGCCATTTTCCAGGGCACCCGGTCATGCCTGGCGTACTGCAGCTTGAAGCCATGGCTCAGGTGGCCAGCATCGTGATGATGCGTCGCACTGAGAATGAAGGCAAAATCGGCTACTTCATGAGTGCCGACGAAGTCAAATTCCGCAAGCCTGTCATGCCAGGAGACACACTCTTTATTGAATGCGAACTTACCAGCGCTAAAAAGCGCCTCGGCAAGGCGGCTTGTCGTTGTCTCGTTAACGGTGAGGTCGTCTCCGAGGGTATTTTGCTCTTCGGTCTCGTTGATAAATGACAACCATCCATCCCAGCTCGGTTATCGACCTTTCCGCGATTCTTCATTCCGGCGTGGAGGTGGGCCCCTTCTGTCATATTGGCCCGCAGGTCGAGATTGGAAGCGGCACGCGACTCATCGGGCATGTCAGCATTGGCGGCCCTTGTCGTATCGGCGAAGGGAATATTTTTTACCCGTACTGCTCGATCGGTCAGCGTTCCCAGGATTTAAAATACAGTGCCGAGCCGACCTATCTCGAAATTGGAAATAACAACTCGTTCCGGGAATTTTGCACGGTGAACCGCGGCACCCTCCCCGAATCCAAAACAATCATCGGGCATCACGGAAATTTTCTCGCCTATTCGCATATTGCCCACGACTGCACGGTCGGCGACCACGTCATTTTTTCCAATAACGGAACGATCGCTGGGCATGTCCTTGTCGAGGACCACGTCATCATCGGAGGACTCTCCGGCGTTCACCAGTTCTGTCGGCTCGGTCAGCACTCCATCGTCGGTGGATGCACCAAGATTGTTCAGGATGTGCCGCCCTACATGATCGCAGATGGAAATCCGGCTGAGGTGCGTGGCATCAACCAGGTCGGCCTCGAGCGTCGAGGCTTCTCTACTGAGGACACGCGCACCCTTCGCGAAGCCTACCGTTTGCTTTACCGATCGAATCTGAATGTGAAGCAAGCCTGTGAAAAAATCTTGATGGATTTTTCAGGTCCAGACGTCATCGCTCGTCTTCTCGCCTTCGTTGAGTCAAGCCAACGAGGCATCATTCGTTAAACCCACACCTACTCATCCTAGCATATGCCTACCGTCCACGCCTACGCCGCCCAGTCCGCCACTTCTCTGCTCGAGCCCTTCACTTATGAGCTGCCAGCCATCGGGCCAGAGCATGTGGACATCCGCGTGGAGTATTGTGGCATTTGCCACTCAGACCTCAGCATGCTTCGCAATGAGTGGGGTTTTTCCACTTACCCGCTTGTTCCTGGCCACGAGATCGTCGGGCGCGTCGAGTCCGTCGGCTCGATGGTAAAAAACCTTGTGCCTGGGGATCGCGTTGGACTCGGTTGGTTTTCTGGGAGCTGCATGACATGCCCGCAATGTATCGGAGGCGACCAGAATCTTTGCGCTGCGGGGGAGGGGACTATCGTTGGACGTCATGGTGGGTTCGCCGATCTGGTTCGTTCCTATTGGGCATGGGCCTCAAGCTCCCGGAATCCCTCTCCTCCGTGAGTGCCGGGCCGCTCTTCTGCGGCGGCATCACGGTCTTCAATCCCATCATCCAGTTTGGAGTCTCTCCAACCCACCGCGTCGGGGTCATTGGGATCGGTGGACTCGGCCACCTTGCTGTGCAATTTCTGAACAAATGGGGCTGTGAGGTCACTGCTTTCACATCATCCCTCGACAAAACCGAGGAACTCAAAAAGCTCGGCGCCCATCGCGTTGTGAATTCCCGTGATGCCGAGGTGATGAAATCTGAAGCGAATCGCTTTGATTTTATCATGAGCACAGTCGCTGTTCCGCTTGATTGGATGGGCTATGTCGCCGCGCTAGCTCCGAAAGGTCGTCTGCACACGGTGGGCGCGATTTCTGAGCCTGTCACGCTCGCTGCCTTTCCTCTCATCATGGGTCAGCGCTCGTTCTCGGGGTCACCGCTCGGCAGTCCTGCCACTACCGCTCGCATGCTCGACTTCTGTGCTCGCCATGAAATTGCGCCGCTCGTCGAGGAGTTTGCGCTCTCGGACGTCAATGCCGCGATGGAACGTTTAGAGCACGGCAGCCCACGCTACCGAGTTGTTCTCAGAGCTTAACCGCTTACCGGCCTACTGCCCTGTATAGGCTGGGTCGTAGGTTGCAGTGGATGTTCTTTTGACCCTGTAAAACCGCTGCGCGCTGGCGGCGGTACCATTTTCCGTATATGACGTTGAGGGCGATTGTGCAGCTGCGGATATGGTGGAGTTGGTGGTTGTCCAATTTCCCGAGAGATTGCTGCTTGTTTCGACAGCATAACTGCCTCCTTCGACGCTGCTCCATGTTAAGGTGACTGTATTGTTTGCCGTGTTTAATATCGGTGAGCTCAGTGATTCCTTGGTATTTGGGCCCCCATTAAAAAGCTCGGTGACTCCCGTGGTGGGAATTGTGGCATTTGCAGTGTAATTCGGCGTGCCATAGAATTCCTTGCCCAGCATGTGCGGAAAAGCGGTGTATCCGTTGGCGTCTATCGCAACAAAATAGGCATAAGTGCCGCCGGGATACTCGGGTGTCACGCAGGTTCGGCCATTGTATTGATCCAAGTCAAAATCGACTCCTTGCACATAACCATTGTCTGCGAGGAAGTCGTAGTCGCCGATGTATCGTCCCAGTGAATAGGTGGTCGTTCCAGATGTGTAAGTGGTGGCTGGTCCGTATTGAGCTGGCGTGAGGGGGAAATCGCCGAGTGCGGTCATATTTGTTGTGGACGTGTAATTGCCGATGGAGCGGTAACCTTGGGCGATCGCCGCCCACTTGGGCAGTGTGGTGCGGCCTGTCGCGGTGAGGTTGGCCGTATTAAATGAACCTGTGCGAAGAACAAAGCCGCTCCGCATCCGAGTCACAGAGCTGCTGGAGCTGTTCGCCGAGGAGTAGCCATAAGGCCCGTAGATCGGATGGCCATCGAACGACCAGCCTAGAATCGGCGAATGGTGGGGTGCAATCACAGTGCCGGTCGGGTCTGTGTCGTTGTAGGTGTAGGTATTTGTCGTGGCATTGTAACTGGCGCTCATGTTGTCGCCGAGTTGGTAGCGCAGCGCTTTAGGCTGGGCGTGATAGTGGTACTGGCCGTTCAAGCCTGGCTGGTGTGCATAGCCCGGATCGAAGGACGTGACTTCCACAGCCAGAGCATCGCGAGACCAGTAGCTACTCACTCCCATACTGTCACTGCCTGTAGTGAGTGTGGTTGTGGAGTTGGCGCCAGAAGAGTTCACAAAAGAAAAGGCATCTCCTAGATCGTAATTCGCCACTCCATTCACCATGAGAGCGATCATGCCACCGGGGTGCTTGGTTTTGTTGAGCGGCGCGGATGGGCTTCGCGTGATGCGTACCTGATAGTCCCTAGCGACTGGCCAAAAACCAAAAAGATTGGTTTGTGAAGCACTCGAATACCATGGCCCCATCGTATAGGAAGCCAATCCGTTTGCATTGATGTAAACATCGGTATCCGTGTAGCGAATGCGCTGGATGTCCGAATAAACGGGAAGAGTTTGACTCAAGTTGCCGGTGTTGTTGTTAGTCACCCCCGCCGATGGCCATGTTGTAACGGGCGTGGTGAGCGTGGCATTTGCCTTGCCTTGAATGACCCGTGCCAGCATCCCTGAATTTTCTGTGAACCAGGAAGTCAGAATCGGATCGGCTTGAAGGCGGATTGCGAAAAAAACCAAAAATCCCATAATGAGCGCGGCGTGACGATTCATCTTTATTATTCGAATGGGGGTTGCATTTATATGACAAGAACACAGGACGGTTTCCTGCAGGACATGATAAATATTACATCTCATTTCCTTGAGGCAACAAATTTTCATCGGAAAGTGTCTTAAGGAATGCAACGATAGCTTTTTGATCTTCGGGGCTGAGCCGAATGCCTTCGGGTGGGTGTTTCGCCAAGTTGGGATCCAGAGTAGCATTGCGGTGAACCCCTTCGTTGTAGTGCGTGACGACCTTCTCTAGGGTATCCAAGCTTCCGTCATGCATGTAGGGAGCGGTGAGAGCGATATTCCGCAGGCTTGGGGTGGAGAATTTTCCGCGATCCGATTCCAGGCCTGTAACTCGTTCGCGTCCTGAATCATCCTTGTTAGGTTTAAGACCATTACTGTGAAATTGATGGTCACTGAAGAGCGGTCCTCCATGGCAGTGGAAGCAGTCCGCTCCCAATTGGCCTGTGCGCGGGTCGTACTCTGTGAAGAAGAGCTCAAAGCCCCGCTTTTCCTCCGTGCTTAATTGCGCCTTACCTTGAACCACGCGATCGAATTTCGAATCATAGGAGAGGAGTGTCAGAAGAAACTGCTCAAGGGCGAGGCCCAGTTTCTCAGGCGCGATTTCAGTAGAGCCAAAAGCGGCTTCAAATTGCGGCGGATAGGATGGGATTTGTGATAATTTGCTAATCACGCTTTCCAGAGAGGAGTCCATCTCAAGGTGATCTTGGATAGGAACTAAGACTTGATCTCGGAGTGAGGGGGCTCGCCCATCCCAGAAGAAACTCGACTTCCAAGCGAGGTTGAAAAGCGGCATCGCTTGTCGCGTGCCAACGCGCTTTTCCACCCCCTCACTGTAGCGGCGGGGATCACTGAAAGCGAAGGCCGCTTGGTGGCAAGATGCGCAAGAGAGCGAGCCATCCTTTGAGAGGGCGCTCTCATGGAAGAGTGCCTTCCCCAGGGCAACCCGCTCTTCAATAAGCGGATTGTCACGCGGCAGCTTCGGCAGCGGAAAATTTTGGCTCATCGTCAATCGGTAAGGGACATATTGGGGAGGGAGATAAAGCGGTTTGGCGGGCAGGGCAGTTTCCGAGTCGGAACCAGATATCACTCGAGCAATTTGGAATGCCCCGGGAAGATTTGCGGCAAGAATCTGCGACACTTGATCTCCATCCCTCGAATGTGTGGCGACGCCATCCTTGGTAAATGAGAGAGCGCGCGGATGATTCATCAAGTTGCCCAGATCGAAATCAATGAAAACCATCGCATTGCTGCTGAGTTTGATCGGGGCTTTTAAAGTGACCTCAATGCGATTCGCATCCCTTGCCAGGTGATAAGAAAAACCACTCGGGGCCTCACTCTTCAAACGGAAGAGCCCCTCTAATGCGAGGAAGATGTACCCTCCCTGCCAACTCCAGTGGAGGGAGTTCAGATTGGGGTTGAGCGGATGTTCTGCAGGAAAAGTCGAGACATCTGCCGCATTCGCCTTGGAATCCGGGCCTACAAAAAATCGTATCGCTTTGTATGTTTCTGCAGGAATATCTTTGATCTGGAACGCCTTCCGATGACTAGCAACATCGATCCAAGCGTACTGATCCGGCATTTCAACCCAAGAACCATCCTCGCGCTCGAGTGCAAAACCGCTGAGCAAATAACTCACGCGCGCGAAGGAATGGATTTCATTGGCAGCATTCGCATAACGGAGTGAGTCCAATAACAATGGTTCTCCGTTAACCCGATGGCTAAAAGTAAACTCCAAGGACGAAGCGTGCAGTGTATTCACACAAAAAAACACGCTAAAAATCAGAGCTGCTACGGTCGAACGCATTTTGATCTTGTTAATAAAAATGTGAAATTCAAAGAATTTCATGGGGGGTAAAAATTTAAACCAATCGAATAGGCTAACCCTGTATCTGTAGTTTCCCTAATGTGCAGAATCAAATTTTTTTGCATGGACAACCTCTTCTCTTGAAGCGTTGAAGAACAGGGGATCCCGAGCAGAACTTCGCTCACAGTGCCTCTTGGATTGGGGGAATTTCCGCTAGGCAAATTTCCCAATCGGAACCATTTGCTTGGCTTAAAACAAGCCTCCCTGCGCTTGAGAAGACGATGCTCCAAGGTTTCGGAGAGGCGGCAAGCGGTCCGATCCAACTGAGTGCAACGAGGGTGCCCGTCCCTGTGAGTAGGGGAGTTTGAAGAAAGAGGGTTGTGCTGTTGGCAGCCAGGATGTGGGTGCGATGATCTCTGCCGGCTAGAGTGAGGCGACTGGAGTAGCTCTCAAATCCCATAAGCGATTGGAGAGCCACAGAGAGACGCCCATTTCCAGCCGTCACGAAAGGGAATTCCCCACTTACAGAAAGGTCGGCTGCCTCGTGCGACGCCAAACTGTGAGCGCCGAGTAGGAATAGCGTGGGCTGGTGGGCAACGTATCGGTGGAGTTGAAAATGCCATCCCCCGTGCCAAAGCAGGTGGGACTCCACTTGCGCATGAAACTGTGTGTGTCGGTCACCAAGCGCATAGCTGCAGCAGACTTGCTCGGCGCTGACGAGCAGCGGGTAGGTCCACTGTCGCCCATGCAGTGTGCCATCCTCACCTTGGGCGGTCAGTGAAGCATCAATGGGATAGAGAGCTCCAGCTGGTCGAACCTCGAAGCCGCAGGCGGTGCGGTAGCTCAGTTTGCCCCATTTGTAAGGCCCGAAGTGATCATTTGCCCCGCTGATGTTCGTGCCGGCATTGAGCAGTTCGACCTCGCCTCCGTCGGCTCGCAATAATAAACCAGCTTCTGGAATGGGATGTGAAAAATCGCCCGCCTCGCTTGGCAGCGGAACCTCCCGAGCCGTCCAGAATGGCGAGTCAGGAGGCAGAAGCAGAGCAGAGAAGCCCTTCGCGGACCAATAAGGAGAACCCGCACAGGAATACGGCTCGGAGAGAGTTGGGAAATCGTCCACCCATCCGATGCTGAGTGCACCTTGGTTTTGCAAGATGTCCTGCTGAAAAAAGAAACGCAGGCACTGCATGGAAACCCGGCGAGCCAGGCCGGGAGCTAAAGAGGCCAGGCCGCATTTTTCAGCAAGCGCAAAAGGAGCGCTCGCGGCGAAGCGATAGGTCAACGAGCGACCGAATGGTACAGGCTCGCCTGCTGCAGAAAAAAAATGCACATAGTCCGGCAGGAACTCCTGAGTCCATTCGCGCCAGCGGATCACGCGTGCCGGAGCATCCGCCCCATAGAGGTTCGCCCACCACAGACTATAGTAATGAAAGGCAAAGGCATTGTAGTGGTCGACGCTTTCGTTCGATCCATCAATGAACCAACCGCCGCCGAGGGACATGGACTCGAGCACATCGAACCAGCGGTCAATACAGATACGGTCCATCGGTTTCCCAAAGCCGTGCTTTTCCAAAAAAGAAAGTGGCAGGATACCAAAAAAAAGATGGTTGTTGCGATGTAAGGCGGATCCTCTCACCGTGCCAAACCAAGTGGCAACTTGGGCCTTCTCAGCGGGTGTGAGTGGCTCCCAAAGGTCTGCAGAAGCCATTTCGAGGGCCAGCACGAGGGCTGCCATCTCCACCACGTGTTGGTGCTGGTTTGCACAAGGCCCCCAATAATGGAGGCTGGAGGGGTCCGTGCCATTCACGAGACCTTGGCGAAACCATTCCGAAAAAAAGGCAGTGGAAAGTTTTTTGTGTTCCTTTCCTGTGGCTGCCAGCCAGTGCGCAGCTAACAGGCAGGGACGTACAAAGGACTCCAATCGGTCGGCAGCAAGGCCGTGATTGCTCCCGCGCCCCTGAAGCGGAATATCTGCCATACTTGGTAACATGAGGGCCTGCAGCGGGGCGAGGAGACGCTCAGCGTAGCCTAGGCACTCGATGTACTCCGCGGGCGTCCTCAGGGCCGAGTCCGAGCCGAGCGACATTATTCGGAAGTAGCCCAACCCGCTTTTTGAGCCGCAGCGAGGGCCGTTGAGAGTTCAGACAAATAGGGGTGCCACAATTTTTCCCATTCGAGCGAAACGGCTCCCGCGTAGCCTCCGCTTGCCAGCACATCGCAAACCTCGAGCCCTGGCATTTGTCCGGTACCAGGAAGCACGTAGGTGTAGGGATGTCTAGCTGACGGCTGATCAATGCTGTCCTTGATGTGGACATGGCGAATATGCGGTCCTAGGGCCTTCCAAGTGTGATCTGGGGACTCGCCGCCGAGCTTCCATGTGTGGTGGCTGTCCCAGATGAATTCC
>CANMQB010000084.1 GCA_947499885.1 Spartobacteria bacterium
GGAATAGCGGTATCCTTCAGGTCGAAACAGGCTCTACGCTTGATATCCAAACCGACATCAACCAGACCGTCGCTACTTCAGCCTTTGGGTGGATCAAGATGGGGGGAGGGACGCTGAAACTTTCAGGCAGCAACAGTTACACCGGAACCTCGATCGTGCAGGAAGGAACGTTGTGCCTTGCCGGTCAGGGATCTTCGGCCGTCACGGTGAAATCAAACTCGATTCTAGAAATCGCGCTAACCAATCCTGGGACGGCCACATTCAGCAATGCGGCCACATTCTCTTTGGAGTCGGGTTCGAAGGTCCGGGTCATAGGGACTCCGGCGGATGGGGCCATCTATACCCTCGTCTCCGCCTCTTCCATGACGAGTTTGGCAACCTTGGAGTCCTCCGTGTCGGGATACCAACTGGTCGTTTTGAACAACACTTTACAACTCCAACCCGTCGGGGCACCTGCCTTCAGCAGTAGTTCATTCACCGCAACGGGGGCAGCGAACGGTGCCTTTACATATCAGATCAGTGCCTCGGGCAATCCGACTTCTTACGGAGCCACAGGTTTACCTGCGGGTTTAGTCTTGAATGCCTCGACGGGAGAAATCACGGGAGCGCCGACGGTCGGCGGAACTTATTTAGTCACCCTCTCGGCTACCAACGCGGGAGGCACCAACTCAGCGACTTTAACGCTGAATTTCACAGATGAGTTCGAGACTTTGCGCAAAAAGTGGAGGGACACACTGATTGCCGACGTCACCGCCTCGAAAACCACCTCCAGCATCAATAGCCGAGCAGTTGGTTATCAAACGACCATGTATGGTCTCGCAGGCATCAAGGTGGTGACTGGCGGAACGGGTTACACCGCTGCTCCCACTGTCGCAATCACAGGTGGAGGAGGCACAGGAGCCACTGCCACAGCAACAATTTCGGCCGGAAAGGTCTCATCCATCACCTTAACGACTGGCGGAACGAATTACACAACTGCTCCCACCATTACTCTGAGCGGTGGCGGCGGCACTGGGGCTACCGCGTCGGCACTGCTTGCCATGTGGACTGATCTGCCGCCGGCGGCGCAGACAGGAGTCACTGCAGACGTTGCCTCGGGAAACATTGCGGATTCCTTCAAGCGACTCGAATACATGGCGCAGGCTTACGCCATACCAGGCTGCGCTCTCTATCAAGATCCCACCCTCTTGGCCGCCATCACAGGCGGCTTGGATTGGTTGACTGCCAACTTTTACACTTCCACCGGAACGATCTTCGGAAACTGGTATGACTGGATGGTGTCCGCCCCACAGTCCCTGAATAACGCGGCGATTCTGATCCTTTCGAATCCCAGTGCATTGACCTCGACCCAAATTGCAAACTACGTCAAAGCGGTCTATAATTTCGGCCCGAACAGCGTGAACCAGAAAGACTATTTCTGGTGGGGAGCCCTCACTGGGGCCAACACTTCCAACGCGGCTCTCACCATGGCCGTGCAGGGAATTTTATTGGGAAACAACACAACGACCGTCCGCCGCTTTTGGCACAATACGGTTGGACATCCCGTGAATCCCCAGACCGATTATACCGTGAGCGGAAGTCTGATGTTGGCCGAGGCTCAAGGCAATCTCAGCGGCAACAATCCGCTTGATTGGTCTGGTGACAGCGTGTTTACGCCAGTCACCAGCGGCGACGGTTGGTATGCCGATTATTCCTTCATCTACCACTACAATATCGCCTACACCGGCTCGTATGGGCAGGAGCTGATGGAGAATATTTCGATTTTGGTCAAGCTTCTCGACGGCTCCACTTGGGAAATCACCGACCCCGAAGTCTCAAATCTCTACGGCTGGATCACCAATGGCTTTGCGCCATTGATGTATCGCGGAGCTTTCATGGACATGGCGCGCGGCCGAGCCATTGCATCGTCGTCCTCCGATGAATACAAAGTCGGAGCCAAGGTGATCGCCAATATCCGTTCGATCGCCACCTTCGCACCGACCGACATAGCAACCCAGTTGCTGGCTTTTGCGGACTCGCCGCAAGTTTCTGCCGGCCAGTATCACTTTCCGTCCATGGACCGCGTCGCCGCGCATCGCAATGGATTCAGTTTTGGTCTCAGCATGTCTTCCACCCGCGTGGGGGGCTATGAAATCAACACCACCTCGCCAACCAATCTGAAGGGTTGGTATACTGGTGCGGGCGTGACCTACCTCTATCTGGGCAATCCGGATACCCAATACATGGACACCTACTGGGCAACGGTGGACTGGTATCACCTTCCCGGCACGACGGCGGACCTGAGTGCAACTCCTGACGATGCCGTCACGGATCAAAACTGGGTGGGTGGCGCACAAGTCGATAAAACCTACGGCGTGGCCGGAATGTCTGCGCACCCTGCAGGGACCCAGCTTTATGCCAAGAAATCGTGGTTCATGCTGGATGACAAAATCGTGTGTCTCGGAGCCGGCATCAACTGCACCAGCGGTGGCCAAGTCGATACCACGGTGGAGAATCGCAAACTTGGAAATACTGCCATGACGGCCTTCAACATTGCGGATACGGCTTATTCACTTTCCGCAAATGCGACTTGGGCCAACCCTGTGACGGTCACCACCGGCTCGGGCGCGACTTGGTGTGCCTTGGAGGGCGTTGGCGGATATTACTTCCCGAACGGAGCCTCCAACCTACAAGCCCAATTCACATCGGACTCCGGTTCGTGGAAAACCATTAACCCGACGGATTCCGACGCTGCGACCTATACCAATTATTATCTCAAACTCCTGTTCAAACATGGGGCGAATCCGACGGGTGCGAAGTATGCTTATGTCATCCTTCCCAATCGCACGGCGAGCAGCGTGAAGGCCTATGCGTCCAACCCGGATGTTACGATTCTCTCCAACACGGAACCCACGAGCACGAACCCCGGCATCCAGGCCGTGAAGAGCAATCTACTGGGTGTGCTGGCAGCAAATTTCTGGGCCAAAACCAGCGGCCCCGATACTGGCGGCACGGTCGATTTTATCACGGTGAGCAAACAATCTTCCGTCATCGTCAAGGAAACCAATAATAGTATCTCATTAGGCCTTGCCGACCCCACTCAGAGCAATACGGGTAACATCACAGTCACACTCAATGGTCGGGCATCGCTCGGCACTCTGTCGATTGACCCCAAAGTAACGGTTACGGGAACCAATCCGATCTCAGTCATCGTGAATGTGAATGGATCGAAAGGGAAATCATTCAACGCTTCGTTCTCCCTCGCTGCTGCCCCCGTGATCACAAGCCAGCTCGTCACTGTCGGGCTCAATGGTACGGCTCTGAATTATCAGATCACAGCGAATGGCACTGCAGTCAGCTATGGGGCAACAGGACTTCCAAACGGCATCAGCATTAATACCTCCACGGGCTTGATCAGCGGAACCCCAACCGTGACCGGCAGCTTTCAACCCACGATTTTCGCAACCAACGCCGAGGGACGAAGCGGCTACGCAACTCTTGCGATGACGATTGCCAATAACGCTTCAGATATCAGCTACACACATTCCACCAGCGGAACATGGACTTGCCCGGCCAATGTCACCTCCGTGCAAGTGGAATGCTGGGGGGCTGGCGGGGCAGGAGGAAGCGCTCAACGCGTAGGCGCTAGCGGCACAGTCCAATATGGTGGAGGTGGGGCTGGTGGAGCCTATGCCAAAAAGAGCACTTATCCCGTATTCCCCGGAAATACTTACTATATCAGCGTTGGTTCGTCTGCATGGAACAACAGCACGGTGACCGGAACTTCAGTGGCCGGAGGAGATTCTTGGTTTAATAACTCAAACGCCACATCAAGTTTGATTTTAGCCAAGGGAGGTGCAGGGGGGAATAGTGCTATTGGAAATAACACCACAACCGCTTATGCAAGTGGAGGACTTGGAACAATCAATGGAAGCGTCGGTGATGTCATCTACGCAGGAGGAAATGGAGCAAATGGAACCTCGAGTAGTTCAGGAGGCGGAGGCAGCGGGGCTGGTTATGCCTCTATCGGAGTGAATGCAACAAGCTATGCGGGCGCGACGACCCAAGCGGGCGGCGGCAACGGCGGGACAGGCGTCACAGCGGGCTCAGTAAGCGGAACATCAGGCTCCGCCCCCGGAGGCGGAGGAGCCGGATCTCGGAATTCCAGCGGCATAGTAACATCCGGCGCATCAGGTGGGCTTGGTCAAGTCATAGTCACGATAAAGACTATCTCAACTCCGTCTGCAATCCCTGCGACGATTGCATTAGGCAATCTCACCCAAGCCTTCGACGGCGCGTCAAAATCCGTGACGGTCACCACATCGCCTGCCGACCTGACCTCCACAATCACCTACAATGGCCTTCTAGCACCGCCAACAACAGTCGGCTCCTACACCGTGCTTGCGACTATCACGCAATCAGGCTACAGCGGCAATGCCACCGGCACTCTGACCATCTCGGATTCGCCAGCAGCCTGGAGACAGATGCACTTTAGTACTGTGGCAAACAGCGGAAATGCTGCGGATGTGGCAGATCCCGATGGAGACGCCCTGACCAATATCCAAGAATACATCTTCGGCACCCTACCCACGAGCGCGCAGCCCGCCCTGCTCACGTTTTCCACGCCAAGCTCAGGGAATATCACCCTCACATTTACTGGCAAGGAAGCCTCTGGCGCTGGATTCACAGGGCTTGTCAGGCACTACCGGGTTGAAAAAAGCCCCAGCTTAGCAATTCCAGATTGGCAGGCTCTCACGGGATATGAAGATATCACCGCAGGAAACTCAACCATTTCCATCACCCAGCCGACCAGCGGCGAAACCAAATCCTTCTACCGCCTCAAGGCCTGGCTCGAATAATCCCAGGTCCAGCGAACCAAGGAAAGCCGTTGACCTAAGGTGCCACGTAGTTTTCCGGGCCACCTAATTTCAAAAATCTCAGATAGACCAACCACGACATAACAAGTCCAATACATGCCAGCAGAAGCCCTGCAGCAAAGGTGTAGCGATAGACGTTCCCCGTTGTGTCGATCACAATGCCAACGAGAGGTCCAAGTGTCATGTGAAGAGGAGCTGCAAAGAGAAGCGCGGCGGAGGCAAACTGCGCAAATTTCTGCCTCGGAAACAAGCGCTGCCCGATAGATGCCGCACTCGTGAGGTAGCACCCGGATAAAACGCCATGCAAAACCCACGCGACAAGATAAGCGGAGGTCGTGGTGGCGAATGTAAATCCAACGACCGAGACGATGATATATCCGACGAGTGCTACCATGCAGAGTCTCAATGGATGAAATTTGTCAGCGAGCCAGCCCAGCGGGTAAGCGAGCACAAGGGAAATCATGTAAGTCAAAGCCAGATATTTCCCATATGTATCCATGCTGATTTGCAAACTCTTAGCATACGGCAGCGCGAAGGTGTTCAGCGGCAGAAAACTCATGGTAGATGCCATGATCATTGTGAAGATGAGAATGTAATAAGAATTGCTAAAGCACTCTCTGAAATACACTTTCACCCCTCCGAAAAAGCCCTTGATGACGTTAGTATGCAATGGGTCTGGTGGAGGAGGAGGCGGATAGTCCCCTTCTTTCACCTTCAAACAAACCCAAGTGAACGCAACGCCGTAAAAAACACCGATTGAGATGATTATGAGCGTGAAATGCTCGGGGACATGACCCATGATCCAAAAATTAAAGATCATGCCGTCGATGAGGCTGATGGCTCGGAAGAGACCGTAGAATCTTCCAAGCAGCTTCTGCGGAACGACGTCGTTTACGAGTCCTCCGAAGACGGCCAAGCCAGCGATGGTGGCAAATTCAAAGGCGGCCCAAAAAACTCCGAAACACACCAACGCGACAATCATTTCGTTGTCCAAGATGCCAAGAGCATTCATACCGAGGGACGAGTCCTTGAAAAAATGACGCAGTGAGTCTCCGGTTGGAGTTCCCGCTTGGGTGATGCCGTGAATCCACTTGGCTATAAATGGCGTCAAGCCAAGGCCTATCATACCCAAAGCCGCCACCGGCGTTGTGATCAGGAGAAAGGGGATCCTGCGCCCGAATTTTCCTCGGTGGCGATCCGATTTCATGCTGATGATTGGACCAAGCAGCAAGGACACCACAGCAGGGAATGAACTCATCAAGATCGCGAAAACAAAGTTCGGAATCTTCAGGCTGTTCAAATACCAACTCGCGAGTCCCACCACCGAGCGATCCCGCATGGACCATGCAAAGTCCCCCCACAAAAGCCACAGAAAGAGGACGACTACCCCTCCGGTGGTGTAGGTGAGCGTCCCGACTTTCCAGACGCCTTTGGGTGTCGCTGGAGAATCGTTACTGCCGGCTGGGGGATTTTGCATAGGTCGAGTTTAGGGGGGCTAAGCTTTAATAAGAGTGAAAACTACTATCCCTCTTAAGCGGTCGTAATTGGAGAGATCACTCGCCGTCATCTTCAGATTTTTTCTTTTTCTTATCTGGCGCGGCCTCCTTTGCCGCGGGATTGGCCACTTGCGGTTTCGCTTCAGGATATTTGGCGAGCATGGCACGAAGCTCTTTGACGACTTCGGGTTTTTCCGAGGCAAGGTTTTTCGTTTCCTGTGGGTCGGCCTCGTAGTCATAGAGTTCGAGTTCGGCGGTCTCTGGGGCTTCGCCGGGAACCTTCCACTCCACAAGACGGTATCGCTCAGTGCGCAGCGCGCGGCCGATGCGTTTGCTGCGGGGATATACGCTGAGCACATGGTCCTTGGTGGGTTTCGAGGGATCAGCCAGCACGGGAACCAAGCTCATGCCTTCGAGGCCGGATGGCACTTGCTGCCCCGTCATTTGCATGAGGGTGGGATAAATGTCCACGGTCTCGGCGAGTGACTGCGATTGTTTATCTACGGCTACGCCTGGCCCTGCGAAGAGAAGCGGAATGCGGGTGGCCTGCTCATAGTTGGTGTGTTTGCACCACATGCCGTGGTCGCCCAAGTGCCATCCATGGTCGCCCCAGAGGACAATAATGGTATTTTTCGAAAGCCCCTCGGCCTCGAGTGCGTCGAGGACTTTGCCGATCTGTGCGTCGGTGTAGCTAACGGCCGCATAGTAGCCGTGAAGGAGTTTCAAACCGAGTTCGTCAGGCAAGGGCAACTCTTGCGGCACCCCCACATAACCCATGACCTCTTTTGAGCTCGTGGGAGCATAAGAGGGAGCGCCATCGGGAGCCGTGCGGCGATCCGGCAAGGTGAAGTCGCTGGATTTATAGAGATCCCAGTATTTTTTGGGCGCAACAAAAGGCAAATGCGGTTTGGAAAATCCAACCATGAGCAAGAAAGGTTGTGCCGGATCCTGCTTGGCCTTCTTGAGCCTGTTAATGGCTTCCTCGGCGGTTTTTGCATCCTGATAGGTGATGTCGGGAACGTCCTCCGCCTCGGTCGGAGCGCCTTTTTTGCCTTTGGACGGTGCGGCATTTGCCGGGTTCGAATAGGTATCGCCTTTCGGCGTCCAGTGCGGCACAGACCAAGAGAGCTCATCATTGTGGTTGCCCTTGCCGGCATGATAGATTTTACCAATCGCCTCGGCGCGGTAGCCATTTTTCATAAATGTTTGGCTCATGGTCACGGCATCGGGATAAACATCGCGAAAATGGGTGGGCAGGTCGTAGATGCCCAGTGTTTGAGGACGCAAACCCAGCATGAGGGTGTTGCGGGACGGCGAGCAGACAGCTTGGTTCACATACGCCCTCTCAAACAAAACTCCTCGGGCCGCGAGGCGGTCCATATTCGGAGTCTTCACGATGGGATTCCCGTAGCATCCGAGGACAGGCTTGAGGTCATCGACAGCGATGAAAAGGACGTTGGGCCGCTCGGAGGCCCCCTGCAGGCTCAAGCTGGCAGCGAAGGCTAAGATACTGAAGAGGAGTTTGCGCATGGATTTTTTATTTGAGGGTTGATGTGATAGAAGATTGAGATTGGGAGGTAACCGGCTTGGCGGGGGTGGTTTTTTTGACTGTAAGAAATGCCGTGTCCAAGCCGACACTGCCGACACTGGCGATGGCCATTGGGCCGATAAGTTTCATGCTAATGCGGGCACGACCGTTATAAAGTTGGACGGCCCGGGAGCCTGATGAGGTACCAAGATTGTCGAGAAGGATCGCATCGCCGGTGAGATCGAAACGAACAAGGTTGCAGGCATCGAGGCATGGCACCCCGAATTGGTCCACAATCTGGACTTCAAGAGTGGAAAACCCGTGGAGTTGACTCGCCTCGTGGAGCAAGAGCTTGGAGGGACGATCCCATGGTGTCGTCTGATATCGGAGGTCGATCTCATCCACGATTTCTGTCCCTCCAGAGCGAGCAACAGCTCGCAAAGCATTCTCTCCTTCGGCAAAGACAACATCCCAACGCAGTCCGGCTGCGGGAAAATCGGCACTCTCTCGGCGACGGACGCCTGCACTGATGCCGTTGACGAAGAGTTCGACCTCGGGGCAGTTTGAAAAAACCTTCACCAACTTCGCCTCCCCGGCCTCGCCCCAGCGCACGGGCCAGCTGTGGCTGTGAATGTGAACCATTGGTTTTTTGGCCCAGTAGCTTTGATAAACGTAGTAGCTTTCCTTAGGTGTGCCGTCACGTTCGAGAAGACCTTTTTGATTCACTCTCGGAACGGGGTTCTCAGGGCGCAGGGGTGTAGAAAAATCCTTGAAAACCCATTGGGCTGCACCTGTGAGGTCAGGCATTTCCTCCTGCTCCTTCAAGTGCCAGTCGAAGAGATTAACCATGTAACTCTCCGACCAGTCGCCATCACGCGAGGCCCGTGCAAGGCCTCCTGTAGCCTTGTAGGCCTCCCCGACTTCTGCCGTACCCTGACCCGTGGCAATGTCGTCCAAAAATTTTTCCGGCTCCTCGGAATGGCGACCGGCGTGGGCATCGCCACCATATTCCGCATGGAAGAAGTGTGGTGTGTCCTGAATCGCCTTCTGCGTAGAGGAGCGATACTCGATGTAGCGCCCGCCGTACCAACCCGCCCAGATGCTCGGCGAGTAAACGTCCACGATATCCTTACAAAAATCACAACGTCGAATCGAAGTGGCACGCGAGGGATCAAGCTCATGTGAAAACGTGTTCAACTCCGACATAAACGCTCGAATCGCTTCCGTGTCAAACGTCTCAAAGTCACCCGGCCAATCATTCTCATTTCCCAGCCCCCAGAGGATCACCGAAGGATGGTTGAAATGCTGATCAATCATATTGCGCAACATGTCGCGGCACTGTTGGCGAAACCCCTCGCCGCCCAGTCCGCCTCGGCACCAAGGGATTTCCTCCCAAACCAAGAGGCCGAGTTCATCGCAAAGATCAAGCACGAGTGGAGCCTGCTGGTAGTGACCCAAACGCACAAAATTAGCCCCCATTTCCTTCATGAGTGTGAGCGTCTGCCTCACGACGGCATCCGGCACAGCCGCAGCCACGCCGGCGTGATCCTCGTGGTAATGTGTGCCCCGGAGCAGAAGGCGCTCCCCGTTTATTTTGAAAGGTCCGTTTTTGACCCACTCCACAGAACGGATTCCAAAGTGGTCAACAACCTGTTGTCCGCCTTGATCGCCAGAAAGAGACGCGCTGAAACTGTAAAGCTCAGGAGAATCCGGACTCCAGAGTCGAGGCCCCTCAATACGGAATGTTGAGACTTCCTGGAGGCCAGACCAGGAGGGAATAGACAAGGATGTCGAGTGGATGACATGCCCCTGCGGGTCGCGAATCGCGAAGGCTAGTTCGATGTCCTTGCTGAGATTCTCGGGATTGTAGAGACGAGCCAGAACTTTCAGAATAGCCGAGCCGTCACTTTGTACAGTCGGAGCAAGATGAAGGCTCTGCAAGGAAATGGACGGCACATAAACGAGGCGAACGTGCCGGTAGATGCCTCCGTAGCGGTTAAAATCACTCAGATCCGAGGGAATCGTCTCCGCGTCTCGGGAGTTGTCACAGAGAACGGCTAAAGGAACCTCATTTTGATTTTCCGAGTCGGCAAGCGCCACAGCCGAAGCT
>CANMQB010000085.1 GCA_947499885.1 Spartobacteria bacterium
ATAAATCCTCTTCGGCTGCTGCTCCCAGCAGAACACGAATACCTTGGGCCCTTAATGCAGTGGCTCTCTCTTGATGCGATGGGCTTTGAGAGGATTCGCAGATCGTTACCTCTGCCCCATTTTCAATCAACAATACGGCTGCCGCCTCGCCGCTTTGGCCGAGACCGAGAACAACCGTTTTTTTGCCGCTGTGGATCATTTTAACGTAATTTCAATGTGGCTAGGCCCAGTAGAGCGAAAAGTACCGAGAGAATCCAAAACCGGACGATCACGGTGTTTTCTTTCCATCCACTGAGTTCGAAGTGGTGGTGGATTGGGGACATTTTAAAAATTCTCCGCCCAGTGGTTTTGAAGCTTGCGACTTGGAGGATTACGGACATGGCCTCCATCACAAAAACGCCTCCGACGATCACTAAGAGAAGTTCTTGTTTGCAGCAGATGGCGACTGCCCCAAGCATTCCGCCAATGGCAAGCGAGCCTGTGTCGCCCATGAAAACGCGTGCGGGGTGGGCGTTCCACCAGAGAAAGCCTAGGCATGCGCCCAGCAGGGCGACGCAAAGCACGGCCAGTTCCCCGGCGTAGGGAACAAATGGCACTTGCAGATAGGTTGCTGTCTTGATGTTTCCGGCGACATAGACAAGCACGGCGTAGGTTGCGGCAACTGTCGCTGTGCATCCGGTGGCGAGGCCATCGAGACCATCTGTGAGGTTCACAGCGTTTGAGGTGCCCACCAGGACCAAGAGATAAAAAATGAAGGTCAGTCCGCCCATTCCCAGCAGAAGCGGTTCTTTGAAGAAGGGTATGAACAGCTGTTGAGCCGTGGCCGACAGCTTTGGGTTCATCAGGAAAAAGAGGGTGAAAATGCCTGCGAGCAAGCATTGAAGAAAAAACTTCAGCCGACTGCTGATGCCGTCGGAGTTTTTCTTGCTCACTTTCAGCCAGTCGTCGTAGAAGCCGATACCTCCAAGGAACACGGTGCTAAAAAGAACGAGCCAGATGAATGGATTCTCAGGCTTCGCCCACAGAAGGGTGGAAACCAAAACGGAGCCGATGAGCAGGATTCCACCCATGGTTGGGGTTCCTTTTTTTGACCCATGGAGTTCGTAAAGTTTGTGGACTTCTGCAGCAGTGCGGATTGGTTGTCCAAATTTCAGGGAGATGAGTTTGCGAATGACAAAGTTTCCAAAAACCACGCTGATCAGGAAGGCTGTGATGCCGGCGCAGATGGCACGAAATGAAATGTACGAGAAAACATTTAGCGCCTTTAGAAAATCATTCGTGACGCCTTTTGCAGCGGCCCATTCACTGAGTTCGGATAGGTAGTAGAGCATCAGGTGTGGAGTTGTTGAAAAAGGGTTTCCATGCGCGCGGATCGGCTGCCCTTCACGAGGACGAAGTCGCCGGGTCTTGCCAGTTGGTCGATGATTCGAGAAGCAGCGGAGGTGCTTTCCACTTCGTGAATCCGGCTGAGTCCTGCTCCCCGTGCCGCGTGAGAGATTTGTTGGGCCTCGGAGCCAACCGTCACAAGGATGTCAGCATACTTGGCCGCGGCGCGGCCTGTACGGGAATAGCCCTCAGCTGCGTACTCGCCAAGCTCTCCCATTTTGCCAAGCACCGCTATGCGGCGTCCAGTTCCAGGAACCAGCCGGAGAGTATTGAGAGCCGCTTCCATCGAGTCGGGGTTTGCGTTGTAGGTATCGTCAAGAAACGTGACGCCTTTGAGCAGGCGGACTTCGAGACGCCCGCCTACTTGTTGGGTGCGCGCTATCCCTTTTACGGCGGATTCCAGAGGGATTCCCAATTTGAGTCCGGCGGCAATCGCCAAGAGGGCATTCTGAACCATGTGGAGACCTTGCATGGGAATCGAGGTCTGAATGACGGTCATATTTTCACCCGTTATATGGACGGCTTTAAAGACCGTTCCTGTGTCGGTCATCGTAATATCACGCGCGCTAAGCGTTCCCTTTGATAGGCCGGTCCGAACGATGTTCGCGCGGCAGCGTGATGCGATGAAATCCGTCATATCGTCATCCGCACAGAGTACAACGCTGCCTTCCTCGGAAACGGCTTCTGCAAGCGCGCTTTTTTCCACGGCGATGGCCTCGCGGGTCTTCATGTATTCAATATGCGCGGTGCCGATGTTTGTAATGATCGCACAATCCGGATTGACCAGCTCGGCCAAAGGAGCAATTTCCCCCGGATGGTTCATCCCAATTTCCCAAACAGCGGCCTGATCACTCGAGCTCGCAGCGAGGATGGATAGCGGAACTCCAATATGGTTGTTCAAGTTCCCCTGAGTTTTGACCACTTTGAACTTGGTGCTCAGCACGGCTGCTGCGAATTCCTTGGTGCTTGTTTTGCCGCTGCTTCCTGTGATTGCTAATACGCGTAAATTAAGTTGTTGGCGCCATGCTGCGGCCAGCTTCGTGAGGGCCAGCAGGCTGTCTTCTGCGAGTAGCACCGGGAAGTTCTCAGCAAGCTTTTTTGCTGCCTCTGGCGAGTCGATAAGCACGGCTGCAGCGCCCTTTTCCAGCGCCTGCAATGCAAATTCGTTGCCGTCAAAACTTTCTCCGCGCAGGCCGACGTAAAGGTCCCCGGGACAGATTGTGCGCGTATCCTTATTGATGTTGGACACCATGACGCTCGAGGGTTTGCCGAGGAGCCTTGCGCCGGACATGGTCGCAATCTGAGCTAGGGGAGTTTTATCCATTTTTAGGATTCCACTCCTTTCTTATCGGTGATCGCTTTCTGCGATACGGCGACGTCGTCGAATGGCACTTTGCTATCGGCGAATTCCTGAAATTTCTCATGCCCCTTGCCTGCAATGAGAACGATCCCTCCAGGCCCAGCAAGTTCAATGGCACGCTGAATGGCAGATTCTCGATCGGTAATTTTTTCGTGTGGGCGTCCAACGAGACCCCTCTGCATGTCCTCAAGGATCTGCTCGGGATTTTCAGAGCGTGGGTTGTCGGAGGTGATGATGAGATGGTCCGAGAGTTCTGCGGCTGCAGCAGCCATGAGTGGGCGTTTTGCGCGGTCACGATCTCCACCGCATCCGCAAACGGTGATGATGTGGGACGGGTCGAGTTCGCGCAACGTGCGAAGAACGTTTTGTAGCGCATCGTCCGTGTGTGCGTAATCGACGAAAACTTGGAAGTGCCGCTTGGCAGGAACGCGTTCAAGGCGTCCGGGAACTTGTGGGGCAGCGGCTAGCGCATCAATCGCGGTTCTCATTTCCACGCCGCACGTCACTGTGGCCGCAATCGCGGCAAGTGCATTGTACACGTTAAAAAGGCCAATGAGCGGGAGTCGGACGAGATAGCTTTTGCTTCTGGCTTCCAACGTGAATGTGGTGCCATTCATCTCTTGGCGGATCGAGGAGGCGCGGAATTCCGCTTGGACACTCCGGCCGAAGGTCAGCACTTTCAGCCGGCGTGCGTATTGATCGACCAGTCGTTTGCCATAGCGGTCATCGAGGTTGATGATCGCCCGGCCTTTTTTGTGTTTTTGCGACGCCAGTGCTTCAAAAAGTGCTGCCTTTGCTTCAAAATAGGCCTCCATCGATCCATGGTAATCTAGGTGGTCCTGTGTCAAATTCGTGAATGCTACGGCATCAAATTCTACTCCCCTTACGCGATCTTGGGCAATCGCATGGCTTGAGACCTCCATCGAGACAGCTCGTCCCCCAGCGTTGCGGATTTCCCAGAGTATTTTTTGGATATCAATCGACTCGGGTGTCGTGTGAGGTGCTGGTCGCTCGTCTTCTCCGACAATGTATTTGATTGTGCCGATGAGGCCGCATCGCTGGTGACTTTGTTCGAAAATATGCCGGATCAGGTAACTTGTGGTTGTCTTGCCGTTTGTTCCTGTCACGCCTACGCACTTCAGTGCTCGGTCGGGGTATTCAAAAAATGCGGCGGCGATGTCGGCCATCGCAGCGCGTGCATTTGGGACGACAATAATTGGGCACGCGGCATCTGGATTCGATTTCTCGGCTATCGTTGCTACAGCGCCTCTTTCGGCAGCCTGCTTAATGAATGCATTGCCATCGGAGTGGGATCCGGAGAGTGCAAAGAAAAGCGATCCAGGTTCGGCGTGGCGGGAGTCGAAACACAGGGAGGAAATTTCGGGGTCGGCCAGTCCTGACGAGATCCCCGATGCTTGGAGAAGGCTTTGGAGTCTCATGTGGTCTTAGTTGCTGCGTTCATCTGTCGTTGTTGTGCTTGCCACGGGTGTCGGTTGGAGCGGAATCGGAGGCATGGTTGGAGCCAGATCAAGCTGGCGTGCAACGCGCTCCGCGATACGTGAAAAAATCGGCGCGGCAACAAGTCCTCCGTAGTTAATATTTGCTGGGATCTTGGCGTCGTCCAACATGACCAATAGGACGAAGCGGGGATCTTCCGCCGGCATGAAGCCGACAAAAGAGACAACGTATTTGCCTGCTGCATAGCCGCCGGTGGGACTGACCTTTTGAGCTGTTCCGGTTTTTCCTGCGACTTGAAATCCGTTCACTCTTGCAAACGCGGCGGTGCCTCCGGGTTCAGTGACTCCAACAAGGGCCTCTCCAACGAAGCGTGCGGTCTTCTCGGGAATCACCTCACGCATGACGATGGGATTTTTTTTCATGGTTATCTCACCATCCTCGGTCTCCACAGATTGGACGATTCGGGGAGCCATGAGACGTCCGCCGTTTGCGATCACCGACATTCCCATTGTAATTTGAAGGGGAGTCACGGCGATCGAGTGGCCCATTGGCATACGCGTGATGGTGAGTTTGTCCCAGCGCGCCGGAGGGTGCACGAGGCCTGGGATTTCCCCTGGCAACTCGACGCCGAGCCTTTCGCCGAAACCAAATCGGCGAACGTATTCGTAGAATTTGTCTCCACCCATCATGAGGGCCAGTTTGGCAGATCCAATGTTGGAGGATTTTACGAGAATCTCATGCACGTCCATATTGCCGTAGCCGTGGTGGTCCTTGAGGATTTTTCCACCATATAAAAAACGGCCATTCTCGCAGAAGATCGATGTTTTTTCGTCTACCTTTCCTTCGTTCATGGCTCCCGAGGCCACGACGATTTTGAAGGTGGACCCCGGTTCTACCATGTCGATGATGGTCCGGTTTTTCATTTGTTCTGGCCCTGCTTTTCCTGGTTCGTTTGGGTTGAAGCACGGGCGGCATGCCATGGCGAGAATGGCTCCGGTTTTGGGGTCCACTAGGACGGCGTTTGCAGTCTCTGGTTTGTACTCCTTGAAGGCGGCATCGAGTTCCTCTTCTACGATTGACTGGAGTCCCATATCAATCGTGAGGCGGACATTTTTCCCATGTTCTGGTTCCTCTTCGATTCCTCGATAGAGCACGATCTCGCGACCTGTTCGATCACGTTCAATATAGCGATAGCCGTCCTTGCCTGCCATCTGATCATTCATGGACAGTTCGATTCCCTGAACACCCTTGCCTTCATGGTTGAGGAAGCCAAGTACATGGCCAAGCACTTCACCATTTGGGTAGATGCGAATCGCGTCCTGTTCCAGATAGAGACCGCGAAGGTTTTGCTCCTGCATGTTATTCCAAAGTGCGACAGCGGTTTCTTCTGGAACCTCGCGCTTGAGGACGATGTATTTTTTCCCTGTAGAAAACTTTTCGAGAATTTCTTTCTCATCCATTCCAAGGTGCTTTGCCGCAAGCTTGGCGAGGGCCTCTGGCTTTTTCATGCGCGAGGCATCCGCTGTCACTGTGCGAACGGGCAGGTTGGTTGCGAGAATTTCCCCATTCCGGTCAAGAATCATGCCTCGTTTGGCGTGAATGACCTGGCGAATGCTGTGCTTCTTTGCTGCCAAGCGCGAATACTCGTCATGTTTCGCGATATGAAGGTGAATCAGACGAGCCGAGAAGAGCGTGAAGACACTGGCGGCGATTCCACAGGCTATTCCAATGCGTGTGTTCGCCGTAAACTTCATTGCCGGGAGGCTTCGTTGAAGGCTGTGCGCAAGATTCCGTCCTCCGTGGCTTGCACGGGAGGCGTGAGGCGAGCAATTTTGTCGCTCGTGATATTGACCACAGCGATGTAGCCTGATTTGACGTGCGCTTGGAGCGCTGGACGTGATGTCAATTCTGTCACCTTGGCCAGCAGGACTTCATTCTCGGCGCGAATCTGCTGAATTTTACGTTCCGTCTGGCGGATTTGCTCGCCGATTGCGAATTGCTGGTTTTTCAGAAAGACAAATCCAAGCCCCACTGCGAGTAGGATGGCGACGATTGTTGAGACGCAAAGAATTTTTCCGATTTGTATGGGGTTTGAATTTACGGTTGGGGTGAGTTCTGTGTTCATGGCTTGCTCCTATATTTTTTCGACAACACGCAGTTTTGCGCTACGCGATCTTGGGTTTCGCTGAACCTCACTCTCACTCGGGGTGATCGGGTGTGGGGTGAGAAGTTTGAAAAGCCGGTCGGGGTTGCGGCGTGGTTTTGGCCACTCGGGGCGATCGATCCATTCGCGGCTGTGCTCGCGGAAGAAAACCTTCACAATGCGATCCTCAAGTGAGTGGAATGTGATCACCGCAAAACGTGCTCCTGGCGCGAGGTAGCTAGGAATCGCTTGGAGGGCGTGGCGTAGGGCATCGAGCTCATCATTCACATGAATGCGCAGCGCCTGAAAAATTTTTGTGGCTGGGTGTTTCGGACCGCGGCGAGGGGAGGCACTCTCCACAACGTTTGCGAGGTCGAATGTCGTCTTGAGCGGATGTGTATCCCGAATCTCAACGATCTTGGCTGCGATACGGCGGGCATTTTGTTCCTCGCCGTAGTGTTGAAAAATGCGAGTGAGCTCGCTCGCGGAAAGCGTGTTGACGATATCGGCTGCCGATTGTGTGGCGCGTGGGCTCATCCGCATATCAAGCGGACCGTCACGTAGGAGTGAGAAGCCACGCTCTGCTTCATCGAGTTGGTGAGATGACACGCCGATATCAAGAAGTGCGCCATTGAGCGGGCGGGTTTCCCCGATTTCATCCAACGTCTCGCCTGCCTCACGAAAATTTGACTCCACAAAGCGTGCCTTGGGACCGAAGCCTTGCAGCGTCTCGCGGCATTCTTGGAGTGCTCTGGGATCCTGATCAAGCCCGATCACCTCAGCTCCCGATTGGAGAAGGAGTGCCGAGTGGCCGCCTCCACCAGCGGTTCCATCCAGAAAAAGCATTCCAGGAGCTGGTTGCAAATAGGCTTTCACCTGCCTAGCCATCACGGGCACATGGTAGGTGCTGCCGGGCATATTAGGCGCTCCTAAAAAAACTCCCAAAAAAATGTCGGAATCTAAGTCTCTCATAGCGATGAATGGTGGAAATTTTCATTGGGTATCCGCATCTTTTCTCTGGAGTGACCCTCTTCCGAGAAGGGCCTCCTTGAGATCATGCGCGGAGTGTCAGGTTTGCTTCATCAGTTTTCAGGTGGTTGTTGTGATTCGGAAAATTAGAGGCCGATATCTACGGCCACGCGTTTGTAAATTTCATCGTTCACCGCTGCGGCTGCTGCATGGCGGTCCTTCGACCACAATTCGAAGCGGCGTCCCGCACCGACAAAAACGATTTCCCCAGAGAGGACTGCGGCAATGGCATGTGAGTCTGGAATGAGAATGCGACCTTGTTTGTCTGTTGCGACCTTGTGAGCAGCACTGAAAAATTGTCGGATCGCTTGGCGCTTTTCTTGGGCTGTCGCGCTGGAATTTTGGATTCTTTGCTCGGTCGAGTGGAATTCCTCTTGGGGCATCACCATGAGATATCCCTCCTGTGGGTGGGGAATTACAAAAAATTCTGCTCCCTCACTTTTGATCCAAGCCGACGGTACCGCCGCGCGATTTTTTGAATCAATCGCGCGCTCATAAGTCCCTGAGTAAAGGGGCGGTGCTGTGGGCTCCTGAGGCATTTAGTTAATAGGGTTTGGCATGACAATAATCGCCACTGCTCCCCACAATTACCCATTGTTCCCCACAATTGCAATGGTTTTTTGGATTTTTTTTAGAATTCTATTTTTTCACGATTGACCAAGTTGGTTGGCGAGCGAAAGATAGGTTTCATGCAGGGGAGCCTGAAAGGGCTGAGAGTTCTGTTTTGCGAAATCAATTCGGAAGACCCTTTGAACCTGAGACGGTTTATACCGGCGGAGGGAGCAGCAAAATCGGGAGTTTTTCGATTTGCTCCGCTTTGCTGCAAAAAAGTTTTCTCAGGGCTGACACATTCCACCAAACGAGAAACTACCCATCATGATTGCACCCGCCGAGGCCTTTGAACCCACCAGCAGCGACCCTCTTCCGAACTCAATGCGCGTCTATGTGGAGGGTGAAATCCATCCTCAAATCCGTGTGCCGATGCGTGAAATTTCGCTTGCAGACACGAAGCGTCTTGATGGTTCGCTCGAAAAAAACGACGCCGTTCGTGTTTATGACGCCTCTGGACCTTGGGGGGATGCAGATTTTCAGGGCGATGTGAAAAATGGTTTGCCGGCCTTGAGAGCCTCTTGGGTTGAAGCTCGTAAGGATGTTGAGGAATATGAAGGCCGCGAAGTGAAGCCGCAGGACGACGGGTATCTCTCTCGCAACCACGCCGAGTATGCGAGTGCAGCCGAGCGCAATCGTCTCCTCGAGTTTCCCGGTCTCCGCCGCAAGCCGCTTCGTGCCTCCGGTGGCCACCCTGTGACTCAGCTTTGGTATGCGCGTGAGGGAATCATCACTCCCGAGATGGAGTTCATCGCGATCCGCGAAAACATGGGCCGATCAAAGATGGGTGATCTCTCTGGGGATATCCTCCGGAACCAGCTTGAGAAGCAGCATTCCGGCTCTGCACAGCGTGAGGAGAGCAAATACACGCCCTCCGTTTTTCGACGCTTTCCGCAGAGGATTCCAGCTGAAATCACGCCCGAATTTGTGCGTGAGGAAGTTGCTGCGGGTCGTGCGATCATCCCTGCAAATATCAATCATCCCGAGCTTGAGCCGATGATTATCGGTCGTAACTTTTTGGTTAAGATCAATGCCAATATTGGTAATAGCGCGGTTGCCTCCAGCATTGAGGAGGAGGTTGAAAAAATGCGCTGGTCCACGAAGTGGGGCGCTGACACGGTGATGGATCTTTCTACGGGGAAAAACATTCATGCTACGCGCGAGTGGATTCTTCGTAATTCGCCTGTTCCGATCGGCACAGTTCCTATTTACCAGGCTCTGGAGAAAGTTGGAGGGAAGGCCGAAGACCTCACTTGGGATATTTTCCGCGATACGTTGATCGAGCAGGCCGAGCAGGGCGTTGACTATTTCACGATCCACGCGGGCGTGCTCCTCCGCTTCGTTCCTCTCACGGCCTCGCGTATGACCGGTATCGTCTCCCGAGGCGGTAGCATCATGGCGAAATGGTGTCTGGCGCATCACAAGGAAAACTTTCTCTACACCCACTGGGACGACATCTGTGACATCATGGCAGCCTATGATGTGAGTTTCAGCATTGGTGATGGACTCCGTCCCGGCTCGATCGCGGACGCAAACGACAAGGCCCAATTTGGAGAATTGCAGGTGCAGGGCGAACTCACCAGGCGTGCATGGGACAAAGGTGTGCAGGTCATGAACGAAGGTCCCGGCCATGTGCCGATGCACCTTATCGAGGAAAATATGGCGAAGCAGCTTGAGTGGTGTGGCGAGGCTCCATTTTACACGCTTGGACCTCTCACCACGGACATCGCACCTGGCTATGATCATATCACCAGTGGCATTGGAGCTGCTATGATCGGTTGGTATGGATGCGCGATGCTTTGTTATGTGACTCCTAAGGAGCACCTCGGCCTGCCCAATAAGAAAGACGTGAAGGACGGCGTGATCACTTACAAAATTGCCGCGCACGCCGCTGACCTCGCCAAGGGGCATCCTGGCTCGCAGTACCGCGATAATGCGCTCTCCAAGGCCCGTTTTGA
>CANMQB010000086.1 GCA_947499885.1 Spartobacteria bacterium
GAGCGATCCTGCTTGTGAATTGCCCGACTGCAGTGGGAGAATGAGCCATGGATCCATTTTTTAATGAGTTGGGAACAGCGGTCTTGAGCTCGTGGAAACAGGAAAATTTCTCGTTGGACAAATTTCCCGAAATCGCCCGGGTGGCCTTGGAAATGAGGCCTCCAGCGGAGCATGTGGATCTTTCTCGATTTTTGCACGACTTCCTGGTGGATGATGCGCAGCCATCGCAAACAGAGTCGGGATTTGGTGAGCCTGAAATCATTGTCTATGAGAACGCCCGTTTTTACATTCAGCTCCTCTTTTGGATGGATGGCACAACGGCGATTCACCAGCACGAGTTTTCAGGCGCTTTCCACGTGATGTCTGGATCGAGCATTCATGCGCAATTCGAGTTTGAAAAAGCAAAGTCGATCACTCCCTATTTCGCTGTGGGCGATTTGAAGATGAAGGGAATTTGTCTTCTTGAGACAGGGTGCACGGTGCCGATTGTTTCGGGTCGTGCGTGCATTCATTCGCTTTTCCATCTCGATACCCCTTCGGTTACTGTGGTCGTGCGCACGCAGCATGATCCCGGTACAGGCCCCCAATTCAATTACCTGCCGCCGCGCGTCGCTTACGATCCGGTTTTCAGTGATCCGCTCATGTTGAGGCGTCGGCAGGTGCTCGACGTGCTCGAGCAGGTTCAGGATCCAGCTTATGTTGATCTCGTGCTTGAGATGATGCGGGAGCTGGACTTCGAGCGTGGTTTTTACACGTTGCAGTATTGCATATCGCACCTGAGGGATTTGGACGAGTGGAGCAACGTGATGGAAGCCTTCCAAAAAAAACACGGTGCGCTTTCCGAGGGTATCGAAGCCACTCTGGAAGAGGGTTTGCGTCGTGAAGTCATCAAGTCCATGCGGAGCAGCATTTCCGATCCCGAGCATAGATTTCTGTTGGCATTGCTCTTGAATGTGCGCAGCAGGCCCGATCTTTTCTTGCTGGTCAAACAACGATTTTCCGATGCCTCTGCTATTGATACGATCGTCCGCTGGGCCACTGAATTGCTGGAAGAAACGGATTCTGGGCTTGCGATTTTGGATGCTGCTTTTCCCCAGGAGATTGGCTGCGAGTTTGATGACGAGCCGACTCTCATTGTGTCGGCTCTGCGCAAAATTTTGGATTCCCATTGCGAACTGCCTGAGGATTTTCCAGAGGGTGTTTTGGATCGAGTTAGGTCGAGCCTTGCCGACTCCAGTTTGAGGCTCTTGATTGGCTGAATGAGCTCGAGATGCTTTGGATTTGTTGCAGGTCCGCTTCTGCGTGATGTGACTTTTTAAAAAAAAACTCAAAATCCCCTTGTGTCGAGCGGCCGTTTGTTATCTATGTAGTTGCACAAATGATAACTCGTAAAGAGATCTGCCATTTTTTTGTTTTTGTTTCGTCTGCATGCGGCGCTTGATCATCGTTTTTTCAGTGCGCTGCCCGCGCTATTTCTTCAGTAACCCTGCGTCACGATGATTTTCTCTTGTGACCTGAATCCACACCCCTCACAGAGGAGCTTCTATTAACATCAAGGACATCCGTATCAATGAACGAATCCGCGCCCGCGAGGTGCGCGTGATTCTAGCCGCAACCAATGAACAGCTAGGCGTCATGCGTCTTGATGAAGCCATTCGCCGCGCCCGTGGTTTGGGATTGGATCTCGTCGAAATTGCTCCGAATGCCCAACCCCCCGTCTGTCGTATCGTTGATTTCGGCAAATTTCGCTACGATCTTGCGAAGCAGGAAAAGGAAAAAAAGCACACCGTCAGCAAGGTCAAGGAAATCAAGTTTCGCGTTAATATCGACGCCCACGACTACCTCACCAAAATCCGCCATGCGGAGGATTTCTTGGACAAGGGCAACAAGGTCAAAATCCAACTTCAGTTCCGTGGCCGTGAAATGGCTCACCAAAATCTCGGGCTATTGGTCGTCCAGCGAGTGCGTGATGATTTGTCAGGCATGGCGCATGTGGATATGGAGCCGAAGCTTGTTGGGAGAGCGGTGGGTATGACGCTGAGTCCGCTCCCGGCAAACAAGCGCCACCGCAAATTCACCAAGCATGGGGAAATCCTCGAACCCGAGCCCGAAGAGGTGCACGAAGAGGATGATCACGAGGAAACTCCTCCTGCTGCAGATGGGAATTAAGAGCCGCCTTCTTCTTTTCGATATCGACGGCACTCTCATCACCTCAGGTGGTGCGGGGGAGGGCGCATTGAAGGATGCGATGAAGGGCCGTTTTGGCGTTCAAGAAGATTTGCAGGGCATCTTGCTGGCTGGGGCGACTGATGCGCGCATTGCGCGTGAGCTTTTGGCGAAGCATGGCATCGAGGCAAGTGCTGAGAATGTGACCGCTCTCTTGGACGAGTATTTGCAGCATCTCTCGGGGAGAATGCCTCTGCACGCTGGGCGCTTATTGCCTGGCATTATTCCCGTGCTTGAGGCTCTTGAAAAACACCCTGAAGCCGTCTTGGCCCTGCTGACAGGCAACCTCACCCGTGGTGCGCAGATCAAGCTCACCCACTATGGCGTCTGGAAATTTTTTGAGTTTGGTGCTTTTGCGGACGATCACCACGACCGGAATGAACTTGGAAAAGTGGCCCGCGCACGCGCTTTGGAGAAGCACGGCATCGAGTTCCCTGCTGAGCAGATTTTTGTGATTGGCGATACTCCGCGCGATATTGAGTGCGGGCGTGCGATTGGGGCTCGGACGGTGGCCATTGCAACAGGACATTATTCCTTGCCTGAGTTAGCCGAGCACAGGCCGGATTTTCTTTTCCAGGATTTCTCAGATACTGCGCTTGTGCTTGAGTGCCTGCTGGGGGCTTGAGTTCACAGGGCTTCGTCGGTTTTAGGGGAGCTTTTTTTCGAGCCTCCTATTGAAAAATCAACGGGCAACTGGCCTAGGCGTTTCGGTCGGAGGGGGGGCTTGCTACCAAGCGCATCCCTCTCGTGGAGGTACTCCGAGAGAACGGCTACAATTTCGCGTGCCGTGCGCATCGTGTCGAAGCTTATGCCGCTGCGGATGCCATCCACCGCGTTGAAGAGGGAGGTCAGTGCCATGGGACCGCTTACGGGCAGTGTGACGATGCCTCCCACTCCTTGGGAGATATTCGATCCGCCGGTGGTTTCGAAGCTCAGGAACCTTTTCGGCATCCGGCCTGAGAGATCTTGTACGACCACGATGGTTTCCATTTTTGTTCCTCCTGCTCCGAGGCCCAGCGTGCTTCGGAGCAGGCGGCTGCCTTGATTGATCCGGGCGAAGCGGCCTGTGATTAGCCAGTAATTTCCTTCCGGCAGGCCGTCCTCATCTGAAATGACGCGAGCTGGAGCCACGTGGGTGCTGAGATTTTTTATGAGATGCCGATTCATTCGTGACTGCAGGTCGGCACGGAAGGAGTCGAAGCTCTTGCCCTTCCGGTCCACGCGCAGTCCGTCTTCATTGAGAGCGAAGGGGCGGATTAGGATTTCCTCAGGCGCTATGTTTGGACCATCGGCATCCGGCTGCCGGATATTTTCCACACTCACCGAGGCGCAGGAGGTGAGGCATGCCGAGATGACGAAGAGGATGAGGCGGGCGATCAGGTCGGCTGGGATTTTTATTGGAAGCGTATGAGACAGGAAATTCAACAGGCGCAATAAAGAATCACAAGCGATGGGTGGCCTCAAGTCTCAAAACAAGCGCCTCGCCTGAGTGCGGAGTTGATCCCCCCTTGAAGATCGCCCATCGTTGCGCCCATGAAATTTTCTTCACTCGGTCAAAACCTTTCTGGCGGTAGCGGTATCGAGCACCTCATGGACGATCTCGGAAAAGCACTCTCCGGAGTCGGCGCGGCTCCCCTCATGCTGGGGGGCGGAAATCCTGCACACATTCCTGAAATGGAGGCGGTCTGGAAAATTCGTATGGAGGAAATTCTAGGTGACCCGGCCGTGTTGCGTCGCACGCTTGCCATTTATGATCCTCCACGGGGCAATGCCAGTGTGCTTAAGGCGCTCGCTGACTTGCTCCGCCGGGAGTTTGGTTGGGCGGTTGGGCCGGAGAATATTGCGGTGACGCCGGGTGGCCAGACGGCATTTTATTTTCTTTTCAACCTTTTTGGCGGTCGGCGTTCCGACGGGATGACGGGTCGTATTCTTTTCCCGCTCATGCCGGAGTATATCGGATACGCCAACCAAGCCCTCGAGCCCGGGATGTTTCTCGGCGTCCAGCCCAGTATTTCCCGCACAACTCCACATCGTTTCAAATACCATGTGGATTTTCAAAACCTCAACCCTGGACCCGATGTGGCGGCCATGTGCGTCTCGCGGCCGACGAATCCGAGTGGCAACTTGATCTCGGATGCCGAGCTTCAGCATCTGAGCGACATCGCTGTGCAGCGGGATATCCCGCTCATCATTGACAACGCTTACGGGTGGCCATTTCCCGGTATCGTTTTCGGTGAGGCCAAGCCGATTTGGAATGAGCAAACTGTACACGTGATGAGCCTTTCAAAGTTTGGATTGCCGGGCACGCGCACTGCATTTGTCGTTGCTCCTCCTAAAGTGGCCTCCGCCATTTCTTCCATGATGGCTGTGACTGGTCTGGCGAATGGGAATTTTGGTCAAGCGATCGCGGGCCCGCTGATAGAGAGTGGAGAAATCGTCCGCCTGAGTCGTGAGATCATTCGGCCCTTCTATCTTCGAAAGAGAGACGCTGCTCTTGAGGCGATCGCGGAATGTTTTCCAGCGGATGTTCCCTATGCCTTGCATGAAAGCGAGGGGGCACTTTTCCTCTGGCTTTGGCTTGAGGGAGCGAAGAAAGACTCCCGCGAGCTTTACGAAATCCTCAAAAATCGTGGCGTCCTCGTTGTGCCTGGAGATTATTTCTTTTTTGGTTTGACGGACCAAAATTGGCAGCATCGAAGGGAATGCCTCCGGATTTCATTTGCTATGAGCGATCTAGACGTGCGCGCAGGGTTGAAAATCATCGGCGAGGAAATAGCCAAAGCATTCTGAGCGGTCATCACACTGCAAAAAAATTGGCGTTTCGCAGATATTACGAAACGCCAACTTCTTGAATTTGTGTGTTTTTACTGCTGGTGGCTTGTGCCGGAGAGAATCCGCCAATTGCCACTGTCCAGTTTTTGGAACTGGCCGAGTTTTTTGCCTGCGCTGCTGAACCACACGTGGATCTGCGTGACAGGTTTGCCAATTTTTTCTGCAAGTTCCTTAGCGCTTGCACCGGCCTCACCGGCGGCATGAAGGAGGGTGATCACCTGCTCTTGCATAAAGCCTTTTGGCGAACGTGGTTTCTTTGGTTCGTTCGATGCGGCGCGGCGTTTCTTGATCGATTTGGCACGGAGAACGCGTGTCGCAGCTAGCACTTCACCTGAGGCGAGGGCGGCGATTTCTTTTTCTACTTGGGCAATCTTGGCGAGTAGGCTCTCTTTTTTCTTGGTAAGAGAAAGAAGGGCGGTCAAGGTTTGCGTATTGATGTCTGTTACTTTCATGAGGTCACCAAGAAAGAGGAAATCCATCGGCGCTGCAAGAAAAAATATTGAAAGAATAAAATGGTACCCAAGATGCTAAAATATGGGGAGTTTGATGTATGGAGGATTAAGGGAAATCCTGATTTGAGTCTTTTAAGTCGGGACGAATTAGAACGATTTCATGCAATGTCTGGAGAAAATACGCGTCAAATGTTTTCGTTAAGCAGGTCCGCAATCCGCAAGATAGTAGATTTTTATAAAGTTCAAGAGATTTCAGAAAAATGCATTCATGTTCATCCTGGTGGAAAGCCATTTTTCGTAAATAATCCAGATTTACATTTCAGTTTAAGTCACACGGAAGAGGAACTGGCGATCGCCTTCTCGTGCATGCCGGTGGGATTTGATCTGGAGAAAAAAGGACGATGCAGCAGGGAATGGGCTTCTTTGGCTCGGCGTTTTTTTTCCACCGAGGAGGCGGCGCAGGTCGAGGCGGCCGGAGGGGACGTGGAGCGTTGTTTTTTGGAGTTTTGGACAGGCAAGGAAGCGATATTAAAACTCGATGGGAGCGGGATTTCCGGAGGATTGGAGAGAGCTCGTGTGTGCAGTGATTCGGAAGGCAGCCTGGGGGAAAGGCGAGTTTACCTCCACCGCATGGACTGGCCAGCGCACATTGCGCATATTGCGTCTTTTGAGAAAATATCGAGTGTGAGGCTGCGGGAGCTAATTCTCGAGTAGAGCCTTGCGTGCGGTTTCGAGATTTGTGCGTGCATCTTCCATGTCGGGAGAGATTTGCAACGCTTTCTCAAAGCATTTTATGGCAGCTTTCACATTTCCCGATTGGTACAGGCTCACGCCCAAATTGCATAGAAATGTCGGGTTTTCAGGGAATTGCACCACCAACTCCGCATAAAATTTTGATGCCTCCGAGTGTTGGCCATCAAGCCACAGAGCGCGTGCGAGATTAGATCGAATGGCTGCGATGGCGGGGGACAAGCGCAGGGCTTCGCGAAACTCAAGGATAGCGCCTTTTGTATCTTTGGTTGCGAGAATGCCGGAACCGAGGTTGTTACGGGTTTCCGCCAAATCGGGACGCAGTCGCACCGCTTCGCGAAAATGGGGCAGGGCCAGATCCACTTTTCCACGATTGAATTCCCTTGCGCCAATGCGATTGTGGGCTTGCCAACAGTTCCAATTGTATTCAAGTGTGTAGCTCCACAATTTGTCTTCGTTTTGCCAGACCCCTGCGTAGTTGTGGCTCAGAATACCAAGTCCCCCAGCAGCAACTACGGCCAGGCTGGAGAGGATTTGTTTTCCGGTATCCCTCGCCTGATTAAAGATATGACCGGTCACTGCAGCGACCCCAGCGATCACACCAATCATCGGGATGTAAACGAAGTGATCCGCCACCCAGCCCACACGCATATACGACATCGAGATGAAGCCCAGTACCGGCAAGAGGGTGATCAGATAAAACCCGCCCGCCATGAGCGCGTGCCTCCCCCATGTTTTTCGCCGCTGCCATGAGAAAATCAGGAATCCGAAAATGACCAACCATGGCAGAAATTGGTAAAATTCCGGCGGATTTGCTTCCCATTGCGGGTAGATCGGCAGGAGAGGACTCGGCCAAAAAATCTTCCCAAGATAAAAAAGTACCGCCATGCCGGCAATCGCCAAGCGTGAGTCAAAGCCGCCGATCGGAATCGGTTCGTCGCCGATCGCCCGGTTGAGTTGAAAAGAGAGCGTCACCAGCCCTAGCAAAAGTGAGATTAGAAAAAACGGAGCGCTTCGCAAGAGGTCCCTCCGAGTCACCACTCCTCTCAGCCACCAGGCATGAAGAAGTATCACAAAGGGAAACATTACGGCGGAACTTTTTGCCAA
Source organism: Spartobacteria bacterium (assembly GCA_947499885.1). Classification (GTDB taxonomy): domain Bacteria; phylum Verrucomicrobiota; class Verrucomicrobiia; order Chthoniobacterales; family Terrimicrobiaceae; genus UBA967. Next base: position 7,368 of record CANMQB010000086.1, read on the forward strand.
CATGGCCGCTAGAAAAAATGCCAAGGCCCCCCAATAAAAGCGACGCTTGGATTCCTGCTCAAAGCGCACGATGCACCAGGCTGCTGCGAGGAAAAATGGGAGCGACAGCGTGTTTTTTAATTCCGAAATCCAAGCCACCGATTCAACGCACAGCGGATGCACTGCAAAAAATAGCCCCCCCATCCACGCCGCGCGGATACGCATGCCATGCAGCAGCGCCCACAACAGGCAAGCCGCCAACGCATGCAGGAGAATCGAAACGACATGGTAGCCGGTCGAATCCATCCCAAAGAACCGCCACTGAAGCCACAGCGCGCTCATCGTCATTGGCAGGTAATCCGCCGTCGCTGGAGCGAACCACAGGCTCAACAGCCCGTCGGGTGACTGCACGACTGCGTTGTTCGTGAGCAGGTAATCGTCGTCCCAGAGCCATTCTCCGTGGAAAACGGGTGAGTAAATCCAGAAGCAGGCCAGAAAAATGACAGCCGCTTTCAGAAGGAACCCACTCCACCGGGTCATTATTGCTTGGGGCGACACGCTCCATGATTCGCAAAATCGCCGTGTTATGTCATGTAAAAACCTGATGCCCTGCAGTTCGAGAATCGCTTGCGAAAAGCCGGTGTGGGTTCGATATTTTTCCTATGAACGAAACTCAAGGATCCGCTGGCAATGTTCTCGCTGCTGTTTGCAGCTTCTTTTTTCCCGGACTCGGACAACTGGTTCAAGGGCGCCTGCTCGCCGCACTCTTCTTCTTCGTGGGTGCTGGCATCGTCTGGTTCATCAGCTTCGGCATGCTCGGTTGGACGATTCATATTTGGGCCTGCATCAATGCCGCACTCTGGAAACCCGTGATGACGCCATGACTCTCAAAAACTATGTGAATGGCGCCTTCGTTTCTGCGTGGAACAGTAATGTGCGTCCCTTTCACAACCCCGCCGATAATTCGCAGCTTGGCGATGTGGCGGATTCCTCGGTTGAGGATGTCGAGAAAGCCGTGCGCGCAGCTCGAGTTGCTTTTGATGAAGGTCCGTGGCCGCGCACCCCCGCGCAGGAACGGGCCGCGCGCCTCTTCAAAGTGGCCGATCTCATCGAGTCGCGTGCCGAAGAATTTGCGGAGATGGACACTAGCAATTGCGGCAAGCCGCTCCGCGAATCCCGCTTCGATGTGGCAGATGCCGCAGCGTGTTTCCGCTACTACGCAGGCCTTGCGACAAAACCGCAGGGCCAGACGTTTGAAGTCGGCGATCCGAATATCATTTGCCAGACCGTGCGCGAGCCGATCGGAGTCTGTGGCCAGATTATCCCGTGGAATTTCCCGCTCCTTATGGCCGCATGGAAGCTCGCCCCGGGCCTCGCGGCAGGGAATTGCTGCATTCTGAAGCCCTCGGAGCTCACTCCTCTTTCCGCCTCGCTGCTCTTTGAGCTCATCGACGAGGTCGGCTTCCCCGCAGGTGTCGTCCAGCTTGTCTATGGGCTCGGGAGTCCCATCGGCGCACGCCTCGCTGAAAGTCCTCTGGTGGATAAAATCGCCTTCACCGGCGGGGGCGATACCGGTCGAAAAATTCTCGCCGCCGCGGCCTCGAATTTCAAAAAAGTGTCCCTCGAACTCGGTGGCAAAAGCCCCAACATTGTCTTTGCCGACTCCGACCACGATCACGCTCTCGAGTACGCGCTCTTCGCCATTTTTGCAGGCCAGGGCCAAGTCTGCAGCGCCGGGTCCCGCCTGCTTCTCGAGCGCAGCCTCGCGGATTCCTTCCTGCCGAGACTGGCCGCCGCTGCCGAAAAAATTGTCGTCGGACCCGGCATGGACGACTCGAGCGAAATGGGGCCGCTCATCACCCGTGCCCACCAGAAAAAAGTTCTTAACCACATCCAGAGCGCCTGCTGCGAAGGGGCGGAACTCCTCACCGGCGGCAGCGCCTACAACGACCACCGCAGCATTGGCAATTACGTGCAGCCTACGATTTTTGTCGGAGTGAAACCCTCCATGCGCATCGTGCAGGAGGAAATCTTCGGCCCAGTTCTCACCGTCCAGCTCTTCGATACCGAAGACGAAGCCGTCCGCATCGCCAACGACACCACTTACGGTCTCGCCGCCGGCGTCTTCACAAAGGACGGCGCCAAAGCCCAGCGCGTCATCCGCCGCCTCCGCGCCGGCATCACTTGGATCAATACCTACCACCCCACCTTTAACGAAGCCCCATGGGGCGGCTACAAACAAAGCGGCATGGGACGCGAACTCGGCACCTACGGCTACGAGGCCTACACCGAGGTTAAACAGATCAATCAGTGCATCAACCCCCAGCCACTCGGCTGGTTCCGATCGGCGCCCTGATGTCTATCCCTGTCCTCCTCGCCGCTTTTTTCCTCGCGCTCCCGATCGCTGGCGCTTGGCAGTCCACACTCACTCCGGATGCCGCCCAGCCATTCCCCGAGATCCGCCCCTTCCAAGCCGAATACCGCCTCGGCTGGGCAGAGATACCCGCCGCAAAAGCC
>CANMQB010000087.1 GCA_947499885.1 Spartobacteria bacterium
GGTCCTAGTCATTTCACCGGGATGGTCGGGCATTCTTCCCCCAGTTTCCACGCATTCGGACGGGTCCAGCCTGCGCATCCGCCGCATCGTTTGCGAGTTTGGTGAAGTCCTTTACGATGGATCCAAGGAAAACAAACCCAACGTGCGGGCGAACTTTTGTTTTGATTGGAAGGATTTTCATCAGGACTCCAATGAACTATTTGAACTCACTCTCTGGGATGTTCAAGCCACAGACTCAAGATACCAGGACCCTTTTCTTATTCTCGACCTCGTGCGCCTTACAGGCAGCCCCGCGAAGATGGCGGCAAGCTTCGAACTCGAAAGTTTGGATGTCCATGGCGGATCGATCGCAGCGGGAGAGGCGCTCGAACAACTCGCTCAGATGCCAGCGCAGCGATCCACCGGCCCCGCATTCATTTGGAAAATTGGTACGCTCGATATACATGACGTGAAGGCGACCCTGGGCAATAATCCCTGGCGAACGACGACGGATGCCACATTCACGATCAACACGGCACTGCGAAACCTCACACCAGCAGAGATCACCAACACACTGGGGGCCACTCGCCAGGAACTAGAAATCACGAACCTCGTGATCCCCTCGCCGAATGATCCTTTTTCCCGAGTGCTAACCCTGCGCAGCATTTTTCTCAAATTCACACTCGCTGGAATTCTTGCGAAGGAATTGGACGACGTCACGGTACTCAATCCCGTTATTTACATCGGCGAGGATTTGTTTGCCTACATGGACATCGCAAAAAAACGAATGGCCAATGGCACCGACACACCCGCCCCAGGTTGGCATATCAGGCGGTTCGATGCGAAGTTCGGAAGCGTAGTGATCGGCGGCGCCGGCGGCACTGAGTACGGCCTCCCACTCAATTTTCGCACCACTGCGGAAAACGTATCCCTCGATGATTTAGCGTCGCTCACACTGCGCGGGAGCCTTGAAATTCCCGCACAGGACTACAGCTTCCCAGACTACCAGATCGAACTTTCGACGGAGCCCGGCAGCCTCCAGTTTTCCTACCCTCCAGACAAGGGAATGAACAACGTTGTCGGTACCGTGCGTATCAAAAACCTTCGCTGGCGTCAGTTCCGAGCCAGCAACTCTTGGATTTCGGCGACCTTCGACCGCGAGGGAATCAATGGTTCATTCGGAGGCAAGCTCTACGATGGAACACTCGCTGGGGGCTTCAGCTTTTTCTTCGATGTCGATTCACCTTGGATTGGTTGGCTGAGTGGCACCCGCATGAATCTTCAGCAATTCACCAACATTATCGCTCCTGAGAATTTCCAAATGACCGGCCCGCTCGATTTTTCCGGACAGGTTAACGCCGAGTCGAAATCTATCCGCCGCCTGAAAGGGCACCTCGAGACAAAGTCTCCGGGACGTATGGAGATCGGAAAAATCAACGACCTCATCGCCCGTATTCCTTCTGATTGGCTACAGCTTAAACGCGACAGCCTGCGAATCGCCCTAGAGGCCATGAGAGACTTTGAGTACGACAAAGCCTCGGGTGATTTCTGGTTTACCGATGGGCAAGGAATCTTTGACTTGAAGTTGCAAGGCCCACTTGGTTCCCGCACATTTCAAACCGTACTCCATGCCGATGAATCCGGCGCTGGAGCTTGGAGTCAAACCCCAAAATAATGAAGAATCCCATCTCCTTGGCCACAACTGCAACGGCGCTATTCCTGAGCGCCTGCGCCGGCCCGACAGTCAATCTTGTCACTCCCGAACCAATCAAGGTGGATATTGCCATGAGGCTCGACGTTTACCAGCACACCAAAGAAGCGTCGAAAAAACCCCGCACCGCTCTCACGGCACCGAGCGATCCGATAGAAGCCAGGCGCAACCGCATGGCGGATATCCAGACTTTCAAAAACTCCCGCTTGGTTGGCGAAGGCCGCGACGCGCTTCTTTCGATTCGCGTCGATACTCCCGGCGACTATGGAGATTACATCCGCAAGTCGGTGGATGCTGAGAACACAGACCGGATGCAGCTGATGAAAACAGAATCCGATCGAGAAAAGATATCCCTGCCTCAGGTCCAAAAAAAGCAAGCATCTCTTGCCGCCAAACTCGCATTCAAAGGCGAGTGGATCGAGCTTGTGAAGGACGACGGGTCTGCAGAGTGGATTCAAAAGGAGGAGTGATCCTCCATGGTAATCACAGCCAAATCTTAAACACGACAAGCCGCATCGATCTCTGAAAACTCCTCTGGTGCGATAGGTGATTTTTCCAAAGCTGCCACATTGTCTTTGATTTGTTTAAGGGAACTGGCTCCGATCAGGACCGAAGTGACGGCTGGTCGAGCCAGCAACCACGCCAGCGCAAACTGAGCGAGCGTCTGGCCTCTCCGTTCTGCAATGGCGGCGAGAGCGTGAATGCGGCGCATTTTTTCCTCAGTAATTTGACTGGGCTTTAAAAAACCATGCGGCTTGCTTGCCCTCGAACCCTCTTGGATGCCGTTGAGATAGCGGTCGGTCAGGAGGCCTTGTGCCAGTGGAGAAAACGCAATGCAACCGGCGCCGACTTCGAGCAGAACTTCGGAGAGTCCTTCTTCGACCCAGCGGTTGAATAAATTATACGAGGGCTGGTGGATGAGTAGCGGCACGCCGGCAGCGGCAAGCAGACCAGCTGCACGGCGCGTCATTTCAGCGGGATAATTTGAAACACCTGCATAGAGTGCTTTGCCTGAGCGAACGGCCTGAACCAGCGCACCAATAGTCTCTTCGAGCGGCGTTTCAGGATCGGGACGATGGCTGTAGAAAACATCCACGTAATCGAGCCGAAGCCGCTTGAGGCTTTGATCCAAGCTCGACAGGAGTGATTTTCTCGAGCCCCACTCCCCATACGGACCGGGCCACATACTATAACCTGCCTTGGTCGAGACGATCAATTCATCACGATGGCTGAGCAGGTCGGTTTGCAAAACTTTTCCGAAAGTCTCCTCCGCACTGCCGGGCAGCGGGCCGTAGTTGTTTGCAAGGTCGAAGTGCGTGATGCCCAGATCAAAAGAACCAAGGATCATTTCTCGACTATTTTGAAAAACATCGACGCTTCCAAAATTATGCCAGAGCCCCAATGAGACGGCAGGAAGTAACAGGCCGCTTCGGCCACAGCGGCGGTATGGGATTTGGTTGTAGCGATTGGATGAGGGAAGGTAGGACATATTTAAAATGAGAGCGGTTTTTGAAAAATACCCCACTCACGATCAGGCTCTCCACCAACGATTTGACAAACATCAATGATCTCAGCGTTGGTGTCTTCAAGCCAGCCGAGCGTCGCGTCGGTATAATGTTTCTTGGCTTCGGAAAATTGCTCATGCACGAGCCAAGCGTGAAGACCTCGATCACGGAAGGCAGGCACGACACCGAGCACAGTTTGACGGCAAGTCTTGATCTTGCGGGTCTTCATCAAAACAAAAATATGCAAGAGGCGGAGCCAGTGGGGCGTCTTTTTTGCAGCGGCAAGGATCTCGTTGAAATTTGGCAGAGTGATGGCCACACCAGCGTCGCGACCTTGGCATTCGCCGATGAGAAGAAGGCGGGGATCGGCGATGGCCTGAATATCTGCCGCCGAGTCGAGCAAATCTTCCATTCCAATCGGAACGAAGCCCCAATTCCTCTCGAGTGTGGCATTGTAAACCTCACGCACGATTTTTAACTCCTCGTTCAAATGCTTGAGTTGAAACGGACGGGTCGTGAGATTTGCCCGCTTCTTAAGACGCTCCACGATGCGTAAAAACCTTTCAGGCGCGTTGCGACGGTGAAGCGGAAGGTTGAGGACGTAAAGAGTGCGGACTTTATTAAAATCAAGCCCCGTGAGCAGACCGGCATAATAAAAGGGATTCCAAGGCAAGCCGATGACAGGCTGCTTTTCAAAGCCATTGAGAAGCACGCCGCAGTCATCATTGATGCTGGGATTATATGGCCCCCGAACCGCGTCCAAACCAGCCGCACGGAGAACGTCGGCCACTTTTTCAAAGAGGGCTCGGGCAACAGCAGGCTCATCCACGCAATCAAAAAAACCAAAGAAGCCGATCTGGTCTTTGTGATATTCGTTGTGAGAACGATTCACAATCGCTGCGATACGGCCGATGGGGCGACCGTCACGCTCAGCAATAAACGGGGTGATCGATCCGTGGCGACGCTGGAAAGTCGAATCCGGCGTAAGGAACTTTGCAACGCTACCGGGAAACGGCGGCACAAAGGCCGGATTCGTTTTGTGAATGATCTCCGCCGTTCTCTCGAACCGCCTCCGCTGCGACGGAGTCCGGCAGACGGAAATCGAAAATGTTTTTACGGCGTCCTGGGTTGGCATAGGCAGGGTCATCAAAAGTTCCCAACTCGCGGGCGAGTTTTTCAAAAATTTCCAAGACGCGATCGAGGTCGGCCTCGGAGTGAGTGGCCATGAAGCTCGTACGGACAATCGCCTCACCGTAGCGCACGGCAGGATAAATGGCAGGTGTGGCAAAGATTCCCTCTTCGAAAAGGCGCTGGGTGAAAATAAAGGCTTTGGCCTCACTTCCTATGAGGATCGGCACGATGGGTGTCTTGGTTTCGCCGATGTTAAAACCAATGCGCTTGAAGCCTTCGTGCATCTTGTGAGTATTCCTCCAGAGCTCCGTAATCCGCCATTCCTCTTCCTGCATGAGCTCGAGGGCTTTTTTCACTGCGCCCACCACGGCAGGCGCTAGCGCCGCAGTAAAAATCAGGCAACGAGCGCGGTGTTTCAGATACTCGACCATCTGGGCGTTGCCCGCGATGAAACCTCCCATGGATCCGAGAGACTTTGAAAAGGTGCCCATGGTGATATCCACATCGGCTTGGGCGCCGAAATGATCTACCGTTCCCCGCCCTTGTCGACCGAGCACGCCAAGTGAATGAGCCTCGTCCACGTAGACGAAAGCCCCATGACGTTTCGCTGTCGGGATGATTTCAGGCAGGTTTGCGATGTCACCCGACATGCTGAAAACACCATCCATAATGACCAATCGGCCAGCTTCTTCGGGTAGGCGTTTGAGCCTATTTTCAAGTGATGAGGGCGAGTTGTGACGGAAAGGAATCAGCTTGGCAGGCGCGAATTGGCATCCATCGATGATACTCGCGTGATTCTCGCGGTCGCAAAGAATGGAGTCGCCATCTTCGGTGAGAGCAATGAGAGCGCCTTGGTTTGCGAAAAAACCCGTGGAAAAAAGAATAGCGGCTTCGCAGCCTAGGAACTCAGCGAGGGCTTCTTCGAGTTCCACATGAAGCTTGATTGTGCCGTTCAGAAGACGTGATCCGGTGCACCCTGCTCCATATCGTCGGGTGGCATCGCACGCGGCCTCCACCACGCGCGGGTCCTGAGCAAGACCAAGATAGTTATTCGACCCGATCATGATTTTGCGCTCCCCTTCGCAAATCACGTAGTTTCCGTGGGGCTCCTCGATGGAACGGAAATAAGGATAAAACCCTTGGGCGCGCGCATCTGCGCTGTCCCTGTATTCCCTGCACTTTTGAAAGAGGTCTCTTGGTCCTTTAGCCATCAATTTAATAAGCAAGATTTGCACTTGCACATGAGAAGTAAATCATTTTCCAAGCTTGGTGCTGGGTAAGTGCAGTGTCCGAACGTTACGTACGAAGCACCTCTTCGGGTGCAGAAAAAATTCCTTTTTTATTCCAAGCAATACTTGCGCCCCGATTCTGGAACGATCACCTCGGTTCCGCCAAGTTCTCGGAAAAGCTCCAATTGGAACCAATCCAGAGCCGGACGATCCCCGTGAACGAGCAGAACCTTCGAAGGGCGCAGTAGGAATGCATAGTTCCGGAGGGTCTCACGATTTGTGTGCGCGCTGAAACTAAACTCACGCACATCGCAATGGAGGGGAATGGCAGGGTGATACTTGTCTAAGATGATCTCGTCACCGGGTGAGGCTTTGCGAATCGATGCGGAAGGGGAGTCTGGATCCGAGTAGCCGACGAAAAACAAATGCTGTGAGGAATCAGCAAGAATCCTGCGAGCTAAAATATTGGAGAGTGTGTGCTCGGTCATCATACCACTCGAGAGAGCATAAATAGCGCGCTTCCGAGGTTGAACGCTTTCGATCTCGCGACCGGAGAGCACATAGGGAGCCATTTCCTGGAGCAATTGCAACTCGGGGTGATTGCGCACTGAAGTCGCCGCTGTGGCATCATAGACCATCGTAACCTTGACACTCAGACCCCCGATGTAGATGGGAATATTACCGATCTCCCCGCGCAGCCTCATTTTCCAGAGCAGCGCAAGGACCTCTTGAGTTTTTCCAAGTGCAAAAACAGGAATCGTCACGGTGCCTCCATTGGCGATCGCCGTACTGACCGCTTGAGAGAATCGCTCCTCCTCGTTAGCTCGAGAGAAACCAACCGGCGTTGGCGAGTCGCCACGCGTCGTTTCCATAAGCAAATAGTCAACGCCTCCCTCGGGAAAATCAGCGCCCGTCATGATCGTTTGACTCTCAAAATTCACATCTCCTGTGTAGAAAAACGACTTTCCGGCGTGCCGGATGAGAACACCCACCGAACCAAGAATGTGACCGGAATGGTAGAACTCGAATGTGACATCGCTCTCAAGCTCGCTGAGTTCGCCCGCGAGGTTGCGACGTTCTCGAAGCCGGCATGGCACCCAAGCCTGGCGGCAAAGATCGACTCCACGGTGCGTGTAGAGGGGATACTCCATGAGACTGAGCTCATCGCGCTGACGCGTCATCACGTTCACCGAGTTGTGGAGCATGATATCAGCAATCGTCGCCGTCTCACTCGTCATGAAAACCGGGCACTGCGGCTCGCGGCGGGTTAATACAGGAAGCGATCCGATGTGGTCTTGATGGGCATGGGTGATGATAATGGCATCCACACATCCCTCGGGAAGACTGGCCAGTTGAGGCGTGGCTCCCAACCCGTCAATTTTGGGATCAGCTCCCGCATCAAGAATGATATTTTTTCCTCCGACTCGTAACCAGTAACAATTTGAGGCGATTCCAAGATGACGAGTGAGGTTAACAAATTCCATGAGAGACCAATTTGGGCAGGCAATGAGAGTTCCTCAATGTTAAAAATCCCGCCAGCGTGCAGCAACCGTTCAGAGTTTGCTAAATCCTACCCTCGTCGGCGTCGATGTATTGAAACATCGTTTGAATGTCGTCGCGATGATCGAACCCGCTTTCTTTCTTTCGACCAACAAGGCGTTCGCTGAGTTCATCGTTCCAACCACGTTTGAACATGAAGCTATTCCAGATTTCGATTTGTTCCTCACTTGGGCGCGTGCCATTTTGGAAACACCATTCGAGAATCTCCTCGTCGGAACCACCAGCGAGCACACGGTTCTTCAGGTCGGAATAATTCACAGCGAGAAATGTCGTAAGCCGTTCGTCAAAACCTTGGCCGAGATTCGCATGGAGATCGGGATGCAAGTCGGCCGAGGCCATCAGGCGGATTTTATCCATCATGCGTGCAAAGTAAAAGAGACCACCGACCTGATCCTTTGGAGAGCGAGGGTATTTCATATTGGGACAACATGACAGCTCGGGGTCAGAGGTGCAAAGAATCAAAAAATGAAACACCCCACAAAAGTTGAAGCCCGTCGCAGCGAGTGCTACAACGGGCTTCTGTTCCCCCCAGAACGCCTTCAATTTACCACCCGCATCGCAGGGCGCAAGACTTTTTTTAATTATTTTTTACCAGCAGGAAATTCGCAGAAAATTTGTCGTGCGAGGCGCGAGTGGGTTTCGAGAAGGCCTGAGTAATCAAATGCCTGGCTGGGTTCCAATCGGGAGCCTTCGGCGATCGGAGCACAAAGATCTGAGAGCTCCACAAGGGATCTATCAGACGTTGCAGCCGCTAGGGCCTGAATGGCTGCGCCAAGGGCAGCGCCTTCAGCGCTCTGCATCGTAACAACGGGATGCCCGAAAACATCGGCGAGCATCTGGCGCCAGACCGAGCTTTTACTTCCACCGCCAGTAAGCCGGATTTCCGATGGGTGCAAACCGAGACCTTCCATGCGGCGGAGTCCATAGGCCATGCCGAGGGTGACGCCTTCCATCGCCGCGCGGGCAATGTAGGCAGGCGCGAGATTGGTTCCATTCATGCCATAGAGAACACCACAACCATCGGGAAGATTCGGGGTGCGCTCACCTTGCAAGTACGGAAGAAAAACGAGCCCACCAGCGCCCTTGGGTGCGGAGGAGATTTCCTTATCCATTTGGTCGTGATCCCAAGCGAAGAGTTTGCGGAATGCCTCGGTCGCAACCGTGACATTCATCGTGCAAAGAAGAGGCATCCAGTGGTCCGCGCTATCACAAAAGGCGGCAATCTCACCTTCGGGATCAATCACAGGCCTCGAGGCACAGGCAAAAATCGTACCACTTGTGCCAAGGCTGGCTGTAACTGTGCCGGGGCGGATGTTGCCAGTGCCGATCGCGGCCATCATGTTATCCCCTCCCCCAGCGCTGATGAGAACGCTCGGCGAGAGTCCCCATGCAGTGGCGAGAGCAGGGAGAAGCTTGCCGATGGGCTCGGTGGAGGAGCCGACGGGCGGGAGTTTGCTGATGAGATTCTCATCGATGGCATCACAGATTTCGTGACTCCACTGGCGAGCGGGAACGTCCAAAAGGGCGGTGCCGGAAGCGTCGCCGAACTCCATGCGCAATGCGCCGGTGAGGCGAAGATTCAAAAAATCATGCGGCAAGGCGACATGAGCGAGGCGAGCGAAATTTGCAGGCTCGTTTTGCTTGAGCCAAAGAATTTTCGGCGCGGTGAAGCCCGGCAGAATGTCGTTTCCGGCGAGGGCGATGATTTTATCACGTCCCCCCAACTTGGCGCGGATTTCATCGCATTGGGCGGACGTGGAAGTATCGCACCACAGCTTGGCTGGGCGGATGACTTCGTGGTTGGCATCAAGCGGAACGAAGCCGTGTTGCTGACCGGAAACGCCAATGCCTACTACTTGGGCTTTACGGGAACCAAGGTCGGCGAGCACACTTTGTACAGTCTCCTCGAGCGCGTCCCACCAATCGGCGGGATCCTGCTCAAGATGTCCGGCAGGCAGTCCCTCAACTAAGCCGTAGGACTTGCTGGCGGAGGCAATGATTTTTCCAGACTCTCCATCGAGAGCGATAGTTTTGAGGCTCTGCGTGCCGCAGTCGATTCCGAGCGTGATCACAGAAGTTCGTTGAGAATGTTCTCGAGGAATTCCTGACCACCGCTTTCAAGGGCAGGTGCAGACTGCGAGAGGGCGACTTTTTCGAGTTCGGCGAACGAGCCCTGACCTGAGAGGATTTTCTTGCCCAGATCAGATTGCCACGAGGCGTAGCGGTTCTTCACAAATTCCTCGATACGACCGTCGGCACGGATACCAGCCGCGATCTTGAGTCCGCGCGCGAAGGCGTCCATACCGCCGATGTGGGCGTAGAAGAGGTCAGTCGGGTGGTGCGATTCACGACGGCGCTTCGCATCAAAATTCAGTCCACCTTCCTTGAATCCACCCATGCCCAGGACGACCAGCATGACTTCAGCGGCAAGATAGATATTTGTTGGGAACTGGTCGGTATCCCAGCCAATGAGTTCGTCGCCACGATTTGCATCAATCGAGCCGAGGCGACCGGCATTCGCAGCAACGGTCAGCTCATGCCTCATGGTGTGGCCGGCAAGCGTGGCGTGGTTGGTTTCGATGTTGAGTTCAAACTCGTCAAAGAGGCCGTATTCGCGGAGGAAGTTGAAACAGGCAGCGGCGTCCGAGTCGTATTGGTGAGTCGAGGGCTCGCGAGGTTTCGGCTCGATCCAGAACTTGCCAGTGAAGCCGATTTCCTTCTTCCAAGCCACGGCCATGTGG
>CANMQB010000088.1 GCA_947499885.1 Spartobacteria bacterium
CGCCCATGGTTAAACGATCTCCGGAAGTTTGTGTGCAGCCAAAAAGGCTGCCCGTGCGGCTTCGATGCCGCGGTTGTGTTCGGTTCCCATGCAGCGCGCTTGGGCCTGAGCCTCATCTTTTACCAGGAGCACTCCATGAATCACTGGAAGTTTGTATTTGAGCGAAGTATCCAGCAGCGATCGGGTCACGGCCTCCGCAATCAGGCGCGCGTGATCGGTCTCGCCCTCCAAAATCAATCCCAAGGCAATGATTGCCTGAAAGCGATTCAGGTCTGCTGTCGCTTGGACGAAGAGGGGGATCTCAAATGAGCCAGGAGTCCATACAAGGACAATATTCACATCCGGCTCGAGAGCATTCAGCTCGTTGTGGGCATTGTCTACGAGGGCTTGTACGTAGGATTGGTTAAATTTGCTGGCTACAATCGCGTAAGAGGTCGCGGAGGATGCAATCTTACGAGGTCGCGGCGGGAAGGCGTTTGACATGGGTGCGATGTTGTCGATTTTCCCAGATGCTGCAACCCTAACGTGCATGTCTCGTTACCATGACTGCTCGGTGCGGCTTGCGGTCTTGTTCCTCTCAGGGTTAAATTGAAGCTTCATGCAACGCGGTTGGTTCTGGATTTTTCTTATGCTTTTCGTGGGAGGGCTTCTAGCCGTTCCTGGGGGGAATCGCGCCACAGTGAGAGTCGCGGAAGGGTTTGATATGCCCATCGCCAAGCCCAACGGGGATGGCTACTACATGTCTAGAGGGTTTTTATCTTACCACCCTGGGGAGGATTGGAATGGTGTGGCCGGCGGGAATACCGATCTGGGTGCTCCAGTTTACTGCATAGGCAATGGATATGTGACGTTTGCTCAGGATGCTCGGATGGGGTGGGGGAATGTGGTGATTGTGAGGCATGCATTTGTTGAGGGTGGCCAGTTGCGGACGGTGGACTCCATGTATGCCCACTTGAACCAAATCATGGTTCGAAAAGGTCAAAATATTTCGCGTGGGCAACAGGTTGGAACGATTGGAACAAACCGCGGCATGTACACGGCCCACCTGCACTTTGAAATTCGCAAAAACCTCTTCATCGGCATCAACCGCTCCGCCTTCGCCAAGGACTTCACCAATTACTATCGCCCCAGCCAGTTTATTGCTCAAAGGCGCAACTTGCCTGGAGCGGGCCAGACGGCTCAGGTTCCAGTGGACACCTACAAGACTGATGCTCCTGGTTTTGTTTTTCCATCCTCCGGCGGCGATTCCAGAGGAACTGTAAAAAAGAAGCCGGCGTCCTCCCGAAGCGGGAATTTCCGCGTGAATCGTTTCGATGATGTCGGGTATTAATTAAAAGCGAATGGAGGCATCACAGAACCCATCATCCTTGTTTCTGATTGCAGGTAGCGGGGATTATCCCCGTCTTGTGATTGACGGGGCCCGGAAGGCCGGCGTCCAGCGCATTGTGATGGCGGCCTTTGAGGGTGAGACAAACGAGGCGCTTGCTGGGATGGTTGATGTGGTGCAGTGGATGAGGGTGGGGCAGATGGGCAGGCTTATTGATGCTGCGAAAAAATCCGGTGCCTCCCGTTCGCTTATGGCTGGTCAAATTGCTCCGGGGCATTTGTTCAACCTCAGACCCGATTTCAAAGCGCTTGTCCTCCTGGCAAAGTTGCGCCAGCGCAACGCGGAAACGTTGTTCGGGGCTGTAGCTGCCGAGTTGGACAAAGCAGGAGCAGGGTTGATCTCGGCTACGACATTTTTGGAGGACCACCTTGCCACTTTGGGGTTGATTGCTGGTCCGAAACTCAAGCCGCGGTATCTGGCTGATTTGGAGTACGGTTTTTCCATTGCTAAAGAAACGAGTCGCTTAGATATCGGCCAAACAGTTCTTGTCAAAAATGGTACCATCCTGGCGGTAGAAGCCTTTGAGGGAACAAATGAGGCCATCCGCCGCGGTGGAGTTTTGGGGCGGGGTTCGGCGACGTTGGTTAAGGTTTCCAAGCCTGAGCAGGATATGCGTTTTGATGTTCCTGTAATTGGTACACGGACGCTCGAAGTTGCTTCGGAAGCTGGGGTCACTACAATTGGTGTTGAGGCTGGGGCGACATTGCTGCTTGATCGTGTGAAAGTCTGCGCGGCGGCGACACATCTTGGCATCTCACTTTACGGACAATGAAAATGATTCGAACTGGCGTGGTTGGGGTGGGGCACATGGGCATTAACCATGCGCGTATCTACAGCGAGCTTCCTGGAAGCCAGTTTGCGGCGGTGTATGACACAAACCGCGAGGCCGCTGCCGCTGCTGCAGAGAATTTCAACTGCCAGGCGGCTTCTTCGCTTGAGGAATTTGCTGACTTGGTTGATGCCGCGACCATTTGCACGCCGACTGTGACTCATCACTCCGCGGGCATGGAGCTGCTCGGAAGAGGTAAGCATTTGCTCATCGAAAAGCCCATCGCCGACACGCCTGGCCACGCACGAGAGCTTGCCGAGGCTGCTGCTCTGCAGGGCTGCGTGCTTCAGGTTGGTCATGTGGAGAGATTCAATCCTGTTCTGCATGCACTTGAGGCCCAGTTGCAGAATCCTCGTTTTATGGAGGTAACCCGCCTGTCGCCTTACCCAAATCGCAGCACGGATATCGGAGTGGTGCTGGACTTGATGATTCACGATATCGAAATCATTTTGCACCTCGTGCGCTCACCGCTTGCGAGTTTGGATGCTGTAGGCATTTCCGTGCTCGGCCGGGGCGAGGATATCGCCAACGTGCGCTTCCGTTTTGAGAATGGATGCGTTGCGAATGTCACCGCCAGCCGCATCAGCCAGGAGAGGGTTCGGAAAATCCGAGTCTTTCAGGAAAATGCCTACCTCTCTCTCGACTATAAAAACCAGAGCGGCTACCTCCTGCGGTTGGCCCAAGACAACGAGCGAACCAGCTCGGGACTTGGCAAGCTGATCGGTTTGGCGACTGACTCAAAAATCGTCACTGACTTCAGTGGCAAGCGCATCGTACGTGAGCCGGTAGCCATTGAGAAGGGGGAACCCCTCAAGATTGAGTTGGAATCGTTTTTGGACTGCGCCCGCGAAGGTCTAAAACCAAAGGTCACCGGATTAGCTGCCGCTGACGCCTTGGATATCGCTCTTGAGATCACCAAGCGGATTGGCGAAGCCGATCCACGAAAGGGAACCCTGCCAAGCTGATTTGCCATGGTTTCCGGCTCTGTTCTCATTTTGACTGCAGGGTTTGGTGAGGGACATAATGCGGCTGCTCGCAATCTGGAGCAGGCATTGAAGGAGTTTCACCCCGAAGTGCTCGTTGCAGTGAATGATATCTTTGACGAGTCCTACAGCTGGCTGAACCGCCTTTTGCAGTCGGGCTACCGCCATATCATAAACAGGCATCCATCGCTCTGGCGTGTATTCTACAACTTCCTCGACTCCTCGCCTTTGGTGACTCGCGGCGTGGGCTTTTTCTGGATGGCCGTCAATCTGCTGGCCGACCGCATCACTCGCTATGATGCTGATGTGGTCGTGAGCTGTTTCCCGGGCTACGGAGCATTCTTGGACCAGGTGCGCAGGGGAAAGGGACGTCCCTTCGCGTATGTCACGGTAGTCACGGATTCCCTCACCATCAATTCGATCTGGTGGCGCTGCACGAGCGATTACTTCCTTGTGCCAAACGAGCCCACCGCCAACTCACTGGAGCAGGGCGGGGTGGCGCGCGAAAAAATCCGAGTCACGGGATTTCCCGTGCCTACTGTTTTTTCAGACATTCTACCCGAGCGTAGGAATCCACCGCTCGATGGACGTTGGAAAGTTCTCTACATGGTGAATTCGGCTCAGGATATTGCTCCAGATATTGTCCAGGAGCTGCTCGGTATTGAAAACATCGCGCTGACTGTGACCTGTGGACGTCATGAGGAACTGATGAAAAAACTCCAGCAACTCGCAATCGAGATGGGGAAGCCGATTGAACTTCATGGCTGGACTTCGGAGATTCCCAGCTTGTTGCAGCGCTCGCACGTTCTCATCAGCAAGGCTGGTGGTGCGACTGTGCAGGAGGCTCTGGCAGCGCGAACTCCGATGATCATCACACAGGTCGTGCCCGGGCAGGAAGAGGGGAATGCTCATCTGCTTGTGGAAAATGGGGCCGGCGAAATCGCCACAACTCCTGAGTCCATCGCCAATGCCGTGCGAGAACTCTTTGACCAAAGTGGCGCCCTCTACTCGCAACGCTATCAAGCTACGGGTCCGCTGAGTCATCCGGCAGGAGCCAAGGAGATTGCAAATTTCGCTGCATCCCTTTGCCTGATCGATTGAGCTTGTGGAGCAGCTGGGTTACCTTGCTGAGTTGCTGTGCCGGATGTCCTTTACCGAGACTGCATAGATCACATCTTCTGCGATAGTTTTTGCCTGATCACCGATACGCTCCAGGCAGCGTGCTACAAAAATCAACTCCAAGAATGCTCTGATATGTTCAGGATTTTGAGGCATCAATTCCGTGAGGTTGTCTGCAAAATCCCGATTGAGCTCATCCAATTCCTTGTCGCGCACCTTGATCGTGCGGGCTAATTCTATGTCGTTATCGGCGTAGGATTTGATTGCGTCATTAAAAACCGATGAAGCGAGGTTGAAAATAGGCTCTATGCGCGATGTGGTAGGCATGAGGGGGAGGGTAATGAGCTTACGCGCCCGGCGGGCGATTCCCACAGATTGGTCGGACGCGCGCTCGAGGTTTACGCTGGTTTTCATCGCGGCAATGACATTTCTCAGATCAGAGGCAAAAGGATGGAATCGAAGCATAATCTCCATGCCCTCGCCATCGACTTGAATCTCTAGCGCATCGATTTCCTCGTCGTCTGCGATCACCGTGTTGCACCAGTCCTCATCGCGCTCAAAGAGGCCTTTCCTGGCGTTTTCCAAACTTCGCGAGGCCAGGCTCGACATCATTAGAACATCCTTGCGGAGGTTGTCCAAAGCGTCTTCAAAACTGGTAAGAATATGTCGTGCGGATTCCATTTTTTAGAGTAGACGGATCATGAAAATTCAACCGAAGCGTCCGGTAATGTAGTCTTCGGTTTGTTTTTCCGAGGGGTTTGAAAAGATTTTGGGTGTGTCGGCGTATTCCACGAGTTTTCCGAGATAGAAAAATGCGGTTTTATCCGAGCACCGCGTGGCCTGCTGCATGTTGTGGGTTACAATGACGATGGTGAATTGCCGCTTCAGTTCACGAATCAGCTCCTCGACTTTTACCGTGGCGATCGGATCCAATGCCGAGCAGGGTTCGTCCATAAGCAGCACCTTCGGCCGATTGGCGATGGCCCGGGCTATGCAAAGGCGCTGCATCTGTCCACCGGAGAGACCCAGAGCGCTTTCGTGAAGGCGGTCTTTCACCTCGTTCCAAAGTGCAGCTCCGCGCAGGCTGCGTTCAACACATTCGTCGAGGTCCGATTTCTTTGAGATCCCACTGATGCGCAATGCAAAGACGACATTTTCGTAGATGGATTTTGGGAACGGGTTCGATTTCTGGAAAACCATGCCGATGCTTCGGCGTAGGGAAATGACCTCGACCCCTTTGTCATAGATGCTCTTTCCAAGGATGCGGATATCGCCTGTGTGGTGAATTCCATCGATGAGTTCGTTCATTCGGTTGAAATTGCGCAGCAGTGTTGATTTGCCGCAACCTGATGGGCCAATGAACGCGGTGACTTGGCGCTCCGGGATGTCCATGTTGATGGTGTGCAGGGCCTGTTTTTTTCCGTAGAAAAAATTGAAATCCTTCACGGAGATGAAATCCGGCCGCTCGGGTGGATTTGTGTGATCCGTTGTCAATTTTGCAGGTGCTTCATTTGAGATTTGCATCGGATTTCCTTTTTTGGATTCGGTCAATTTTTTCGGGAGAAAATGGTTTGCGCTGCGATGTTGGCGATGGTGACGAAGGCCACGAGGACGAGTGAGGCCGTCCAAGCCATGCCGATCTGATGAGGAAAGGGGACTGTGGAGAAGTTGTAGATCAAAACTGAGAGCGAGGCGGTTGGCTCATTCAGCGATTTCGCCCAGAATTGGCTGAACAGGGCGGTGAAAATAAGCGGCGCCGTCTCTCCTGCCGCGCGGGCCACGGCGAGCATGACACCAGTCATGATGGCAGGAAAGGCGTCGGGCAGCACTACGCGGGCGATCGTTTGGAATCGCGTGGCTCCGAGTCCCAAGGCAGCCTCACGGTAGGCGCTCTGCACGCCCATGAGGGCTTGTTCAGCTGTGAGAAGAATGGTCGGCAACATGAGAACCGCCAGTGCCAATCCACCTGCATAGGCGGAAAATGTGCCGGTCGTCATGACAACAGCAGCAAAGGCAAACACGCCGCAGATGATGGATGGAATCCCTGTCAGAAGTTTTGCCACAAGACGAACAGCCTGGGCGAGCCGCGAGGTAGGCGCATATTCGTTGATGAAGATGGCTGAGAGGATGCCTGCTGGTGCAGAGATGGCCAAGCCGATCGCGATCATCACCAGCGTGCCAAGTATGGCATTGCCGAAGCCGCCGCCGGACATTCCTGCCGCAGGCGGCAACTCGGTGAAAATGGCGGTTCCCAAGAGGGGCAGGCCTTTTTGCAAAAGAAGAATAATAATCGAAGCCAAGGGCACCAGTGTCAGAAGCGAAAGCGTGATGCAGATGCCGCTGAGGATGCGGTTGGTCACAGAGCGAGCCACGGTTTTTGAACTCACCGAACGGTCGCCGTCAAAAAAATCCAAGGAGTGGGAAGCAATCGAATCCATCAGGTTTACCGGATGCCGGCGGTTTGTTTTTGGGTGTGCCGCAGCACGGCTTCGCCCAGCAGATTTACAATAAGGGTGATGCCGATCAAGATGAGGGCTGCATACATGAGGGAGTTCACCTGAAGTCCCTGTGCCTCGCCAAACTGGTTTGCAAGCAGTCCAGCAAGAGTTCCCGAGGGGGAGAGGATAGACCACGAGAGGCGCGAGCTGTTGCCAATGAGCATGGCCACCGCCATCGTTTCGCCCATGGCTCGACCGAGACCGAGGATCGTCGCCGCAACAATGCCAGGTGCCGCCGTTGGCAGGATGACACTAAAGATCGCCTCCCAGCGGGTGGACCCGAGTGCATAGGCTCCCTCGCGAAGGGTTTTGGGGACGGATGCCAAGGCGTTTCGCGAGATGGCGGTGATAGTTGGCAAAATCATAATGGCCAAGACGACCGAGGCGGTGAGCAGCGAGTTGCCGTAAGCCGGACCGGAAAAAAGCGGGAAGTCGCCCATCGAGCCGACCGCCCAATCGCCAAAGGCTTTGACGATGGGAATAATGACGAAGATTCCCCACAGCCCGTAAACGACGCTGGGGATCGCGGCCAGCATTTCCACGACGAATCGCATGGTTTGACGAATCGATGCGGAGAGGAAATTCTCACTCAAAAAAATCGCAATCGCGACGCCCAGAGGGAAGGCCAGAAGGATGGCGAGTAGAGAACTCGCGACCGTGCCGATAATGAATGGCAGAACGCCGAAACGCTCACGGTTCGGCACCCACGCCGAGGTGGTCATGAAATCGAATCCGAACTTCTGGATGGACGGCCACGCGGATTCGAGGATTTCGTAAATGATCCATCCCAGCATCAGCACTGTGAGGAGCGAGGCCGTTTGACACAGGATTCGAAATAAATCCGGCGCCGGCCGATAACCGGCCGGCGAAATGATGTCCTTCTCGGGTGCTGACACTTTGTGGGAAAGCGGAGTTATTGAACGGTGTCCAAAGCCGCCTTGGCTTTTTCAACGACGGGCTGTGGAAGCGGCACATACCCCAAGCTCTCGGAGAACGACTGTCCGGCTGTGAGACCCCAGCTCACAAATTCCTTGAGCGCCTTGAGCTTTTCCGCGTTAGGATATTTTTTGTATAGGAGGAGCCAAGTGAAGCTCACGATGGGGTAGTCGTTCGCGCCTTCGGGATCCACGGGCCAAATGCGGAGATTCTCGGGAAGCGGCACATTCGAGAGGGTATCTCGGGCAGATGCGATGTCGGGAGCCACAAAGTTGCCAGATTTGTTTTGCAGTGAGGCCATCGAGAGGCCGTTGTCTTTCGCATATCCATACTCGACATAGCCGATAGTGCCAGGGCTCTGCTTGATGAGGGCGGTCACGCCTTCGTTGCCCTTGCCACCTACGCCCACAGGGAAAGTAACGGATTTATCTGTTCCAACCTGATCGTCGAAATCATCGCTGATCTCGGAGAGGTGCTGGGTGAAAACATATGTCGTGCCGCTGCCGTCGGAACGGTAGGCAACCTGAATCGGATTGTTGGGTAGTTTCAGATCAGGGTTGGCTTTGACGATGGCGGGATCATTCCACTTTTTGACTGTGCCAAGGTAGATGCCTGCCATGACTTCGCGGGTGAGTTTGAGACCGATCACGCCTGGCAGGTTGTAGGCATAGACGATTTCTCCAGCCGTGGCAGGAATGAGGACAACGCCTGCAGACACCTTGGCAATTTCGTCATCTGTCATCGCGGCATCGCTTGCGCCGAAGTCCACCACACCCTGCATGAAATTTTTCACACCAGCTCCACTTCCCACGGATTGGTAGTTCACCTGAATACCTGGCTGGACTTTGTTGAACTCAACGCCCCAGCGTTGATAAAGTGGAGCGGGAAATGTGGCTCCGGCGCCTGAGATTTGTTGAGACTGCCCTGTGGTGACGAAGGCGAGTGATGTGGCAATCGATAGGCAAAGTGCCCAGCTTGATGTGAGTTTCATGTGTTTGGTGATTGAACTAAGAATGTGAGGATGCGCCAAAATGAGATTTGTGACAATTGCGTAACAAACCCCGCAGGGAACATATTGTTCATCCGCGTGGTTATGGAATTTCTGGAATACATGCCTAAAAAAAACCGCCACTTCCTTTGATGAAGTGGCGGGTTGTGATTTTGAAATTTTGTTTTCGGTTTACTCGGCGACTTCGAGTCCCATCTGGCGGGCTGTGCCGCAGAGAGTGCGGAAGGCAGCTTCCTCGGTGCGTGCGTTCATGTCTCTCATCTTGATTTTGACGATGTCCATGACCTGCTTTTTCGAGATTTTGCCTACCTTGGTTTTGTTGGGTTCCTTGGAGCCGGAAGCAAGACCCGCGGCCTTTTTGAGGAGGATTGCTGCTGGAGGTGCCTTGGTGATGAATGTGAAGCTTTTGTCCTTATAAACGGTGATGACGACTGGGAGAATGTCGCCGGCTTGCTTTTGAGTCGCCGCGTTAAATTCTTTGCAGAAGGCCATGATGTTGACGCCCTGTTGGCCAAGGGCCGGGCCTACGGGCGGGGCCGGGTTTGCGGCACCTGCGGGAATCTGCAATTTGATCTGTCCTACGATTTCTTTAGCCATATTTGAAGTGCTCCGCTTGTTTTGCGGAAAAGGGTGGCAAGCACACCATGACTCGCAACCCCTGACAAGGAGATTTTTATTTTTTTCCGAGTGAGTTTTTTAGAGTGACGCGAGAACCTCGGCGATTTTGTTGAAATCGGGGAGTTCTTTTGGTGTCGGAGTTTGTTCGCTGTGGCGGATGATACCGTCTTTGTCGATGACGAAAGCCGCGCGTGCTGATACAGCGCCAAGGCCGATGAGATCAGGCAGAAGGACGTCGTAGGCTTTTGCGGTTTCCTTGTTCAGGTCGCTTGCCAGCGGGATGGTGATGTTTTCCTTTTTAGCCCAAGCTTCCTGTGCAAACGGGCTGTCC
>CANMQB010000089.1 GCA_947499885.1 Spartobacteria bacterium
GGACGCGGATTTCACGATTGCCCAGCTGACCAGCTTTGACGTGCTCAGTGATCGGTTGAGGGCGCTAGCACCGGGGGTTAAGTTTCATGTCTTGAATAGCGCTGGGGTTCTGACTCGCCCGGATCACCGCTTTGATCTCGTGAGACCGGGGCTGATTCTTTACGGGGTTTCTCCTTTGCCGGAATACTCGATGGAGCTCGAGCCTGTGCTTTCTTGGAAGTCTCGAGTGGTCTTACTTCGCGATTTGCCCGCTGGCGCTAGTGTAAGCTATGGACGCTCTTTTATTGCGCAAAGGCCAATCCGTACTGCCTTGGTGGCCGTCGGCTATGCGGACGGTTTCCCGAGGCAGGTTTCAGGTCGCGGGGCCTCTGTGCTTGTGCGCGGAGTCCGATGCGCTGTGCTCGGGCGGGTCACGATGGATCAAATCGTCGTCGATGTTTCGATGTTGCCTGAAGTGCAGCTTGGCGATGAAGTCACGCTGGTTGGCCGCGATGGCGCTGAGCGAATCGATGTTAACGATCTGGCTAGCCAAGCTGGAACGATCTCGTGGGAGATTCTTTCAGGCATCGGTCGACGCGTGGAGCATTTCCACGTTTGAGTTGACCTCCGTTTGCTGAGTCGGATCAACTGAAGAAGCGGATCGTTAGTGGGAAACTCACATTCACTCCATTGCTCGCTTTGATCGCCCCGTTGATCACAAATGCTAGCCATGCGATGAAAGTGCCCACAGGTAGTGCCAGTGGGACAATGAGACAGGAACCGATCGCTGCTACCAAACCTGAGACGAGGAACCAAATGCTCCAGGAAATCTGAAAATTGAGTACGTTTTTTCCTACTGCATCCAAGCTCGGTAGCTCGTTTTTTTTCAGGAGCCAAATCACAAGAGGCCCGAGGACATGGCCGAATCCTACGATGACAAGCCCAGCAAGAGCACTTAAGTGAAGAATGACCGCCCATTGGCGAGCAGATGTATCATTCCCGTTCGGTGGCAAGGGCGGCGGAGATGGCGTCGGTGAATCATCCATTTGCCAGCACATCTCGGAGAAAATGACGGAGAAATCAAGCCTCCTTCTCGGAAGAGAAATCTAAAAATCGGTTGGAATCAGAAGCCTGCTTCGTCTATGAAGATAGTCCCATGAATAAGCTGTCTGCATTTGTTCTCACCTCTTTGTTATCTTTTTCATTCTTGTCATCTGCTCTGCGCGCCCAGTCGCAGGCTGCAGCTCAGGAAAATGAAGCCGCCTACGGGTTGCTTTCAAACGCCGATTACAAGGGCGCTGCCGCCGCTTACCAAGGCATCATCACGGGTTATCCCACAGATATCCTCGTCCAGTCGGCAATCATTCAGCTTGGTGTGTGCCAATTTTATTTGGGCGAATTTGACAAGGCGCTTGCCAGCTTGGACAAATCAAAGGTTGGTCCTGCGCTGACTCCTGATCAGGTTTCTTTGGTTGATAATCTGCGTTGCCAGATTCTGGCGGCTAAGGCCATGTCCCTTCCTCCGTCTGATTCCACCCGCAAAGGCATTTTCGAGCAGGCGATCAAGAGCTACACCGACTTCATTGCAAAGCATCCTCAGTCGCCGGATCTCGAAGCGGTCACTTATGGTCGCGCTCTCTGCGAATACCAGATTTCTCAGTTTGACAAAGCGGCAGTTGATCTCCGCGAAAATGTGCAGAAGTTCCCTGCATCTCCAACCATCGAAGGCAGCAAAAATCTCCTTGCCATCACTCTGGCTTCTCAGGGTGGCGACGAACTCACCAGAGAGGGAGGTGACAAGGCAAAGGGCCTCGACCTCCTCAAACAAGCTGAGGTTATTTTAAGCGGGATCATCACGGCCAAAAAAGACCTCGCCCTCGTGAACGATGCAAATTTCCAGCTCGGTGAAATCCTTTTTATGAGTGCTTCTTTCAGCCCAGAAGCCAACCGGCAGGCGATTTATGAGCAGGCTGCCGCCGCTTACAAGGCCATCCTCCCGAAGGACGACATCGTGGCAATGCAGCAAGACAAGGTGAAATCTTTTGCTCCACAGAAAGTCGCAGCATTGCGCGCAAAGAATCTCCCGCTGAAAAACCAACTCGATAAGGAAAATGAACGCGAACTCAAAAAACTCGCCGAGATCAGTGCAAAGCCGGACCAGACCTCACAAGCCCTTCTCAAGCTCGGTGAAATCTTTTTCAATGCCGGCAGATATAACCAGTCTCGCGTGGTTATCACCCACGTGACACCCTTTCTAACCAGCGACGATGAGAAGATGCGCGCCCTCTACTACAAAACCATGGGCTACGCCGTGCAGAGTGCCGTGGAACCCGCTCTCACTTCCTATCAGGCATTTCAGGACGCCTATAAAGGCAAGCCCTTGGCTGAAAACCTGCCGTTTGTGATTGGGAATATGGTACTCGCTCAAGGCGATGCTGCCAGAGCGATCCCTTTCTTCGACGAGTCCATACAATCCTATCCCCAAGGTCGTCTTGCGGGTCTCTCTGTGGCGCAGAAGGCCCAAGCTCAATTGGGTCTCAAGCAATACGACGAGGCATTGCAAACATTTCAAGACAGTCTCAAAAAAAATCCACCACCCGAGGTAGGGATCGTTGCTCAGTTCGGCATCGCATGCATCTATCGCGACACTGCCAAATGGGATGACGCCATCAAGGCGTTCAAGCTCACGATTGACAACTATCCCGGCACCCCGCAGGCATTGGAGTCAAACTACTGGCTGGCTGCCTGCACTCAGCAAAAGGGTGATAATGCAGCCGCCATCCCGCTTTTGGAGGCCTTCTTGAAGGCAAATCCTGAAAGCCCGCTGACCCCTCTTGCAACATTTGTTCTGGGAAATGCCCAGATCGCAACCGGGCAGAACGACGCAGGTGTGGCTACTCTCACCAAAGTCGCCGATCAATATCCCGACTCGCCACCCGCACCCTTTACCTACTTCTCGCGTGCTCAAGTTTTCGCCGCTGCCAAAAATGTCGCTGAGATCAACAAGCTCATGCGTGCATTCATCGAAAAATACCCCAGCGACGACAAAATTTACTTCGCCTACAACAGCATCGGGCAAAACGCTTCCTCTGCCGGAAATGTCGACGAGGCCATTGCAACGTGGAAAGAATTTGTCGAGCGCTATCCCGACCATGCAAAAGCCACCTCCGCACTTGTGACCATATCCGAGCTCCAGCGAGCCACCGCCGAGCGCCTCGCGACGAATTACACATCCCTCAACGAAGCTGATCGCGCGAAGTGGAAGGAAGCCGTCGAAGGATCTTCCGCAACCGTCGAGGGCCTCTTGGCAAAATACCCCCAGAGTCCCGATTTATCGCTCGCCCTCCAGTCGTTCCTTGCCAGCCAGCGCTTGCTCATTCGCTCTGGCCTGAAGGACGAGGCCGGCGTCGAGGCCGCCTTGCAGACCCAGGCTGATCAAGCCAGTGACGTCAGTGCACGTAGCAAGATCCTCTTTGCTTTGGCTGGCTTCATTTCAGAAAAAGACAAGCCTCGCGCCTTGGCCAAGATGACCGAGTCCTACAACGTGGATGTCGTCTATGCACCTAAGGACATTGATGTATTCGGACTCGCGCTTCTTGATTCTGGCAAGGTGGACGAGGCTCAAGCCGCCTTCGAGAAACTCGCGACCGACTATCCAATACCCGTTGGCGCCGCACCAAATACCATCACCCCGATGGCGCAGGAGGCCCAAGCCGTAGCCATTTTCGGTAAGGCGCGCGTCGCTCAGCAGCGTGGGCAGACCGCTGAAGCAGGCCAGCTTTTCCAGCAACTCAAGACCACTTACCCATGGTCGCCTAAGGTGCTCGAAGCCGACTACGGTATCGCCGCCTCACTTCGCTCGCAGAAAAAGCCCGATGAAGCCATGACACTCCTTGGCGGCATCATCCGCGCCCAGAACGCCACCGCCGATCTTCGTGCCAATTCCTTCCTCCTTTATGGAAATATCATGAAGGATAAAATGAACGCCGAGGTCGACCCCAAAAAGAAAGCCGAGAACTGCGCCGCCGCGATCGACTTTTTCATGAAGATTCCTCAATTTTACTCGGGCGTTCCTCTCGCAGCCGCCGAAGGACTCTGGGAAGGTGCCCAGCTCTTGGAAGTCCAAGCCAATGACAGCCAGGACCCCAAGTTCAAGGTGCAGCAACTCGATCGCGCCAAGGCCTCCTACACTCAAATCGTAAAAGATTTTCCAAACGATAAACACGCCGAGCAGGCCAAACAGCGACTTCAGGCCCTCGGTGCCAAGTAAGGAATGCCCCGCGCCACATCCTCCAGCCGCGGCTCAAAAGCTGCTGCTAGCTCGTCTGCCATGGCTCGGGAGCTTTTGGTTCGTCTGCCCTCCATCTATCCAGATGCCCACTGCGAGCTCGACTACTCAAGCCCGCTCGAACTTCTCGTCGCCACCATCCTCTCCGCGCAGTGCACCGACAAAAGAGTCAACCTCGTAACGAAGGCCCTCTTCATTCGCTGCCGTACTGCGGCTGATTACGCAGCCATCCCGCAGGAGGAATTGGAAGTCCTCGTTCACTCCACCGGTTTCTATCGCAACAAGGCCAAAAACATCCGAGCCATGGGCGCAGCTCTCGTCGCCAAGCACGGCGGTGAAGTTCCTTGCACCCTCGCTGAGCTCGCCGCTCTCCCTGGCGCTGGACGCAAAACCGCCAACGTCGTTCTCGGAAATGCCTTCTCAAAAAATGAAGGTGTCGTTGTTGATACCCACGTCTCCCGGCTCTCCCAGCGCCTTGGTCTCACGAAATTCACCGACCCGATCCGCATCGAGCGCGATCTCATTCACCTCTTTCCCGCTGATTCGTGGACCAACCTCAGCCACTGGCTCATCTTTCACGGCCGCCGCCGCTGCCCTGCCCGCAAACCCGACTGCCCAAATTGCGAACTTAGCGATATCTGTCCTTCGAAGCACGAAGACACCGCCAAGAAAAAATAACAACGGGCGCAGGGGTGTTCTTTATACCCTGCCAGAGCCAAATGGCTCCGCCTTTTAGACCATCGGTCGGTTAAAATAGGTGATGTTTGGTGAGACTGCCTGCTCGTTACAGGGGGAGATTTTTTCCTTCAGTCATCTTTTTTGGGGTGGTGGTCGCCGATTTTTGTCTCCGTAGCCACAGGGCTCAACTGGTCTTGGAGCTTAGAAGAACAAGGGTTCTTTGCTTCAGTGCTTCATGGCTCCACGCGGCAGATCAAAACCACACACACAAACTCGCCATGTAGTTTTTTTAAAATTTCCAAAAAATTTTCCTCCCCCAGCGGATGACCTACCGGGGTTGATAGTGTCTCCCTCGAAATGATCACCAAAATCCTATCGATTCTCGGGTCTCGTCTTTGCGCCCTCCTCCCGCATTGGTCCTCCGCCTCCGCGCCTCGCACTCGGCACCAGTCACTCGCCACGCGCTACAGCGGCTACGCCACCCTGTTGCAGAAAATGCGACATGTGAGTTTCTATCCTCCAAACACAAACTAACAAACCCAAAGTATGAAACTAAAAACCATCCTCCTCGCAGCCGTCATCACCGTGCCGATCCTTTGTTCAAGCGCCTTCGCGCAGGAATGCGATGACGAGAGCGTCTTCCTCGGCCAACTCAGCGCGAATCCCTACGCCGCCAATTCCACGGCGAATAAATTCGGTGCGTTTGGTAGTCCCTTCAGTCCCTCGAGTATCAACAATCCTTACAGCCAATATGGAAGCGCGTATTCAGCCACCAGCGTCTCAAATCCCTACGCCACCCAAGCCCCAAAGATTATCGCTGCCGACGGGCAGTATCTCGGCAAACTCAGCGCCAATCCCTACGATCCGGATTCTGTTTCGAACCCCTACGGCAAATACGGCAGTCCCTACAGCCCCACGAGTATCAACAACCCCTACAGCCAGTATGGAAGCCTCTATTCGCCGATCAGTCCGAACAACCCCTATTCCACGCAGGCTCCGATTCTGTGCGGGGATGACGAGTAAATATGCCACCAAATCCTATTGCCCAACGCAGCGAAAAAAGCTGAGATGCCTGCCATGCGTCCCATCCCCTCAACCCAGTAATACCATTAACAAAACGATGCCCAAAGCCGACTTTATGATTTCCATGACCAAAGCCGACTTCGCGGTCGATTTGATCAGCACCTGCGGAGAATCCGCGCTTTTTGGAGCGCTTCGAAAAGGAGGCTCCGAGCGCGTATCCACAGCCAACGGTCCTTGGCAAACTCATGTCATGGGCGTGTGGCATTTCGTAGCCGTCACCGGAAGTGGGAACTTGTTTCAGACCCGCCAGTGGCACATCCCTCGCTACGAGATGGCTCGCGAAATGGCACAGAGGAAAAAAGTTTTCGATCAGTTTGGCGACCGCACCTCATCGCCCATTGCAGGCGAAATAGCTGGCCTGCACATGCGAATGGCGAATTCAGAAAATTTGGCCATCCATCTTCCCGGCGGGGAGGTTTTCGCCATACACCCTGCATTCACTCTCAAACTCCAAAGCGATATTCCCCTTCTCGAAAAGGCCCGGGAAAAAGTCCGGGAGCGTGACGGTGAGTTTTATATTCCTCGGCTTAACACAGCCGCAGGACATGCCGTCCAGTCGCCATCTCAATCTCTGGTAGAGGCCATTGCCTTTGAAAAAGCGACTCGCCCGCGCATGACCGCCGGAAATTTCGGCATCTACTCGGCCTACTGCACCTATCGCGATTTTGATATGTCGATTCAGGCACCGGACTCAATGATTCGCGAAATCCTTGCTGCTCAGTTTGAATACGATCCCGAGGAAATCCCTGCCGAGATTTACGAGCTTTTTTTGACCACCCAGCACCGCCTGCTTTCGCAGCCTGTTTGGGGCCGTGGCATCCAGATGAGTATCGACGAAGCTGCGCCGATCTTGGCTGAGGGCATGGCTAGCCTCACTCGCACGCAGAGGGTCCAATTCATCCTGATGAATGGCATGCACAGTGCCGGTCTCTTCCTGCCGCTGGCCACGATTCTTGGTTTTTGTGATTTCGACGAATACGCCCACCGCATGTGCCAGGCATGGCAACCCGACTCGCCCGAGGAGCAGGACCGCAGAAAAGCAACCGCCTTCATCCGCCTCTACGGCGAACTCGCTGGAGAGTGATAGCCTCTATGGAATTCGACGATCTTCTTGAAAACGAAAAATTCAAGGCATCCATTGGTCTGGAAAAGCACGCCCTCTACTCAGGCGATGACGGGCAAGATTTGATGTGGGAAAGTTTCGCACAAGAATGGGTTCCCGTTTTAATTTTGAAGGGCGAAGACAGCGATTTTTGTTTTGGGATTAGGAAATGGCATGGCTTTTATTTTTATGATGATGAAAATATTGAGGGCGTAGCAGATAGCATCGAAAATATTTTTAACGAATTAGAATTGGGGTCTGGAAGTTTTCAATTCAGAAATCCTGTCCTAAATACCAATTTTGACAGCTCCGATATCTCTCTGGAAAAGTTTAAGACTCTTGCAAACAGATTGATAGATAAAGGGGAGCTGATTGTAATCGATGGCAAGGACTACAAAAAAGTTGGTGGCAAACTTGTTGAAGTTAGTTAAGCCTTAGTGCGCTATGAATGTCGACTTTTCTGAAATCCTTGATGACCCTCAGTTCCAAGCAGCTATTGGATCTGAAAAATACGATCAATACTCTTCGGATGAAGCAGGTCAGCAGATTCTCGAGGATTTCGGAAATGAAAGCCAAACATTAATGACTCTCATTGATAATGGAGGTGGTGATATCATTGCATTCCAGAAGTGGCATGGCTTTTACTTCTGGAATTCCATTCACTCCACCACCAACGGAGCTTCAGACAATTTGGAAGATCTCTTTGATGATCCGGCTTTCGATCATCCACCGCACGATATAGCGATTGAATCCAAATATATTCCGAAAGAAGTTATAGAAAAATTTGCAAAGAAATTGCTCATTACTTTGAATAATCTTCTTGGTTCGACTGATACGGAAATACAAATCAACGGCACAGACTTCAAGTTGGCTGGAGATGAGTTGGTAGAAGTTTGAACATGGAATTCCACGAACTACTCGAAAACGAAAAATTCAAGGCTGCCATTGGTCCTGAAAAGCTTGCCATTTACCTAGGTGAAGGCGGCAAGGGGTTGTTTGACGAAGAATATTCGGATGCTCTCGACGATGATGAAAATGTTGTTTTGTCAATTTATGTAGGCTTTGAACATGATGATTACTGGATGGAAGTTCATCATTGGAATGGCGTTTATATTGCCTGCCAACCAATGAATTGTGAAAACTATTGCACAGCCACTTTGGAAGAACTCATCCAAGCCTTGCTTTACATCGGGTCATGGCCTGAATGGAGACCGGAAAACACCGAGCTAAAAAGCGATCCGCTGAGTTTGGACGAACTCAAAGCTCTGGGGTTGATTTTCCTTTCTGTGGAATCCTCGACCGCTGAGGATTGTTGGGTGGCTCTTCCGGGCACTGGACAGCTTTTTTCCAGTCAAATTACCATCAACGGAAAAACCTACGAACGCCACAATGGCGAACTGGCCGAGGTGTCTTCATAGTCCCAGAAACTCAAAATCCTAATAAACCCTTCTTCTTAAAATTCCACTAACCCAGCGCATGCCACCAACCACTGAACAAAAAAGGGCCTTTCACGGCGCAACGATTGAGCTTATCCAAGCGATATCCAGGGAAGTTTATCGGCCCACTTATTTCATTCAACTCATGGCGAGTGAGGGCGCCTATGCTGCCGCATGCCAAGTGGTCTCTTCTAACAACTTGCCAGACGGTTTTCAACGCTTGCTTCAGGAAAATAGACCAGAGCTGACGATCGAATTTTTAGTCACCCAACCAGAGTGGGCACATCTCTTCGAGGCAGAAATTCTTGAGGCGGCGCGCGGCAGATTGGCCATGTTTCCAAGACAATAAAACCATGCCTTCACTTTATAACCCCATTTTTTCAGCAGTTGTTCGATCTTTGCCAGTTTCGCTCCATTCAATTAAAGTTGACGCGGCATTCTGGCAGCCAAAATTCACAGCCGCAGGGCAGCTTCCTCTGTGGAACGCGATTTTTGGAGGCTTGCCAACAATTCGTATTTCCAGAAACCGCTTGCTGACATTTGCTTACCCTTCGCCTGAGCAAAAAACTGCGGAAATTCTTCTCTGGGGCTATCCCAGAGATATGCGGGGAATTGTTTCGAGGCTTCTTTTTCATCTACCCAGCATATCGCATTGTTCGTCTGCAGTTGCACTGTGGTCTGATTATAATGCCTCCTTTGGCGCCATCCCTGAACGTATTGGAATCTCTACGATTACAAAACTCGCCCACTTTCATGGCTGCACTTTCGGTGGTCTGAACGCGCTTATTCTTGATAATCGCTTAATTAGTAGCACAGCAAATTGGGTTGAAACAACTATGCCGGGTCTCACTTACCAAAACGCGCCGACACAGTATCCAATTTATTTGAGTGTAATGCACGCTGTTGCATCAAACCCCGCATTGGCATGCACTCCGGCTCAACTTGAGCTTTTCTTATTTACTTTAGGCGAAAG
Organism: Spartobacteria bacterium; assembly: GCA_947499885.1. Taxonomy (GTDB): domain Bacteria; phylum Verrucomicrobiota; class Verrucomicrobiia; order Chthoniobacterales; family Terrimicrobiaceae; genus UBA967. The sequence goes on from CANMQB010000089.1 coordinate 9,540, forward strand.
CTTTTATTAAATATAAATCCATATTTTGAAAATATTAGTATCGAATAAAACATGACAACCGATCCCAATTCTTTTTCTTCCGCTGATCTCTACTCTCAAGACTTGGCTCCGCAGGGCTACATGCTCAATGAATCT
>CANMQB010000090.1 GCA_947499885.1 Spartobacteria bacterium
ATCCACATCCGGCTTTGGGGGCGGTGGGATGTGTTTGGTGATCGCCTCATAGAGAGGCTCCATGTTGTCACTCGAATCCGTGATTTCCTTTTTGGCAAAACCCACTTTGGCACTCGCGTAAATGTGAGCAAAATCGAGCTGAGCGTCGGTGGCACCGAGTTCCATGAAAAGCTCGAACACCATGTCCAGAACCTTGTGCGGACGCGCATTCTCACGATCAATTTTGTTGATGACCACGATCGGCTTGAGTCCGTTTTCCATCGCTTTGCGGAGAACAAATTTTGTTTGCGCTTGGGGACCGTCGTGGGAATCCACCACGAGCAAAACGCCATCCACCATTTTCATGATTCGCTCCACCTCTCCGCCAAAGTCGGCGTGGCCGGGAGTGTCCACGATGTTGACGTGATAATCCTTCCAACGGAATGCGGCGTTTTTGGCTCGGATGGTGATACCTTTTTCTCTCTCCAAATCCATCGAGTCCATCATCCGCTCGTCGGTTTTTTGGTTGGCGCGGAATGTACCGGCTTGTTTGAGGAGCTGATCCACGAGGGTCGTCTTGCCGTGATCAACGTGAGCGATGATTGCGATGTTGCGAATGTTTTCCATAAATTGTGATCTCGCCCAGCTGTGAGCGGCAGGGACTATGGGGAGGAGATCGGGCGCTGTCAACAAAGCCCTCGCAACAGAAAAGACTTATTTTTTCACCGGCAGCATTTCGCGAATCCGAGAACTCAGCTGCGAAAGCGTAAAAGGCTTACTCAAAATATCCCCCAGTGCTGAGGAGAGACCGAGTGAGGCTATGGTCAGATCGGTATGGCCCGAGGTGTAGAGGATTTTGAGTGAGGGTGAGGACTTCTGCAAAAGCCGGGCCATCTCGCGGCCGCTCAAAAGAGGAAGTACAAGATCTGTGATCACTAAAACGGGGGGGCTCTCGCGATGCTCGGCAAAGATTTCAAGCCCTTCGATCCCATTGGCAGCTTGGAGGACTTGATAGCCAAGTTCCTCCAACTGGGTTGCAACCATGTCGCGAAGCATGTGGTTATCCTCGGCAAGCAGGATTTTTTCGCAGCCAGGCAGGGTTTCCGAGGTGGACGGATGAACGTGCTGCTGCACCTCCTCGTTGTCTAGACAGGGCAAAACGACGCGAAATCGAGTGCCATTGCCCGGCTTGCTTGCCACAGAGATTCGCCCTCCCAGCGTTTGAACTAGGCGGTGGCAGGTCGCAAGCCCAAGGCCGGTGCCACTGCCTTCAGGCTTCGTAGTGAAGAATGGTTCGAAGAGGCGCGCTTTCACTTCCGGGCTCATCCCGCAGCCATTGTCCTCGACATTTAAGAACACAAAATCGTGCCCTGCCTTTCTAGCTCGTCCTGATTCAACACGGATTTGGCCATGCCCAACGATGGAATCGCGGGCGTTCAGGATGAGATTGATCAGCACCTGTTCGATATCACCTCGATCGGCCCTGATACAAAGCGGCCCAGTGGCAGGTGATACAAACAATTCGATGTTTTCGGGAATCAACCGCCTCAGCATGGACTCGGCGTTTTTTACAACCTCTGTGAGATCCAGCACAGCCGTTGAGCGCACGCTGGAACGGCTAAAGATGAGGAGCTGGCGTGTGAGCGAGGCAGCGTGCTCACAGGCGTATTCAATCTGCAAGGCATGCTTGTGAGGGCGGGTTCCCTCGACGAGCTCCGCCAGAAGCAGGCCGCTATTGGCCATGATGATCGTGAGGATGTTATTGTAGTCGTGGGCTACGCCGCCGGCGAGTTCGCCAAAGATTTCGAGCTTCTGCGCGCGGGTGAGCTGATCGCTCAGCATTTTTCGATCACGGCGGACTGCAGCCTCATCCAATGCGCGCCGCACAGCCGGAGCCAATCTTGAAAGTCGGTCTTTCAAAATGTAATCCGTTGCTCCGTTTTTAAGGGACTCCACCGCCGCCTCCTCGCCGAGCACTCCTGAAACGATGAGCAGGGGAATCTCAGGCCTCAACTCCTTCGCGAGACGGAGAGCCTCGAGTCCATCGCAGCCGGGCAGCGAATAGTCGGCAAGAACTAGGTCGATAGAGCCAAGCTTGAGAGCTTTCAAAAGCCCAGCTTCGGAATCTACTCTCTGGATTTCGCATTTTACTCCATCTTGATTCAGCCTGCGCTCGATCAACTCGGCATCAAGGGGGTCGTCTTCCAGGTGAAGAATCTTTGCAGGAGGACTCATCGCGTGACTCGGACGGAGCGCGTTGGGGGCACGTTCACTCCGGCCCAGAACTGCGAGATGGACTGGAGGGTTTCTGCGAAGGAGGGAAACTCGACTGGCTTTACGACATAGGCATTCGCTCCATTTTCGTAGCAAAGTGCAATATCGCGCCGCTCCCCGGAGGAGGTGAAGATGACTACGGGAATGCATCGCGTGCGGACATCGCTTTTTATAGTGCGCAGCACTTCGATACCGCCGATGCCAGGCATCTTGAGATCAAGAAGCACGAGCGCAGGTTGAGAGGCCCCGCGACCTCTCCACTTGCGCCTGCGATGCAGATAATCCAAGGCGCTTTCCCCGTCATTTACGACTTCAACGCACTGCGCGGAGCCAGCTGATTGCATAACGGAAAGAGCCAGTTCCACGTCAGCAGGGTCGTCCTCCGCAAGTAAAATGCGTGCCGGTTCTTTCCTCATTTCACCGAACTGCGGGGGAGGGTGAAATAAAATGTCGCACCGGCATCCACCTTGCCAAGTGCCCACACACGCCCACCGTGGCGGCGGATGATGCGCTGAACGTTGGCAAGCCCGATGCCTGTACCTTCAAATTCCTCTGCATTGTTCAAGCGCTCAAACACACCAAAAATTTTTTGTGCGTAGCGGGGGTTGAATCCGACGCCATTGTCCCGGATGTAAAATGTGTCCTCGTTCGCAGCACACGGCTCGGTCCCGATTTCAATGACCGCCCGAGTACGGGTGGAAGTGAATTTGATGGCGTTCGAGAGAAGGTTCACAAGGGCCTGGCGCATCAGGGAGCGATCTACTGTAACGACTGGAAGATCGTGAATTTTCCAGCTGATGATCCGGTCCTTTGTTTCCTCCTGAAGATCATCCAAGGCCTCCATGACGAGCGTTAGCAGGTCCACTTTGGCTTTCTGCATTTCGGAGCGCCCGATACGCGAGAACGCGAGAAGATCCTCTATCAGATCAGCCATGCGCCTCGCAGCCCCGCCAATGGTCGAAAGATGCCGATGATGTGGCTCGGAGAGATTTTCGGCTGCTTCTTTTTCAAGAATCTCAACAAAGCCCATAATGTGCCTGAGAGGGGCCCTGAGATCGTGTGAAACCGAGTAGGTGAAAGCCTCCAGCTCACGGTTTGCACTCTCAAGCTCAGACGTCCTCGCTGCCACACGCTGCTCCAACGTCTCGTTGAGGCGGCGCACTTGTTCCTCGGCGAGTCGGTGCTGGGTGACATCACGCAGATTACATTGAATGAATTGCTGACCCTGCGAGTGGAACAGATTACACGTCGCTTCGACTTGGATATGCACGCCGTCGCGATTTTCCACGACGAGATTTTCCCTGTACAAAATGGGATCGGCTTTGATCTCGTTAAAGAATGCGCCCTCGGGTCCGAACAACGTTTGGAGCGATAAAATGCTCTCCGGTTTGGCTCCGATGAGGTGCGCCTTAGACAAACCTGTCAGGAGACACATTCCGGGATTCGCATCCAAAATCCGATGCGTCTTGAAATCCAAAACAAGAATGGCGTCCTGGGATGTCTCAAAAATACGTTTGTAGTGGTTTTCTTCGCCCTCTTGGCTTGGCAGCGACATGTCTCTCAAGATTTCTGTGGAGCTGATTTTCGAAACGGTTGCTTTAGTCATAGATCTCCCGCATCGATAAAATCTCGCGGTCAAATCTACAATGGGGCCAAGCCCCCATAGCCATCGTGGACTGATGAACAGAACCCCCGGCAAGCTAGCCTGCCGGAGATTCTATTCTTCCACGGAAGATTAAAAAAGCCGTGACGAACCTTCGTAGCAAAGCTGAGACATGAAACTGGGGTAATCTCCTGCCGGAGGTGTCGGCAGCAGGTTACTTCTTCCGAGAAATCTCCCAAAGTTTGAAATATTTCAGGAAAACGTAGAATGCCTCCATACAGGCGACGAGGAGGCCAGGCAGGCCCTCGCGGTAGCCACGGCGGAGCAGGAAGAACTTTGCAAAACGGGCTTTGGGTTTGAGAAGGAGGCTTACAAGACTTGGCTTTGTGCCTTTTGCATACAGCGCCCGAGCGGCGGAAGTGGAGTGGGCGTTGAGTCGGCTCACATGGTCCGCAATATCACGGTAGGTGTAGTGACGAAGTTCCCCCTGCATCCGACCAACCTGACCGGGCACACTGGCATGCTCGTGAGGCTCCTCACCATGCCAAGTCACGCGTTCGCGGCGGGCCAAACGCAAGCGCCGCTCCGGATGCCATCCGCCTTTGCGCCACCAGCGTCCGAGATAAAAAACCACACGCAGAAGCTCGAATCCATCCTCCTTCACATTGCCGCTGGCATCTTGCATGAGCATGGCGCGAATTTCGCTGTGAAGTTCGGGCGAGACCTCCTCATCGGCATCGAGATTCAGAATCCAGGACTGGCTACAAAGCGAGAGAGCGAAGGATTTTTGCTCCACATAGCCACTCCACTCGCGGTGGGCGATGCGGCAGTTGTGCTTGGCGCATATTTCCAGAGTGGCATCGGTAGAGCCGGAGTCGACAATAACGATTTCAGTGCACCATGAAAGGCTCTGGAGGCAACGTTCGATGGACAGCGCCTCGTTTTTGCAAACGATGAATGCGGAAATTCCCTTCATGAATGAATACTACGGGAAGGTGAAGCGGCGAGTCGCACCGAGGTTTTGTGAAACGAAAGAAATTCGGCGGCGCGGCGCTGAGAGGCTTCGACTTCCTCCTTCCATACCTTGTCATCGGTGAGCAGGAGACGTGCAGATTCCAGTAACCCCTCACGCGAGGCGGGTGAACACAGACCGGGAAACGCAGTGCACTCGATGGCACCATTTCCCCCAACGCATGGAATGCGGCACAACAGAGCCGCGGACGCAGTCGGGCCTGGGCCGCAGCCTGCATCCAACTGCCATACGATGCGATGCAGGGACATCACACGCAGCAAATCCACATAATCAATCGGCGCCTCGACTATGAAGAAGAGCGGGTTTTTTTTCCGCAGACTTTTGAGAATCATCCCGCCGCGCCGGCCCTCGGTGTTCACCACCGCAAGCGGACACTCCAATTCCCGCGAGAGGCGGTCAGCCATAAGAATCGCGACCATGTGGTTAGACTCGGCAGCGAGAAAAGAATTGGTCCCTAAAAATATCCCGCGCCTTTTTGCCGGTGGTTGGCTGAAATCCCAAGAGGGAAAATCGACCGCGCAAGGAGGTGGCATGAATTGAGTTTCGGGCGAGCCGATGCTTTCAAAAAGACTCACACTCTCGGGGGTCGTGGCAATGGCCCCGTTGGAGCATCGGCAGATTTCGATAAAAAGCTCACAGCGTGTTACGTCACTAAGTAATTCGGCAAAATCAGCTGCACGCGATTCTCGGCAAACCACCCGCACGCGCACACCGCGACGGCGAAGAAACTTCAACGAGGACAAAGCCTGGCGGAGATTTTTTTTATCTAAAACCAAAAGCACATCGGAGGCGGTTTCCGGAAGAGAGCCCAGACTAGGATGGAAAGAGCCATTGCGACAGGCGGCATAAGCGAGGATACCTTCAGGCGGGCGGGCGGATTCCTCAGGGTTGCCTGGCCCGTTTAAAAAGGACTGGGAGCGCCAGCGGGAACCGGGGTGCAGAACCTCGAAACTCATGCAGTTTTCATTTTTTCCCAAAGGCGATCCAATTCATCGAGCGGAGTCTCTGCAACTTTTCGGCCTCCGGCCTCAAGCTCGCGTTCGATCCCTTGGAAGCGAGAGATGAAGCGGTTTGTCGAACCTGCAAGCGCCGTCTCGGCATCCACTCCCAACTTGCGAGCTAGGTTCACGGCTGTGAAGAGCAAGTCACCGACCTCGGATTCCAGACCGGACGGATCATTCTCGGCAATGGCCTCGCGCACTTCGGCAATTTCCTCGGAGAACTTGGCAAATACGGGCTCGATGTCCGGCCAATCAAAACCCACACGAGAGGCTTTTTTTTGAGCAGTCTGAGCCTTCAGTAAAGCTGGGAGGGAAGCCGTGAGATTGTCGAGCACACCAGCCACGCCTCCCTTTTCAGCGCGTTTGATTTGCTCCCACTGGCGCAGGACGGCATCCGAGTCGGCAGCAAGTTTGTCGCCGAAGACATGCGGATGCCGACGGATCATTTTTTCGCAAACGGTGATGGCGACTTCTTCCAGAGAGAAGGCTCCTCTCTCGGAGGCCATCTGCGCGTGCATGGCGATGTGGAGCAGCACATCGCCTAGTTCCTCACGCAAGTTGGCATCATCCGAGCGTTCGATCGCATCGAGGACCTCATAGCATTCCTCAACAAGCAATGGACGAAGACTGGAGTGCGTTTGCTCGCGGTCCCACGGGCAGCCATCCGGAGCGCGGAGCCGAGCGACAATTTCCTGCAAGCGGGCGATGCCGTCTAAATTTTCCATAGCGAGCTGTTTGAGTTACCAAATTCGTTGACCTCTTCGCTACTCGATCGGAGCATAAAAATCATTAAAAGTGAAATCGTGAGGATAGTTCCAAAATAGACCCCAAAGGCCAGCCAAGCCGGCAATTGATCCACTGCCATCGCATGGTAGAAATCCCCAAATGAGCGAATCGGCTCCTTGGTGTGAATGAAAATCTTAAGCGTCCATGCCATCATCACAAATCCGAAAATGAACGCATAGTTGCGCTTCAATCGTCGGGCCACGGCCTCCAGTTTGCTGATTTTAAACGAGGGCAGGATGAGATCCTCACAGACAAGCCGGCGCCACTCGCCGTCTAGAATCTTCGGACTCTGAGAAATCATCGGCACAAGAAAATGCGACTCCAACATGCGAACTCGCCCACGAAAGGCGTCGTAAAAGCGATAGCGCCTCGCCTCAATCCAAAGCATGATCCAGACGAGTGCCAGGTTAAAAAAGAAAACGATGTGCGGCACGTCCCGAATGGAAAATGCAAACCCAATGATCGTCGTGCTGGTGGTAATCGCCCAGGTCGTTGTGACATCCAGCCTCTGCCGCCAAATCATGATTCGGCCAAGCTCACCGCGATAAAAGTGGGAGAGCGCATTGACGTAGCAAGGATCCTTGAGATTGGGATCCGTTTGACGAATCGGAGTGGAGCTTTCGGGTGAGGACATTTTTAGGATCTCCCGTCTTTGGCAATAAGATGGGCCCGCGCTTTCTCAAGGCGCCCGCGTTCGTGTGGAGTGAGGCTGCCCAAGCCGGAGCGGGAGATTTTTTCAAGAATCGGATCGATTGTGTCTATGTCATCACCGCCCTCGAGTTCTGGAGACTGCCGATCCTTGGGTCGCGGCGCAGGTCGCGGCTTTGGCGCACGCTCAGGGAGGCGGATCGTGAATCGTCCCTGCTGAAAGCCGATGTAGGCACACGCGGCAATACAGTCGATCGCCAGAACAGCAAGAGCCTCGTAGTTTGAAAGGGCTAAGCATTGAAGGGAGTTGATCGCCAAGAGGGCTAGAGCAATCCATTTCGCTTGGATGGTGAAAAAAATCTCCGCCGTTGGATAAATCAGCACAAATGCAACAAAGACTCCGAAGTGGAGAGAGCTGGAGCCTGCATATATCGTGTGCCATCCGGCAAACTCGCAGAGCCCGAGTAAAACCGAGGGAGCCAGCAGAAGAAGAAGGTAAAGTTTGATGAAGGCCGCCCGCCCTAGGTAGCTCTCAATTTCCCGTCCAAAAACGACAAGCATGTACAGCTCCAATAAAAAAACCCAGTAGGGCGGAGTGTGGATAAAGGCATAAGTGAAAAGCTGCCAAAGCCAGCCCTCACGCGCGACAGAGGCACTTGAGAACATGAGCGACTGCAGAAGCCCCTCGGAGCCAGCAGCCAGCGCCAGCGCGCTAAAAATGAGAGCGAGCCCGTGCAATGCCGCAACCACAGTGCTCACATAGACAGGGAAATTTCCCAGCCAGGTGAGTGGGCCGTTATGATCGGGACTGCGGTGGGCAATCATTGCAATCTTTACATTATGCCCAAAGGAATAGCCTCACAAGAGGGAAGTAGTGGGTGCTTTTTCCTGTTGCACGATGTGAGAGGCATCGGCAAAGTGCGGCTCATGGGAGCATTCCTGATTTCGCTGATTATTCTCACCGTCGTCGCAGCCTTTTTTCTGCTTTTTGTCGTCGGCCAATACAACCAACTGGTGACACTGCGAAACCGCTTTAAGAACGCCTTCTCGCAAATCGATGTTCAGCTCAAACGCCGCTACGACCTCATTCCGAATCTCGTAGAAACCGCCAAGGGCTACCTTGAACACGAGCGAGGCACGCTCGAGGCCGTGACGCAAGCGCGCAACATCGCCCAAAGTGCCGGTGGACGCGCCGCAGCGAATCCCGGCGACCCACAAGCGATGCGGGATCTCGCTGGAGCCGAGGCGGGACTCACTGGCGCTCTCGGCCGCCTGATGGCCGTAGCCGAGGCCTATCCGGAACTCAAGGCAAACCAAAATATGCTCCAACTCACTGAGGAATTGACCTCCACGGAAAACAAAGTCGCTTTTGCACGGCAGGCCTACAACGATTCCGTGATGACCTACAACACGAAGCGCGAGATTTTTCCGACAAACATCATCGCGGGTATTTTTAATTTCACTGCTGCCGAGTTGTTCCAAGTTGAAAACCCCGCCGAGCGCGAGGCGCCGAAGGTTTCTTTCACATGATGCCGGTCACTCCGTCGCGATCCGCTTTTCTGGAAAAGGCGGCCACTGACCGCGTAGTGCCCGTGATGTGTGAGATCGTGGCGGATGGTGACACCCCAGTTTCTGCATTTGCCAAGCTCTGCGGCGAGGCCCCTTCGTTTCTCCTCGAATCTGCCGAGCAAAAAGACCAGACAGGCCGCTTTTCCTTTCTGGGCTTCGGTGCGCGGGCGACCTTCACCGCCACAGGAAAAACCCTCACGCTTACGGAAAACGGCATGAGCCGGACGTTCCAAGCCGAACGCGACCCGCTCGATGAGCTCGAAAAGTGGATGGCCCCCTACCGCACAGCCGCAGACCCCTCGTTGCCACTCTTCCACGGCGGCGCCGTAGGCTACCTGAGCTACGATTGCATCCGCTGGTTCGAACCCACCATTTCAGCCCCGCAAAAGGACGAACTCGGAATACCCGACATGTTTTTTATGGTCACCGAGGCGGTTGTCGCCTTCGACCACCGCCGCCGCCGGATTCGGATTGTCGCGAATGCATTTCCAGAAAAAGAAAATCCCGCCGCCGCCTACGATGCCGCTTGCGAGCGAATCCGCACCATCCTGGAGTCGCTGTCCAAGCCCCTCACCTTTGAGCCGATTTTCACGGAATCCACGCCAACCGCCGCGCCGTCGAGTTCGAATACGACCCGCGAGGAATACCACGCCATGGTCCACCGCGCGCACGAATACATCCGCTCGGGGGATATTTTCCAGATCGTGCTCGCCCAGCGTTTCGAAACCGAATTCCACGAC
>CANMQB010000091.1 GCA_947499885.1 Spartobacteria bacterium
AAACGCAAAGGAACTCTTCCAATCATCTGGGCCTTCGAACTTTCGAGAAAAAGCCAACTGCCCGTTAATGTAGATATCGCCATCGTCATCCAAGGCTCCGATTCGCATAACAATCTTTTTCCCAGCGGGAAACTCCGGAGCTTGAAATTTGACCCGATACCAGAACCTTCCGCCGGCGGCAAAATTGCCCTGCCGCTCCATGTAATCGCCGGTGGATGCGGGTTGCCATTCATTGTCATCATAATCCATTTTTTCCCAACTTTTTATAAGGCCCTCGTCACGGTAATCAAGGCGGAATTTCCAAATATCCGGCAACGGAAAGAGATTCTCGATAGTCTCCGGCACTTTGGTATTAGCAAAAAGCTCTCTGCGCCAAACGGTTTCGTCTGCCAATTCTTTTCGGGATTGAGGTTTGGCCTCGGGAGACACTTCTCCCAACTCCTTCACCTTCGCCAAAGCGCGGGGAGATATGGTCTTCTGCAAGTTTTGCTCATTCCAATGCTTTTCAAAATCCACGACGGCCTGTTTGTATTGGGCAATGGCCTCAGGGGAGCGCGTATTCAGGGCCTCACAGTAGGCGCGATAGACCTTTGCCATTCCGGCATGCATCAGAAATGTATCGCGGAAAAGCTCCAAACGTGTCTTTTCCTTGCCTTTGGCGGCCTTGATGGCCCCGGCAAGTTGCTTTTTCCCGTCTGCCACCAAGTCGTCGGTCATGATGCTCTGGGTTTCGGAATAATCTCCGTAAACAACTCTTGGTAATTTCCTGCCATTGGAATCGATACGTTTGAGCAAATCCAACACCACCTTGCCGCCTTCGCCATAATACTCACGGCAATACTGTTCCAGGAGTTCTTCTGTCGTCCGCCCGCTATTCCACAAATATTGTGCCAATGACCAGAGCACCGGCCAGATCTGCTCATTTCGATTCATCACCTCGGCATGGTAATGTTTCACATTCCATTGATGATAAACTTCAGCCGCATCGAGGATGTTCAACATCTGAACACCTCCATTCCAAGATGTGTAGTCGTAGGTGCGCTGCTCGGCACCTGCCGCAGCGGTGGCTTTCATGTTTTCCAAGTGATCCTTGGTGATTGGGTATGTCTCCGCATCCTCGGGACTCGAGCTACAGCTTGTGACACGGCACCCGACCGCAACCACATTGGGCTCGATTTTGACATCAGCGGGAGGCCGCGTCATTTCAAAGTAAGGCGCATACAGTCCGATTTTCTTACCGGGCATTTTTTCATTCAGATCTTTGGCAACGCGGTTGTAAAAGGACCAAACCAGCCGATCCCGGGCGTTTGGATCCTCCCCGGCCACTTTCGTGCAGTCGTCGCACTCACAGATTCCGTCGGTATCCGAAAGACCCATGGGGAAAGTATCTTCCTCCTCCTCAAAGTCGCTGTTTCGGTTCGCACGCGTCGCAGCTTTTTTCTCAAAAAAATCCACCGCCAATTGCGTGGCTCGCTGGATGTTGTTTTCGTTGGTGAAGCAAATCTGGCCGCCTTTCTCGCGACGCTCTTTCGTCCCATCGCGTGTCACCATAGGAAACCGCTCCGGTTCTTTGGAAAAATCGACCCCTGCCAAAATAGGTCGGATTCCATGACCGGATCCTTTGGTGAAGAAGTTAAAATCAAAATAGTTCCCATTGTTGATCCCTCGCGTAAACATCAATCGGTTCCGTAAGCGCCAGAGCGCATAATCATCCTGGGAGCCTTCACGGTAATCTTTTGCATCGGAGACATCAAAGTGGTCTCTGGGAACACCCGATAAATCGAGGCTGCGCTCGACAAAGGACGGCGTAAAGGCGCGACTCCCCGCCGTGAGCAGTATCGACTTGAGAGAGGGCACATTCTCGCCAAGCTCTCCCGGCGTGAACCATCTCACACCCAACCCCTCCAGATACTGATATACACCATAAAGAACAGCCATTTCGGTATTTCCCGTAATGGTCACTCCGGTCATCGGAACTTTTGCCGTTGGCTTGCTCGTCTCCTCGATCGTAAAAGCCTGGGCGGATTCCTTGCCTTTCCACTCCCCCTCGGGACGAACCACCAATCGAATTCCAACATCCTTTTTATGCCTTGTATCCACCTCCCGGTAAGCCAAGGGCAGGTCTGTTCCCGTCATTTTGCGCCAATAGGACCGCAACTCCTGGGCTGCCAGAAGGATGGGACGAGCATGTTCTTGTGGAAGGAACAAACGCCCTTCCGTCTTCCCATCTTGAAATAAAAAAACTTCGGACGGAGCCGCTGCTTTTGTTTGAGCGCTCGCAAGGGATGCTACGCCGACCAGAAAAATCAGCGCAAGGAGCCTTTGGAAAATCAAGCTTGAGAAAGAACTGGGATTGATACGTTGGGGTTTTTTCATAAAATTAAAAAAGTCAAATAATATTTTAAATCATTAATTTAATGATATATTTAACAGCTTGCCTTGATCTTCGGTATTCGTCGAAGAGTCCGTTGAGACTTTTCGCCCTCCGCGTCACGAAGCGCGGATAGGGTTTATCGCTGGGGTGCGCGACAACGGTTGACATCATATAACCTCCATTGCTGAAGTAATATTAATTTTATTATCCAAAATGTCAGATCATTTGGCTTCGCTCGACCTCAGGACGCGTGCTGCTTTCCAGGAGATTTCATGGCAACAGAATCTCTAACAAAAAGCTTTGGCCTGATTTCAATTTTTTGAAAAGCACTCCCCGGCTCCTCCAAACGGGAAGTAATCTGAGTCAACGCCGCATGGGTAATTTCTTCGATCTGAATATCCACGGAAGTCAACCGGGGACTCGAAAACTGCGAGGCCGAAATGTTGTCGATCCCTACAAGACTCAAGTCCTGCGGCAAAGAAAAACCGATCTGCTGCAATTTGTCTTGAATTAAAAGAGCGGAATAATCGCCGAGAACCAGAGCCGTCGGCCCACCCGGCGACCTCTCCTGCAGCATGCTCACGATTTTATCGATGCTATTCTCCGCAATCCAATCTTCGAAGCAGGGGAGCTTATTGACCCGTGTGTATTCCAAGTAAGCCCTGTTCCGCAGCTTGGTTGCAAAATCCGCCCGCGCATGGGAGATGAGCGCGATTCGCTCGTGCCCGAATTGCCTTAAATGATTTAAAGCGGTAAGAACAATATCCTCTTGGTCAGGAACAACAGAATCTGCATTGACCCGCAGATGGCGATTGATTTGGATCATCGTGAACCGGGATGCGATCCACTTTGCCAAGGATTCATCACCCGAGTGGAGAAACACCCCATCCACACCCCATTCGATCAACCAATGGGTCAAATCGGCAGGCTGGGAATACGGACGGACTATCAATTCATATCCCGCAGCGTAGGTTTGCTCGACCAGAGAATTTTGAATATGATTGTAAAATTGGATATAGGAGTTGTGGATATTGCTGTTCTCGTGCTGCTCGGACTCCAAGGCCGGCCGAATATAAGCCAGCAACTTCCGGTCCCGAGATTTTTTGCGCCGGGTTTTCGATGTGAAGCCTATGCGTTGCGCCGCATCCAAGATACGCATCCGCGTTTCTTTGGAAACCGGTGCGCCACTTTCTCCAAGAACCAAAGAGACCAGCGACTGGGAGACACCTGCGGCTTTGGCCACATCGTTCTGGGTGGGCTTGCGATTTTTCATCGTGGAAAGAAAAATGATTGTTGGAGGTTCATACTTTCAAATCCTGCCAACTCACCGCAAGAAGGCTGGGAAGACAGTGTTTATTATTCGTGTAATTTTTTATTATTCGTGTAATTTATTAATAATTTTATTACCTCGTCGAGTCAAATTATATTTTTCACCACTTCTCAAAGAATTTTAACTGACTTTCTCAGCTCGACCTGAATATCCGCTATCCCCCTCCGCCGTCCGTCCGTCGCTCCACCAAAAAGTCAGATTCACGCTTCTAAATCAACCTTAGCCGAAAATCGGCGCACAAACCAAAAGATAGGCTCCTTGAAGCCGCTACTTAAGCACAGATCATTTGACCCAGACTTGGCTTTATGAGCCTCTCTGACCTGCGACCCAAGTGAATAGGAAAAGTGTATAAAGCAAAAACGAAGTGCTACTAGAACTTTTTGGGAATTACCTAAATCCTCTAAAAAAAATCCGTCAGAAAAGACTTTTAAGAACAGTGATGATTTTTTTTCGCCGCTTCTCATCGAGGCGCTGGACAGGAACAGCGATACTGACTGCCGCATCTGGGAACCCGATCGGAGCTAAACTCACAGCTATGCATTCGACGCCCTCAACGGATTCGCCGCATTCTTCTGCGTAACCCTTCTTGCGGGCCTCGAGAATCCTGCCCAAAAGGTCTGCACGGGTTCGCACGGTTGAAGGCGTGAGAGCAGGAATCGCGGCCTTCGAAACCAGCGAGTCAAGGGCAGAGGCGTCCATCATTGAAGCGATCGCCCTGCCAAGCGCTGTGCAGGCGAATGGGCTTTGTTGCCCCGGTGTGGTAATGAATCGAAGGGCTTGAGTGGTTTCGATGAAATCCAAATAGGAAACCGAGTCGCAAGAAAGAATGCCGAGATTCACGGTTTCATTGAAGGACTCGTGAATGGAAATGAGCAAAGGGCGGGCTACGGCTTTCAATCGGGCATGCGGATCTGATGTTGTCAACTGTTGCACCCGAGGACCGATCATGTAGTCACGCTTTCCGGCAGGGCGCGAGACATAGCCGAGATTCTGGAGGACCTGAAGCAAGCGGCATGCGGTGGGTTTCGAAATACCGCCGGCTGCGGTGATTTCGCGCAGCGGAACCGGACCACCTCGTCCGGCAAGATACTCAAGGAGAGCAAGGGATTTTTCGACCGAAGTGGTGCTTTGGGAATCGCTCATGGAGTTACACCTTAGGCATCCACCGGCATTTTGCCAAATGCCGGATTAGAGCGCTTCATGCGGTCTAGTGCGACGCCTCCGCGTGGCGGGAGAAGGCGACATCCACGCGCTGGAGCGCCTCTTGAATGTCGGCCTCACGATGTTCAAATCCTACGAACCACAACCCTCGCTCAATGGCGCGCACCCCCTCCTCGAGCAAACATTGCCGCAGGTGGGCAAAACGCGTTGCGTCATGCCGGCGAACATAATCGCGATGATTCAAGACGGGCCCCTCCGCCGCTCCAGCTTTAAGCATCACTGTGTGGAAGACCAAACCGGGCCCTTGCGGACGCAATGGAATTCCATGCCTATCGGCGAGCAGCCGCAGACCCTCCATCATGGAGCACCCGATCCGATTCAACTCGCTGGGATGTGAATTCCCACAGTGGAGGATTTTGTCGAGGCACCACTTCGAGGCGGCGAGACATAGCGGATTCGAATTGAGCGTGCCAGCATGCACCACCTGTCCGTTGAGAATTTTCTCGAAAAATCGTCGACGCCCAGAGAATCCCGCAAAAGGCACTCCGCCACCAACCGCCTTGCCGTAGATCATGATGTCGGCGTCCACTCCAAAATATCCTTGCGCCCCGGCTGGCCCGAAGCGGAAGCCGGTTATGGTTTCGTCAGCGATCATTACGATACCGTGTTCGTCGCACAGCTCACGGATGGTTTTGAGCATGCCCTCCACTGGTTCGATGCAGCAGGTATTACAAAGAACAGGCTCGAAAACGATCGCTGCGATCCGTCCGGCGAACTCCTTCACGCGACGACGCAGATGCTCCGGATCGTTCCATTGCACAACCGCGAAATGACCGGGCACTTCCGGAATGATTCCCTGACTCGGATGGGCATTCGAGGGATTTTCCTCCGATCCCCACCGGTCCTCAGTGGCCCCAAAACCGACCAACCCCTCATCACCCCAACCGTGATAGTGGCCCTCGAATTTCAAAATCATCGGCCGACCTGTATGAGCGCGCACCAACCGAAAGACGGAGTTCACAGCCTCGGTGGCGGAGTTATTGAATCGCGTCAACTCTGCGCACGGAATCATCGCTTGTAAGCGCTCAGCTACTTCAATTTCCAGTTGCGATTGAGCCGCCCAGTGGGTTCCGAGACGAGCCTGCGCGCCGATGGCCTCCGCCAGCCCCTCGGGAGCATGGCCGAAAAGTAACGCTCCTTGGCCATTTTGAAAATCGATAGATTCATTTCCGTCCGCATCCCACAGGCGACAACCGCGCCCGCGCTCAAAGTAGAGCGGAACCGGTTTCTCAAGTTTGCGGATGCCACTGTTCACGCCCCCCGCGACGCACCGTTCGGCGCGCGCAAAAAGCTCCCGGGATTTTTCGTAGGTGTGTGCCATGAGAGTAAGAATAAAAATGTTTGTTTCTTTATGCAAAACTTTTATTCCTTTCTACAGAACATATGAAAATTATCCGTCATCAAACAGCCGAGGGTGTTTCGTTCGCCCGTCAACTCTCCGAAACAGAATTTGAGCGCCTCGAGGGCCACCTCTTTGACGGACTCAAGCCGACAGGAGAAGCCGTCCAACTAGGAAAAATCCTCGCCCCTCTGGAGCCGACCGCCATCCTCGGCATCGGCCTCAACTACCGTCGCCATGCCGACGAAACCGGAGCGAAGTATCCGGAGCAACCCATCCTCTTCATGAAAATGCCGTCCTCGGTCCAAAACCCAGGGGACCCAATTGAGATTCCAACCACGATTGCAAGCTACGAGGTGGACTACGAATGCGAACTGGCGGTCGTCATTGGCAAGCGTGCGAAGAATGTGAAACGCACAAACGCCCTAGAATATGTCCTGGGTTATGCTTGCGCAAACGATGTGAGCGCACGCGATTGGCAACTCAAGTTCGGTGGCAGCCAATGGTCGCGCGGCAAGACTTTTGACACCTTCGCCCCTCTCGGCCCCTGCCTCGTAACCGCCGACGAAATTCCGAATCCCAACAACCTTTCGATCAAAACGATTCTAAACGGGGAAACAGTCCAAGATTGGAGCACGAAAGACATGATCTTCGATGTTCCGACCCTCATAGAATTCCTCAGCGGTAGCACCACACTCGTCCCAGGAACAGTCATTCTCACCGGCACCCCGCACGGAGTCGGCATGGCCTCCACCCCCCCACGCTGGCTCAAACCAGGAGATTCCGTCACGATCGAGATCGAGCGCATTGGCCGCCTCGTCAATCCCGTGACTGCCGAAGCCTAAGCTCCCACTCTCATATGAAATCCCAAATCAAAACATCCATTCACCCAGACAAGGACAAGGCGGGCGCAAAAGCGGCAGACCTCGGCGCACGCCTCATCCGCGACGCCATTCGCAAGCGCGGCCATGCGAAAATCATCGTCGCAACGGGAGCATCCCAGTTCGAGACACTCTGCCACCTGGTTGCCGCCAAGGGCATCGATTGGACACGCGTTACAGCGTTCCATTTGGATGAATATGTTGGCATGCCGATAACACACCCCGCCTCATTCCGGAAATACCTGTGGGAGCGTTTCGTCTCCCGGCTTCCACTACCTCTCGCGGCCTTCCACTACATCAACGGCGAGGGCGATCCTGCGGCGGAATGCCGCCGCATCGGCGCGCTGATCCGAAAGCATCAGATTGATGTCTGCTTTGCAGGGATCGGCGAAAATGGTCACCTTGCCTTCAATGATCCCCCAGCGAACTTCCACACCACGGCACCATATCTTGTTGTGAACCTCGATAATGCCTGCCGTAAACAGCAGATGGGCGAAGGATGGTTCACCTCGCTGCGCCATGTCCCAAGCCAAGCGATCTCGATGTCCATCCGCCAAATCATGAAATCCTCGGCAATCCTCTGCACGGTTCCCGACTCTCGCAAGGCCGAGGCCGTGCGCGATTGCCTCGGAGGGGAAGTGACTCAACAACATCCGGCATCGATCCTCCAAACGCATCCCTCCTGCTGGTGCTTCCTGGACAAATCCTCCGCGTCACTTTTGTGAAAAGCCTTTTAGACATTCAGGTAAATGGGTTCGCAGGCGTGGATTTTCAAAGCCCACATCTTGCCTTGGAGGATATGGAACGCGCAGTCGCCGCCCTCGCGCGCCACGGCACGCTGCGTATTTTTCCAACCCTGATTACCGATGACATCGAATCCCTGCGTCTCAAATTTGAAAACCTTGAACGCCTCCGAGCCAAGTCCCAAGCAATCTCGGAAGCCGCCTGTGGCTACCACCTCGAAGGACCCTGGATTTCCCCGGAACCAGGCTATCGAGGAGCCCACGAACTGCGTTGGGTGCGCCCCCCGTCAATCGAAGACTTCGACATACTCCAGAAAGCCGCGAACGGACATATTCGCCTCGTCACCCTCGCACCGGAATGGTCGGAGTCCCCGACCATCATTCGGGAAATTGTCTCGCGGGGCGCGTCTGTCTCGCTTGGTCACACCAATGCATCAGAATCACAGGTTAACGCCGCAATCGACGCCGGAGCGAGTTTTTGCACCCACCTTGGAAACGGGGTTCCCCAAACACTCCATCGTCACGATAATATCATTCAACGCCTCCTCGCGCGCGACGAACTCACTGCGTTCCTCATTCCTGATGGAATCCACCTCCCGCCACCCGTGCTAAAAAACTTCTTTCGCGCCAAGCCCGATCGAAGAGTGCTTTTCACCACCGATTGCATATCTGCCGCAGGAGCACCTCCCGGGCGCTACCGCCTTGCTGGCACAAAGCTCAAGGTAGGAGCAGATCGAATTGTTCGCAAGCCGGGTGAAACCTGCTTCGCTGGGTCCAGTCTCGCTCCAGACGAAGGCGTGGAAAACATCCAGCGCTGGCTTGGCCTCCAACCCGAAAATGCCCGTGCCTTATTTTCCACACATGTTGCACACGCTTTTGGAATCGATTTGCCTGACATCAAATCGTGATTTTCTTGAGCCAACGGAAACGAATCGTCTTATTGCAGCCATGAATTCGCTCTACCTTGGTATCCGACGATTGCTCACAAAACAAATAAGCGACCTGCGCCTAAAGACGGCAGGGACCGCTTGGGTCTAGGAACTGCCAGGGCTCCCACCAACAGGAATCGAGAAGGTTTTTGCTTGGACTTAGGGGTATTCGTGTCCTAGACAGAGCACGACCAAACCTATAAAAGTTACAATTCTCGGTTCAGCGAGATTTTACATGTTTTATTTAAAAAAACGGCTGAGATAGGGAACCGTTTCACGACTGCTTTGGAGAAGGACGCTGGAGCCATCGAGGAGCGGATTTGAGCATTTTTATCGAAAACCTCATCAAACCGCTTTTCTTCGTTACACAATATGAATTGCCCTGAAATTCCAGAATACGAACTCTCCCGGGAACCAGCCGGGGAGGAAATTTTTGCAAACTCCCCCGTGTTGCATTTCAACCAATCTTGGCTACTGACACGAATGGCGCTAACTTAAGCTCGGTTTGGGACGTTTCGCCGGGGTGGGGCTTTGGGATTTCTGGGGCAGCGCAAAAATGATTTTTTGGGAGATGGCACGCATTTCGTCGATGATGGCGTCCATCTTTC
>CANMQB010000092.1 GCA_947499885.1 Spartobacteria bacterium
AAAAATCTTGCCCTCTCGTGCCCCCGCGCGATGCCGCACACAAAGAGCAGTGTCCCAGCAAGAGCCAAAACCGCTGACACCAATACAGGAAAATAAATCGATAGCGTGAAAAACGGTGAACCCTTCCACTGGATTAACTCACTCGAATCTGGTCGTCCTTGGCGACCGTCGCGACCAGCACTTTCACTATCTTGGGAAACAACTTTGACCGTGGCAATGGGAAGAGGCAATCCAGCCTTAAGAGTTGCCCCCCCCTGTGGATGAGCAAATTCTAAATGGAGCGCTCCACGGGCTCTTTGAATCTCCTTCTTCAACTCCCACTGAAAAAGCCCAAAAAACTGCACATACTGGTTCAAAAATTCCCTGCCAAATCCTCGTTCATGAGCATGGACAACAAAAGGGGCGTGCACGGCCGCGAAAGCAACTACTGCCAAAATCGCGCCGATGAGCACCACTTTCAAACGTTCCCAAAATGCTCTCCGGAAACCCAGCGGATAAAGAATCACAAGCCCGATCCATAGCACCGCGAGTAAAAGCGATGGCTCGATGCGAATAAGAAAGCAAACGCTCAACGCCGCCCCACAAAATGCCATCCTGAGGCACTGTCGAAGACGGGTGCTAGCGGGGACTATGTAACCAAAAACCAAAGCGAAGGACGCCAATGTGCCGATGAATCCCATGTAATGCCGAAAAATCGCTCCGGGCATAAGGACCATGAGCCCGCCAGCTAGCAGTGCCAACCACGCTTGCCCTGTAGTTTTTTTCACAAGATGAAACCCCAGTCCACCGGTGATGAGACTCAGGCTCATGAAAAAAATCTGCATGGCGAGCATGTGAGGACCCGTAACTTTGAACAGACCCGCTATTGGGTAAAACCACAGCAAATTGTAACCGACAAACATGTCAACGATCGGCCGCCACCCTTCGAGAATCCTTGAAGCCAGCAACGCATTGCTCCCGCCCTCGCCTGTCAGAACAAGGCCGGTATTGTAATAAGCCCCGTAGTAGAGAAGCCCGAAGAGAGCCAGAAGAGCAAAGCCCCGCCGCTGCAAGAAAGCCTCGGCCACAGAGGGAAATGCCTTCCATGCTTCCAACTTGTGATTCTCACGATTACCAAACACGAGGACGATTCCTACGTTGCCGCTCGCCTCACGGCAAGATTCGCGAATGTTGACAGGCTGGGAATCCAGACTGACGATGCCTCATCCAATGAGCCGGTGGGCTCTGCACAACGCCGTGAATCGCTACAAACTTCTTTATATCGCCAGCCTTCCTCACTCGGGATCTACCGTTTCCAGCCTGATTCTTGGCCAACAGCCCGCGATCATTGGTCTAGGCGGCATCGACCGCGCGGTGACGATCCTTGCAGAAGAACCAGACAAAGCCGCACATGAGTTTTGTTCCTGTGGCAATAAGGTGCAGGAATGCGAATACTGGTCACAGGTTCTAGCCAAAGCTGATTCCGTAAAAGGAGCCGGACATCGGCAAAGATATGATCTCGCGCTCTCCGTTTTTCAGGGCGTGTTCGGGTTGGATGCCTGGGCCGTGGATTCCTCAAAGCATGCCGAACCGATTGCTGACTTGTCTCGTTTTTCTGAAATCGACTTGCGTGCCCTTCACTTGTGCCGGGATTATCGCTCAGCGATTGTTTCCTCAGTTGATCTCAAACGAACCCGAAAAAATGTAGCACGACCGGGATGGATGATCGGCCTCGAGGCTGGATTACGCTGGCACAGGGGAAATTCAAAAATCCGGGCCATTCTCATCGAAAATCAAATCCCCTTTTTGGGTATAGGCTATGAGGAACTCTGCCTCGGGCTACCACATTTTTTCCAAGAACTCGGTGCATTTTTGAAGACCCAGACAATCGAAGCTCCGGCGACGATAGTAGGTTCGCGAAGCCATCTTTTTATTGGAAACGCCATGCGCCGCCAGAAGCAGAAGGAAGCCCTCATGTATGACTACCGCTGGTTCTCGCGCACCGATTGGATGGCTGCCTCGTTGTTGATGCCATGGCTGGCAAAAGGCAACAGGGATTGGGTCTATGGCAATGGGTTCTCCCGAGTTTTCGGCCATGAAAGCGGCAATAAATGGAACCCTTCGAAAACTAATTAAAGAACGCCCTCATGCCGGAAAAGGTTCTCTACATTTACGAAGGAAAACTCACGCGACACGGGATTGATGCCGTGGTCCGACAGCAATTGCAGGCTCTTGGCGAGCTTGGTCTGCATGTCGATCTTGTCAGTCGAGGCAACCCCGGAATGCCAGGCGTCACATTCCGTGGAATGAAATGGACGCCTGCGAACGCCATTTCTTGGTTGCCACGCAGCATTTACTATCCTGTTCAAAAACGGTTTTTCATGGCCTTGGGCGCACGCCTCGCCAAGCGCGGAGGGTATTCAAAAATTATCAGCTGGAGAGACCGGGCGCTGCAAAGTTTCCGCATCGGCACAAAGTTGGGAGCCGCCTGTTATCTGAATCACGACTCCATGCACTGGAGTCGATCCACTGCAGACGGTGCAGCTCCGCGCTGGCCAGCATTTTCACGCGAGGAGATGGATGAGGAATACCGATTGGCCAACGCCATTTTGCTTCCTTCGGAAAATTCCCGCGCGAGCTTCCAAGAGCACGGCATTCCGAACGAAAAACTTTGCGTCATCGGCCGCGGTGTTGATACCGACATCTATCGGCCTTCGCCAAAAGCTCGGACGGATGTTTTCCGCCTCGTCTTCTGCGGACGCGTCGGCGAGCGCAAGGGCATTCGACAAGTCGTCGAGGCTTGGAAAATGGCCGCATTGCAGAATGCCGAACTTTTGGTCATTGGACAGATCGACCATGATGTCGCTGACTTGGTCGATGAGACCCAGAAATCCAACATTCGCTGGATGGGGTTCCGCTCCGACTTGGCTCAAATTCTCCCGACATGTCAGGCTCAAATTCTCCTGTCCCGAAATGAAGGCATGGCCAAATCGCTTCTCGAGGGAGCTGCCTGCGGGCTCGCTACGATCGCGACCATCGACTGCGGTTTTCCATTAAAAGAAGGCCTCAACGGGTTTTTGGTTGAACGAACCGATCTGCAGGGCGTTGCCAACTTGCTAAAAATGCTCCAAGAAAATCCCTCTCGCTGCGCTGAAATAGGTGAGAATGGTCGTCACACAGTAGTTGCGGGGTATTCTTGGGCTGCCTTTCAGAAACGCTTCGTCAACGCCCTGAAGCTCTCCGACTAAGGGGCCACCTTGGTTTCCGACTGAATCGAATAAACCCGGAAAGGCGGTGCGAGGTAGAGATTGTCCCCAGTGTCCCATTCCTTGAGAAGCTTGCCTTCTTGGAATAGCCGCTCGTAAAAGTTCTTCATCAGCTCAAACTCCTCTTCTTTTCCCTTCGTAGGTTTGGAGCTTTTTAAAAGCAATCGCCCATAGTGTTTGCTGCTCACAATGATATGGGTAAACCCCTCTTCACGCAGCGATTCGAGTGTGTCGGCAGGTTGGATTGGCCGATTTTCGAGATTTCGAACATCGGTCTTTGTAACTTCAACCCGTTTATCTTGGAGAATCTTGGATTCGCCTGAGATATCATTTTCTATAAAAGCCAAGAGCTCCTTCCGATGATCATCGGCAAACCCTCGATCAGCCGCAAACAAACGCGGCGCTTGCCACGCCACGGATAGTAAAATCAAAGCAACCACCACGATAAAACCATGGCGGATTTTGAGAATATCCTTCAAGCCCACCGCACTCAAACACGCCAACAGCACAGCGACTGGAAGAAAATATCTGTGGTGAGTTTTAGGCAGAAACGAAAGAACAGCAACATACAAGATGGGAAGAAAAATCATCACACGCTCCATCGGGGCAAGCTGGAATCTCCTCTTGAAAACATCGAATGCATACACCCCGAGGAGTCCAATCAATACTGGCGTTGCCGATTGCCAGTAAATGTTTGAATAGACTCCGTGCGGCACGCTGCGAGTCGAAATTTTTGACTGGCCCGTGAGAGAATCGATCTCCCGGTCCAAACTTCCAGACGCCTTCGCAAGTGCTTCAAAGGCTGGAAAATTGATCAAAAACACACCCACGCAAAAACACACCACCGCAACCGCCAAATCCCTGGGTTTGTTTTGAGAGTATGCCACTAAAAGGTAAACAGCGAATGGGAGGACTATCCCTGCAGAATACTTTGCAGAAAGTGCCACCGCGCATGCCACACCAACAAATCCAGCCTCTAAAGCTCTCGGCTTCTCTGAGTAAAGAAGCATGGCAAACAAAGCCAAAGCAACACCAAACAGCAGGCAGGGATCTTCTTTGAAATAATGAGCGAGGTCAAAAAGGTGTGGGTTGGAAATCAGGAAAATCCCAGTGGCTACGGCCACCAGAGGCCCATGGAGGCGACCATTAATGAGAACAAAAAGAAACACTGCCATTGAGGCGTAAATAACACTCGCCCAACGCCCAGCAAGCATCACAAATGTAAAATCGGCCGCTTTTCCAGAGAAATCCGCAACAATTCTCGCCGTTCGAATCATCAGCATCGGGTGATGAAAATTGTATTCGTTTTTCGTGATCTGCACAGCCTTATTAGGTTCATCCGGATGCGCATACAGATAAAAATCCAAATTACGCCCGAATAAAATTAAGCTTAACCCAAGAAAAACAAAGGCCGCCAATATGGGCCAGCGTGCTAACAAAGTAGGATTCTGACTAACAGTCATTTCATTTTTTTCCTATGGCTGAAATCCAAATACAAATTGTAAACAGCTACCGACATAGGAAAAAGGTTTGAAAGTATTCCTACAGAGTCATTTTTACCGAAAGTGAAATAGCTGAGAAGGCAAAAGCTTCCAGCGATGCTCACATACCAAAAGAGGCGTGGGAGCACGGGCTTCCCAGATATTTTTGAGGCCCCCATCTGTAAGAGCCAACGGGCAGAAAAAAGCGCGGCACCTAAGTAACCTACTAATTTTCCAGAATCCAACGAGATACCCCAGAAATGACCAAGCGGGATGTTGAAAAAGGAAACGACCTCTGCGTGCAATAGTGAAAAAAAACTCATTTTTTAAGCTCTAACGGCCAAAGAATCATTCGCGTCATAACCCACCGCACTCCAACTAGATCTATGAGCCCTCGTAGCGCACGGCCATTGATGGTGTATTTGGAAACCCCGGTTTTTCTGGGGCGGTGGCCAACTGGAATCTCCGAAAACTTGAGGCCTGCCCGCTCAAAAAGAGCCGGTAGATATCGATGGAGACCGTTAAAAGGAATCAACAACTGGACATGCTCACGCTTAATGACTTTAAGAGAACACCCGGTATCCGTGGCACGATCACCCAGAGCCTTCCTTCGAACAGCGTTCGCCAGGCGCGATGCAATCCGTCGCTTCCAATCATCCCGACGAACAGCCCTGAAACCATAGACTACATCCGCATGCTCCAAGGCAGCAACAAGGCGGGGAATATCGGCCGGATCATTCTGTCCGTCTCCATCCATCATCGCGATGATCTCGCCGTTTGCTGCTTGGAGACCCGCAAAAAGAGCTGCGCTTTGCCCAAGATTGCGAGGAAACGAAACGAGACGCACCCCATCCAAAGCGGCAATTTTTGCACCAGTTCCATCGGTGCTTCCATCATCCACAGCGATTACTTCCGCATCGGGAAGGATGTTTTTTATCTCCATCAGAACCTCCTCGACAGAGCCGGATTCGTTGAAAAAAGGCAGCACGATGGAAAGGGATTTCATGGATGAGCGCGTCATTTTCGGTATCGCTGGGCAAGTGTCAATCTCCTCAACTTTCCGAGAGTGCCGAAACGATGGCCGCCTCTACATGGGCGACAGGAATCTCCTGCATGGATGATTTAGGAAAACTATGGGGGTAATTGGAAAATCCCGATGCGCCAACAGCCCGCCCTTGCTCGCCGCGCGGCCCCCAGTGAAGTGGGTTGGTGGACCCAAAAAGAACAGCGCATGGAATACCAAGCGCATCGGCCATATGTGCTGCCCCGGTATCCACACCCACATAAATCCGAGCCAGCGCGAGTGTGGCGGCAAGCGTATCCAAGGTGGTTTCGCCTGCTACCGAGAAAACCCGCCCCGATGATCGGGATAGGATATTGCCAATCTGCTCCAACTCGTCTGAATGACCGCCGCCGGTCAGAACAACATCTAGATTGGCTGTGGATGTCAGAAATTCTGCCGTGCGAATCCAATTGTCCACGCCCCACATTTTTTCGGAGCGCGCCGCACCGGGATGAATCACGGCGAAATGGGGCCCGACCCCTCTGCCAGTGAGGAATTCTCTCATGGCTTGAACCCTGTCCGGTGATACAGAGATACCCCTTCGAGCTTCTTCCGTTTCGATTCCCAAGCCTTTCAAGAGATCCAAATGGTAATCCACTGTGTGCCGATTTTTGACATCTGATTCAATAAATTGGTTAAAAGCCATGCGGCGGACGACGCCCCCCCCGTGCCGCTCATAGGTCGCACGAATCCCGGCCATGGAAAGCCCGGCAACCAATACCCCGCGATCCGTTCCGGTGAACTCCAGACACAAATCCCAACGGCGTAAAAAAATTTGCCGCCAGAAGTGGAAATTCCATCTGCGTTTGTAGAAATACAACGGCTCTATCCCGGGAATAAGGGCATCCACCCCGCGGCAAGTGCTGTCCATCACCACTGATATCTTTGCTTTCGGGAAAGCCAAACGAAGGAGATCGAGCACAGGTGCAGTGAGAATGACATCGCCGATTCGCTTGTTTTGAATGACAAGGATTCTTTGCATGGCCTGTTTTTAATTGCGTGGCCCCTTGGCGATGAGGCGTTCGTAGAGACCTGTGTATTTCAAAGCCACATTTTCCCATGAAAAATTCTGTGCACGCTCGGCAGCATTGGCTCCAAGTTGGTGTTTGAGAATGGAGTCGCTGGATACTTTTCTCATGTTCTCGGCCAGCATCTCGGGTGCGCCGCAAGGTGAAAGAAGCGCCTCGCACCCGTGTTCCACCTGATCCACAATGCCTGGCGCTGAAGTCGCAATAATGGGCAGCCCCGCAGCCATGGCCTCAAGTAGCGCTGAGCTAAATCCCTCTAGCTGCGATGAGAGAACAAACGCATCCCCCGCAGAGTAAAGCTTTATGAGCTTGCTGGGGGGGAGCTCAGGCGCGACCCCCGGAGACGCTTCCAGAGTCAACTCCATGAGATTCACTTGAGATTTAAGGCCCATAGACTCGACAAGCCCCCGCAACAACGGAACGTCCCGACCAACGATTGCAAGATGGACCGCACCCGGTGAAGAACGAGCGGCAAGTGCCTGGAATGCCTTGAGCAAAGTGGGCAAATCTTTTTGCGGATGATTCCGCGCCACACAGAGAAATAGAAAGGCATTTCGCGGGAGTTGAAAGAAATCCCTCGCGGTCATCTTATCAGAGGCCAATGCGAAGCGGCGCTGGTCAACCGCATTGGGAATAAACTCAATTTTTTCGGCAGGCACACCGATTTTTTTGAGTTGCTCCGACATGTCTTGGGAGAGGGAGACGAGACAACTAGCGCGGGGAATCCAGTGGCGAATGAGCCTGTCCATGTGCGGATGGGATTTTATTCCGGATACCGCCTGAACATCATCACCCACCGCGCGGACCAAGCCAGGGATCCCGGTATGTGATTGCCAGTTTGCAAAACAAACACCGGCCGGCGAGAGAACCACCGTGTGCCAGACATCGAAGCCGTGTCTCCGATGAAGGCCGGAAAGAATACGTCGACTCAGCCAAAAGGCAAAAGGCGCGGAGTATTTGAAATAGCTCCAGATATTCGCCGGAAAAGGAACTGTCGCGTAGGGCAGGCTCCAGCGCTCCGCTTGAAGACGCCGATGAAGCGAGCACGGAAGGACAATGACCGGTTCGTGCCCCATCGTGACAAGTTGACTCGCAAGATTGTGATGAAAAATTTCCGCGCCCGAGCACTTCGGCAGAAATGTTGGCGTGAAAATCGCGATCTTCATGCGATTTCACTGTAGATGCGTTTCAACTGCCGAGCCGCATCGCGGCATGTCGGAATTACGGCATTCCTTGCCAGGAGGGCCTCTCGATTGGCTGCATCCGTGGTTGCAGAGGCGAGAAGTTCCGCAAGTTTGGCTGAATCACTCGGCTCAAAATAGCCGGCATGATTTTCACCAAGAACCGCTGTGTTTCCTTCGATCCGACTCACGATAACTGGCAATCGACAGGAAATCGCTTGCAACAACGCGAGCGCCTGGCCTTCCCAGAACGAAGGCAGCACAAAGAAATCCAAGGCCTGAAACCACGGGACCGATGGTCGCTGCCGTCCAGCAAAAACAATCTGCTCCCCGACCCCTTGCTCCAGCGCAAAATTTTCGAGGTCTTTGCGCGCCACGCCATCACCCACAAAAACGGCTTTGGGACTCAGCCCTCGGCGGCGCAAGATGGCTAGTGCTTCAATGGTTGCCTTGTGATTTTTCACAGGATGTAGAGAGGCAACCGTCCCCAAAAGAATCTCATCCTCGGGGAGGCCGAGATTTCTTCGGATAACACGCTTGTCAGCAGTGGGGCGGAAAAGATCGCCATCAATGGCATTTGGCACCACTTCAATCCGCTTGGGAGGAGTCGAGAAGCGTGCGCTGAGTTCCCCGCGGGTTTGTTCAGAAAGCGTGAGGATTTTCTTGGCTCCCTGCAAACAGATCTGGAACAAAACTCTCTTGCGAAGCGGCATCGCTCCCAGTGTTTTTTGCTGGTGAAGAATCGAGGGAACTCCTGCCAAGCGACCGGCGGCAACTCCAAAAAGATGAGCATGGTATGTCTGTGAATGAATCACATCGATCCTCTCGCGCTCAAGCCAACGGGAAAACTTCCATACTGCCAGTGGGCTGATGCGTTTCCTCGGAAAAAGCGGCACCAATTCAACTGGCCAACCCGCTGCCACGGCCTCCTCGCCAAGCATACCCAATTCACGGAGGCATACAAAACGGGCGTCCACCTCGGGAGCGAGATGGGGATAAACTCCAAGAGCAAAATCCTCCGCCCCCCCCACAGGCATCCCAATAAAGAGGAAGGCGACCTTCAACGCGCGGTGATCTGCGCGAGGGCGTCTCATCACGCCAACAAAATCTCTGCCGCTTGGCTTACGTCTTTATCGCCACGGCCGCTGAGGTTGGCAATGAGGATGGAGTCTTTTGCCATGGTTGGAGCGGCCTTCATGACATACGCAATGGCATGGGCCGTCTCGAGGGCTGGGATAATGCCTTCAATTTCGGATAGCGCGCGAAAGGCGGCGAGGGCTTCGGAGTCGGTGGCGTAATCGTAGTCGATGCGGCCGGAGTCGCGATAGAAACTATGCTCGGGCCCGATGGCAGCGTAGTCGAGACCGGCGGAGACAGAGTGGGTGAGCTCGATCTGGCCGTCCGCATCAGCGAGGAGCCAGGTTT
>CANMQB010000093.1 GCA_947499885.1 Spartobacteria bacterium
AATCATTTTTGCGCTGCCCCAGAAATCCCAAAGCCCCACCCCGGCGAAACGTCCCAAACCGAGCTTAAGTTAGCGCCATTCAACACTGACCCCTAGTTTGAGGGGCGGAAATCCTTGGCCAGCATTTCTTGCAATGCGCGCATGGCTTCCTGCAATTCCTCTCGCAGAGTCTCTGCTTGGGGCGAGGGGTCGAGTGGCGGCGTGAAAACGCCGGCGCACCGGGTGGCGAGGGGTCGGTGTGCGCGCTCGTCACCCAGTTGGGCGAGTAAGTCCTGCACACGGTCACTCCGCTTGCGTGCCTCCGCGATTTTTATCATGGCGTGCGCTTCGGTGATTTCGCCCGCTGAAACGGCGAGCAGTTGGCGGCAATCAAACGCCCGGCAGCGCTGTGGCCGATCTTTATAAATCCGGCAGCAATTTCCGACATGAGCCGGGCAGGGTTGAAGGAACTGCAACTCCCCGTCGCGGCGCCTGGTTTTGATTCCCTTGGCCAATAATGCGCGCAGCTGGTCCTCGGGTTGGACAGCCATTCCATGGAAAAGCACACCATTGCAGCACATGCCACACGCGGCGCAGAGGCGTTCGGCCGAGTCATTCAAAAGCTCGTTCGCTTCTGGCGCAGGTGAATGGGGCCTGGGTGTCCCGCTTGGCCCACCAGAAGCCAGGGGCGGTGCGATTTTCGAAGTGATTTTGGTAGTTTTCATAATTTGTCAGGCGACCCGGCCCCGCATCTTTTTTGTTTCGGCGCGTCGGCGTTTGGATTCGACCAGCTTCGCTTTTGTGCCGCGTGAGCGTGTCGCTTTTCTCCGGCGTTCGCGAGCTGCCTCTGCCAGAAGGGCCTTTTTTTTCGCCTCCGCTGCGTCTTTGATCTTTCGAAGAAGCCTGCGTCGAGCTGTCTCACGATTCATAGCCTGCGAACGGGAATCTGACACCGTCACCATGAGCCCGGTGGGGGTGTGCCGCAGCGTCACAGCAGTGGAGACCTTGTTCACGTGCTGCCCACCCGGTCCACTGGAGCGCGAGAACATTTCCTCAAAATCGGATTCGGGCAGTTTTTTCATGCGCAATGGTCCTGTGAACTCCTATCCGAGAAACAATTTTTTCGACAGAACCGAAATTCAAAATAATCCCACTATCGTAAAAATGGCAGTGTTCCGACTCCACACTTATGGCGTGAAAATCGCCGCGCCGTGCTGTTCTGAAGACTATTGATTGAGTCGAGATGAAAGGCGAAGGTTAGAAGATGGACGATCTTCAACTCAAAAAACAGAACTGCCTCTTTGGGGCATTCCTCGGAGACGCGCTCTCGATGCCGGTGCATTGGTATTATGACCGAGCGGCACTGGCGCGGGACTACGGGCGCGTGGTGAATCTCGTCGCACCGAAGAATCCGCACGCGGACAGCATTCTCTGGCGTTCAAACTACGCGGCGCTGAATCCCAAGGGCGAAATCTTGCACGATCAGGCGAAATACTGGGGCCAGCGCGGCATTCATTATCACCAGTTTCTCCAAGCGGGCGAGAATACCCTGAATATGCAACTCGCGCTGGCCTTGCTCGCCATGTTGCGCGAGGGCAAAGAGTACGACCGCGCAGGCTATCTCCAGCTCTACATCGATTTCATGACCGCTCCTGGCCGGCACCACGATACCTATGTCGAGGAATGTCATCGCAACTTTTTCACCAAGTTTGCGCGCGGGAAAAAACCAGAGGACTGCGGGGGCGAGGACATCCACATTGGCGGATTGGCCCATGTGCCGATTCTCGCGGCTTGGTTTGCGGAGGATGAAACTCGCGCGCTCGAGGTCGTGCAAGACCATGTTCGCACAACACACCGTGGGGAACTCGTCGAAACGGCCGCACGCGACCTCGCCAAAATGCTTGTGGCTATCCTGAACGGCGGCAGCGTGCGCGAGAGCATCGAGAAGTTCGGCAACGGATGGGTCGGACGCAGGCAGTTGGAAGCCTGGGCTGCGCGTCCCGACGAAGAAGTCATTGGCGCAATCCTGAGCCCAGCCTGCTACCTCAAGGATGCCTTTCCAGCCTCGCTCTTTCTGGCTTGGAAATACTGCAACAACCTTGAATCGGCCCTCATCGCCAACGCAAACCTTGGAGGCGACAACTGCCATCGCGGTATTGTCATCGGTGCCTTGGTCGGAGCAGGCGGTGCAGCCGTTCCAGAACGATGGAGAGAGACGCTTCTCTGTCGAGATCGCTTGGCCTGCTGAAATGCAGTCGCCAAGGCGGATGCAGTAGCCCCTATTTCTCAGGGTGCCGAGAGGCGGGGCTATTTTTTAGGAGTGAGGCGCAGCATGACTTCGTTGCGCCGCAAAAATGAGGGAGTCCAAGGCGGGTCGAAATAGCCATAGATCGGCGGCTCGACGGCCGTGAGAGCTTTGTCGGCAATCCAACTTCTCAGGAGAGCAAGACATTCCGATTCCTTCGCTGCGGACCGAGACCCGCTGAACCGAAGCACAGCGAATCGGCCTGCAGGAATTTTTTTAACGCTCACCGAGGAGTCCATGGGTGCCGGGGCGCTCTCAACAGAGGCCTTAGCTGGTAGGACAAATGCCATCGTGTGGAGATCTTGGGAAATGAACACAGGCGTTGTCATGGCAAGGGATTCCCGGCTTTTGTTGTTGCCTGTGATGTAGCGAAACAATTTGCCGAAGCCTGAATTTTCCCCACCGCCCGCCTGCGGCATGGGCGTTTCAACAATGGTCAATTCCGGATAGTCACGCAGCTCGTAGTTGCCATTCGACAGGACGGCAGAGTATGGCGCCGATTCATATCCCGAACGTGAGGTCTTGCAGCCCCAAATCGATAAAGCGACGCCTAAAATGACGAGCGCGGAAACGATCAATGAAGAATTCATGCAAACAACATACCAGCTACTCAAAAAAACGCGAATTTCAGAACTCACGCCTTCGCGCTGAAAATTTGGCATACGAGTGGGTCGTGGTCTGAAACGGCAATGGGTCTGATAACTACCCATAGCGACCGAGCATCCAGTGATCTAACTTTCGACCATGACAACAAACACGCACCGCCGAGCAGCCAAAAAACCAGTGACAAAGAAAAAGTCCGTCCACGCGAAACTTCCTCCCAAGGCTACCACCAAATCAACCGTTCGGCACACGAGATTGGCGACACAAACTCTGAAATTCCTCGATGAGGCCACGGCGTTGCTTCGCACTGGCATTCAAGAAGGCGCCGAAACGACAGAGAAATCCCGAGTCCTTGCCAAAAGGAAAGCCCACAACCTACTCGGCAAGGCCTCCAAGACCCTCGCACAAGCGATAGAGGACGGTGCCTCGACTCTTCAAGATTTCATCAAGAAAATGTGAGGAGAGATTTTTGATTCCCATCGATAGGGTCGCGCAGCGGCGCGAAGGGTTTCAAAAAAAACGCCGAGTTGTTCCGGGTATGGCCTCTACAGTCCGTCGCTGCGCCGGGTCGAGATCGCGTGTCTGAGGCACATCCATACTCCCCAAGCCAACCCGATTAACCCAAGAGCTGGGATACCCCAGATTTTCGGCGAGAGGTCGGAGCGAATGAGGTTTGTCGAACAGATCAAGACAGCGGCAGCGAGGATCGCGTTGCCAAGCCGGTTGAAGGTTGTATTCAGCGTTTTTCGGAGGGGCTCAAAACCTTTTGAATCGATTTTGTGCTGGATGGGAATGTTGATTTCACCGCGCTGCAGGCGCTTCCAGAGGATGCGGATGTCTCCCGGGAAATCATCCAAGATGTCGAGCGAGGTCGAGGAGAGCTTTCTCAGGATATGGTAAATGTGTTCGGGGCGATATTTCCCCTCCAGCAACCTGATCGCGTAGGGCTCTCCGATGACGACAAAATTGAGCTTGGGATTGAGTTCACGCCCGATCGCCTCGATTTGGGAGAGGGCCTTAATGCCCAGGTAGAAGCTCCCCTTCATTTGGAGATGTTGTTCGCGCAAGAGTTCCTGCAGCTTGTTAAAAACGCCCGAAAGGTGAATCTGCGCGAGGGGTTTGGTGAGGTTCTTGTTACTAAACTCCTCCACAGCTCGCAGCATTTTTTCCGAATCAACCAAGCTCCCTGATTCGGACATATCGACGAGTGCGCTCATGACCTGCCTGTTGTCCTTTTCTGCCAAGCCGGCAAGGAGATTGGCCACGCTCGAGCGAAAACCCATGGAAAATTCCCCCATCATTCCAAAGTCATAGAGTCCCATGACTCCTCCCGGGAGCACGGTCATATTGCCGGGATGAGGGTCCCCGTGGAAGAAGCCATGCACGAAGATTTGCTTAAATATAAGCCTTGAAATGCTCTCCGAAAGCAGGGCCGGGTCGATGTGATGCCTCCGCAGCACCTTGGGATCATTCACGGAGTAACCCGAGATGAACTCCATCGTGAGGATCTTCTTGCTACTGAACTCACGAAGGACGCCGGGAACCTTGATGGTCTCAGATTTATCAAACTGATTAGCAAAGCGTTCCATGTTTTCGGCTTCGTTCGTGAAATCGAGTTCTTTCAGGAGGGTTTTGGAAAACTCCTTCACGACGTCGACCGGGTTTATGAAGGCGATATCCGGAGCATGCTTTTCTAAGAGACTCGCCAAGTCCTGCAAGATGGAGAGATCCCTATCGATGAGACCCTGAATTTCGGGACGCTGGATTTTTACGGCCACAGCTACCCCCTGATGCGTCGTGGCGTGGTGAACTTGGGCCATCGAGGCGCCAGCCATGGGTTTCTCGTCGAACTCGGCAAAGGCTTTGCTTGCGCTCATCCCGATTTCCTCGGTGAAGATGCGCTTTGCTTCTTTTCCGGGAAAAGTGGGCACATCGTCTTGGAGTTTGCGGAGCTCGCCGAAGTAGTCCGCGTTGACCAAATCACGACGCGAACTCACGATCTGCCCAAACTTGATAAATGTCGGCCCCAACTCCTCCAGAGCCAATCGCAACCTTTCCTCGGGAGGTTTTGCCAGCAGGCCTGAGTCATGCGTCGGCATTTCGCTGGCCTCAATTCCCATGATCCGCTGGAGGACAACCAACTTCAGGACATCAGAAAATCCATATTTGAACAACACCCGCAGGATCTCGGTGTAGCGAGGAATCTGGGCGGAAAACTCCAGTGCTGAGTGGATATGGGAAATCATCTACATTCGATGAATCCGTTTTTCTCCGGATCCTCAGCCAGACTCAGCCTTGGCGACTTTTTCCGCCATAGGGTTAAGCACCCAATCGCCTGCTCCGCCTCGCGTAAGATGAAACGATTCGCCCGCCTCCTCCAGATGAGGATAACACCCCATACCAGCTCTTCCCAGACCATGAGTTAATGGCCTTCTCGAATTCATCGAGACACAAACATAATAAATGAAATCATACATCACCGCCACCACCATGGCCGCCGCACTTGCGGTTGCCACACTCACACCTCAACACGCCACCGCTGCGGATCCCATGTCCCCCGCTATGGCCCAACCCGACATCGTGGCTGCAGCCGCAAGCAAGTCGGAGCTGAGTACGCTTGTCACTGCGATCAAGGCTGCGGAACTCGTCACTGCTCTCCAAGGGCAGGGGCCGTTCACTGTCTTCGCTCCAACCAACGCGGCGTTCAAAAAACTCCCCGAAGGTCAACTCGAAGAGCTGCTCAAACCAGCTAACCGCGAAAAACTTGCGGCTATCCTCAAAGGGCATGTCATTAAAGGCCGAGTCAAAGCGGCGGATGTCAAAGCCGGCGAAGTGAAAACACTCGACGGCAAGGATGTCGAGATAGCCGTGCAAAATGGGAAAGTGTCCTATGGCAACGCTATGGTTGTCGCCACGGACATAATCACTGCCAATGGCGTCATTCATGAGATTGATACCGTTGTGGTCGAAGACTAAAAGTTAATCCTCGGTTGACCTAAATAAAGAAACCAAAGAGAAGCCATTTCGCTGCAAGGCGAAATGGCTTTTTCGTTTCTCTTGGCGGTAGAAAAGGCCCGGCAGATCGCCAACGCCGCCTTTGCATCCAGCAGAGACGCCGCTTCGCGGCTAAGAAGTGGGCCATGCGGAACGATGGCCCTCCAATAAAACGCCGCGCGTTTCGTAAATCTGGAAGGGTCAGCGTCCTCGCCTGAACCATTTTTCAACCACGGGCGCCGAGAAATCGCTTTCAGAAACCACTCCAGGGGAATTGACCACAACCGAAAAGGCGGGGCCTTTGAGATAGAGCAACCGAAGGTTGGCCCGAAGGGTGAATCGAGACCTTGGGGAAGGTCGAGAAAGACTGCCGACAGGCAGCTCCGAAGGAGAAGCGGGTTGGGAGAACCTGCGAATCAACCGAGCGGGAGCGAGCGAGTCAGAGGACACAGAGAGCACAGAGTAGAGAATGAGTTGCTTACAATTCGATAAGCATTCCATGTTTTGTGTTACCTCCAACACCCCGTAAATCTTCCTGTCTAAAAATCAGTTTTCGGATTCAACTTGCCACAAAACCTCATCCTCTGTGCTCTCTGTGTCCTCTGTGGTTAAATCTTCCGAATCTGCGCTTAGTAATATCCGGGATTTCTCGAATCGTAATACCCTGCCCGATAGCCTTGCTGGTAGCGATCGCTTTGAGGGTTCCGATTGTATTGCCTTTGGTTGTAATTGCCGGATTGGCCCGAGTAGTTGGAGTTGGTGATTCGCATGAGTTCATCATAGGCAGCGCATCCAGTGAGCATGGCGGCGGCAAGGATTGTGGTAATCAGTTTCATAATTAACATTTTACTCTTGCAGCATCAGCTTCGCCATGGGGGTGATGACCCACTCTCAATCCCCAATCTCGTAATAGGGAATTTTTTACACGGGGCTCTAACCGCACGAATTTCTCGCTACCCCAGAGGGCTCAAGCGTTTCGACGTGAGGCCAACAACAAAACTACCCCGCCGACGATGGCAGTGACGCCAAGAATGGGAAGGAGAGGGATGGTGTGTGTGCGTTCAGCCGTGATTTGCAACGGCCCAATCTCGATCGCTTTCTCCGTGGTGGTGTAGGTAAGGCCCTGGTAGGTCAAGGCCACCACGCCGAGAATGATCAGCAGGATAGATGCGAGGAGGAGATTCTTCATAAGATTTTAGGCGCTCGAAGTGGCAAGCTGCATGTCAACGGGAACAGCAGCGGCATTTCTGCGCGAGGAAATAGCCGGTGACCACGCCCACAAGCATTCCCGTAACGAGCGTCTTGTAGGTATGGTGGTGTAAAAGATCATCCGCAGCCTTGGACCCCTCGCATGTTTTCTCCACAGCGCGGTTGTAGAGGGATTTCACTTGCTTGGCGGTTTGATTGGCTTGTTCGAGTATGTCTTCAGGTTTCATAATGTGTGTTTTCGTTTGTTAAGTTCGTTCCGAAATTTGGGTTTGGCCATGAGACGAACACCCCATGGAAGGCTCGATGCCGGTGGGCCATGGTGGGGGCCAAGAAATATGAGGATGAGGAATTCCCAAATCCTCGTTTCAAAAAAAGAAAGGAAATATACCTATGTTAATGACTATAGCGATCT
Organism: Spartobacteria bacterium; assembly: GCA_947499885.1. Lineage (GTDB taxonomy): Bacteria > Verrucomicrobiota > Verrucomicrobiia > Chthoniobacterales > Terrimicrobiaceae > UBA967. The sequence goes on from CANMQB010000093.1 coordinate 7,503, forward strand.
TACTGATTCTGCTCTACGCTCTGGGCTTGATTACGAGTTACACCATGGGAGGATTAATTCACATCCTTCTGGTGGTGGCCCTTGTGGTCTTGCTTGTCCGAATAATCCAAGGACGCCGCGTGCTGTAGAGTAGGCCATCCATAAAACTTGAGGGGGCAATCAAAGTGATCAGACTCCCCCCTCACGCAGCCTCGGTTACGGGGCTGCGCGGAGGTGGGGAGGTAGCGGGAAACACACTTATTTACTCAAACCTTCAACCAACTCCTCTCGCGCCGTGAGGCGATGCTAGTAAACGCGACTAGCGCTTTTTAAATAAGAATCTTACGACTCTTTAGCTGGGATGGCCGGAGATCGAAAAAAGAGGGAGTTTGTTGTTGGCGTATTAGAGATATCCCGCGCGCATAGTGGCTCGCGGGATATTGTGTCAGTAAGAGGCGGATTCGGCCTCGACGCTGCGTTGGGGGGTTACCAATCCCCAAGATTTGTGTTTATCTAGCTATTTACAAGTTAATTAATAAGAGCGTAATGTTTGGGTCTCGACAGTAGTGGAATTGGGGCGGTTGGTTGTGGTTTTTTCCGTGGTTGTTCTCACCAGTTCGGTAGTCTGTGGTTTTTGTGTTTTGACGCTGAAACTGCAATTGGAGAACACAAACGGACTCGTAACGGCCAGCAATAAGAACATGTAGTTTTTCATGGCTCACAATTTTGCGTAAGGAGCGGAGAAACTCAATGGGGTGTATAACCTAATGCCCGATATCTAATTGACTATTGCGGGAACGATCTCTACATGGCGCCAGTCATCGATGGTTTTCTGGTAAAGGACGCAGTGTTTTTCCTGTGCCAGTGGCATCTCTAGCAGAAGGTGGTCGTTGCCGCGCTTCACCCTTCGGGACTTTCGACATTCCTCCTGCTCATACCGCTTGGCGGGCAAGGCGAATGCCGAAAACATCAAAAGTCATAACAACATGACGATGTGAGAAATGGTGGGATTCCTTGGTTAGAACTTCCATTGCAAACCGACAGAAACCATTTGGGCGATGTAATTTTGCCTGCCAAAGTCGACGTTGTTCTAGCATGAGGCGTTCCAGTTTTGACCTAATTGCGCGATGACTCCCGCGCCAGCGAAGACCGAGTCCCGTTCGGGCGCACTTGTTTCAAAGCCAAACCCTGTGATGTTACCACCGTCTAGGCTAGCGTCTATGTTGCGAGAGTTTTCGAGGAACTCGTGTTGCCAAAACATTCGCACCTCGGGAATTAAAGACACTTTTTTTGTCAGTTTCCAAGTATAAGCGATCCGTCCGCCCAGGCTGCTCCTCAGACTGCTGACGTTTTGCTGCTCGACGTCGAGGTTGAGGCTGCCGGCGCCTTGTTCGGTAAAAGGCGAGATTCCCATGTAAGCATATTGCCCGGCGATGATTGGGCCGAAGGTAAAATTACCAATATACATGTCATAACCGAAGTCGATGTATGTGCTAAATTGCATGCCATCGAGATCGCCATCTGCGGTGCGATCTATCGAGCTGAATTGGATCGATCGCTTCGTGTTATAGTTGCTGTAGCCTCCGGTGACGATCGCATCGGAGTAAAATCCATGATTTTGATAGGTATTACTCCGGCAAGTTAATAAGTAGCACTCAAGCCGCCTTAGCATAAGCAACGGCTGGATGGTTGAAATAAGAAGCGATGCGTTGAGGGGATTTACTGAGTTGGCGCATCGATCCAATAAG
>CANMQB010000094.1 GCA_947499885.1 Spartobacteria bacterium
GCACCTTTTCCACCGGCATGACCGCTGCGGATGAGGGTTTCTTCTCAGCCGGAACCGATGCCATCAATCCCTTCACCGTGACTATCAGCGGAGCGCAAGCCTCCGGAAATCTCACTTTCCAAGAAGGAGCGCCCACCCTCACTGGCGGCACCATCGCCCTTGGAGCCAATAAATCACTCACTGCTGTTACCACCCTCAATGGCACAGCCACCATCGCCTCCGCACTCACTGTCGATACCACCGCTGGGGGCACAACGCTTCTCACTTTAACCGCCAACAATGGGCCTGCCGCAACGGATCTCCTCCTCACAGGTCCTATCTCGGCGACTTCTGCAAATATTTACCAAATCCGCCTCAACGGAGCAGGTAACGGTCGCATCGAAGGGGCCATCTCCGGCCACGGAGGCTCTCTCTTCGGCACTTGGTCAGGCAACTGGACGATCGCGGGAAATCAAGCCCTGGGTTCGACGATCATCACATTGAGCACAGCCGATAGCAAATTGATCATGGGCGACAGCCTGAGCGATGTGCAAAGCTGGAGCGGAACGACCAACCTTACATCTCCCTCAGCCTTGATGACTGTTAAATCCGCAGCTACAGCCGCGCTGATTAACCTCAGGGGTGCTGGCGGCACGCTCGATGTGCTTGGATCGGTCGCCGCCACGGGTTTGACCTTTGGGATCAACGCAACGACGACGGATTCCTCGCAATACGGTGTGCTCAAGCTTTCCGGCGGCAACGCCACCTTCAACGGGGCGATTACGATTTACGGCACCGGCAGCAAAATCATCGGTGGAGCCGCCAGCTACGGCACACTGACCATGAACCATACCTCGAATCTCACTCTCACTGGCAACGTCACACTCGGTGGAGCTGGCACGAACGAAAACAATTTCAACCTTGTCAAAGCGGGCACCAACACGCTCACGCTCTCCGGGGCAAACACCTTCAACGGCTCGACCACGATCAACGCTGGCACGCTGGCTCTGGCCAATCAGAACGCCATTCAAAACAGCACTCTGGTCATGACCGGCGGGGGCAATGTGTCCTTCTCCTCCGCAGAGGTCGCCAACGCCTTCACGCTCGGGGGTCTCTCCGGTGCCAGCGCTGGCTCTGGCTACAACATTGCTCTCACGAACAATGCTTCGACGGCCGTCGCCCTGTCTGTGGGCAACAACAACGCCTCCACCACCTACGCAGGCGTCCTCAGCGGTGCTGGGTCCCTCACCAAGACAGGCTCCGGCACACTCACTCTCAGTGGAGCGAATACATACAACGGCACGACGACCGTTAATGCTGGCAGTCTTGTGGTGAATGGGACTCTGGGTGCTTCCAGCACTGTCACAGTTGCTAATGGAGCCACACTGGGCGGCACGGGAACGATCAACGGCGCTGCGACCGTCAACGGCAACCTTCGCCCAGGAAACAGCTCAGGCGTCCTGACTTTCGGAAGCAATCTTTCACTGACCTCCACCGCCGCCATCACCATGGAAATCAATGGCACCACCCGCGGAACGCAATACGACGGCATCAACGTCACTGGCCCACTTGTTTATGGTGGATCACTCACTTTCGAATTCGGAAGCGCGTTCTTGCTCGGTGGTGAATCCTTCAGCCTCTTCAACGCTGGCAGCGCCACTGCAGGCCTTACCTCTGTGACGTTCTCGGGTGCTTATGGGGTGGGCGCCTTTGTCAACGGCGGAAGCGGCAATTGGTCCTACAATTCAGGTGGCAACGCATGGGCTTTTTCCGAATCCAACGGCCAACTCGCCATCACTACGGCCGTTCCCGAGCCCTCGACGGGAATGCTCTTGCTGGCCTCTTTGCTCGCGGCCTCCTGGGTGATCGCCCGCCGTCGCAAAATCCCAATGGCCTAACTTTCCGTTTCTAAAAGCGCAGATCGATAGCGGGTATGAGATCAAAAAAAGACTTGAAAAAGTCGCATAAAAAAATTATAGAGAATGCATTCGGCGTTCGCCAAATCCCGCCTAACCACAATTGAAGCATCCATCGCTACAGCCAACACTCAAAGACATCGCCAAAGCAACCAATCTCACCGTTGCCAGCGTTTCCCGCATCCTTGCCGGGAAGGCCAAATTCTCGACTGAAACCCGCGAGCGCGTCGAAGCCGTCGCCAATGCCCTCGGCTACCGCCCCAATCGACTGGTCTCTGGCATTCAAACCGGTCGCACCGGCCTCATTGGGGCCATCCTTCCCATACATGCGGAATGGGGAGCCCAACTCTTAACCGGACTCCAGCAGGAACTCGCTCATCACAATTATGTCCCCATTGCCCTAGACTGCCCGTCTGCGGCCATCAACGAATTGGAGATGATCTACCACCTCCTCGATCGGCGCGTGGAAGGGATCGTTCTCTTTCCAGGCGACGACACGATTTCTGACGAATATTTCGACGAAATACACTCGCGCCACATCCCTCTCGTGGTCGTCGTGCGCCGCCTCACACGCGCCCAATGCCATTTCGTAGGCTGCAACGACTTCCAAAGCGGGAAACTCGCTGCGGAACACCTCACCGGTCTCGGTCACCGGGTGCTCGGTCATATTGGAGGCCCCAGAAACATCAGCACCGGTCGCGAACGCGCAGAGGGGTTCACCCAGACGGCCATGGCCCACTCGGAAGTTTCGGTTGCGCAGGTTGTTATGCCTGCCTTCATGCCCGACGAGGCACTCATGGAACAGTTTCTTGATTCGCATCCGCAGATCACGGGAATTTTTTGCGCCAACGAGCCCATTGCCTTTGGACTCTATGCCGTCGCCAAAAGACGCAAACTCAATATTCCAGGGGATCTCAGCATCGTTTCCCACGGCAATGGCCGTGCCGCCTCCATCGTCTCTCCCCCGCTGACATCCACTGTTGAAAACAGCATCGAAGTTGGGCGCGAGGCTGCCTCGATTCTTCTCGAACTCACAAGACAAAAAAATTCCTCTCAACCGATCATTGAAAAACAAACCCCTACGGAACTGATCATCCGCGAGTCCACTGCGGCTCTGCCTCCTCTGTCCCAGTGAGATTCCTTTGAATAACTCTCACTTTCCCCAAAAGGCATCGGTGGCATTCGTGGAGAGCGTCTTGCATTGTTCCGCAGTGAGCATCTCGGAGTGGCCGTCCAAAAAAACCACCGCCGCCAAACCATCTGCCGCGTAGGGACTGCTTGCTCCATTTCGGGGATTGAGTGCTCCGTAACCCGGGTAGGCAACTGGAAGCAATGCATGCGACTTTCCATCGTTGTCCGCAAACATCACTGTCTTGGACGGCGGAAATCGAACCATCAAGTTCCGCCCTGTGGCTCGCGTGAATTTGCTGTTATATCCATAGGAGGGAATGATTCGATTATAGCTTACAGACCCATTCGCTCCCCGCTCGGCATTTGGCGATCGAAAAATGGTTCCTTCGTATCCTTTGGGCCACCTATCCCAGACCCATGTGTTTGCTGTTCCCGCATTGGCTACAACATTTGGATAAGCAATAGTTGCAATAGCATTGACCCATATCTCTCCAGACGGCTGTACATCGTCGTGCCATACAGGAAAATTCCCATTGTTCTCCGTAGCCCATGTGGCGGCACCCTGATGAAGTTGTCTGAGGTTTGACAATGTCTTCCCTGTATTTGCTTTTTCTCGCACCCGACCCAAAACCGGCAAAAGTAACGCAGCCAATATTCCAATAATTGCAACGACTATCAACAGCTCGATCAATGTAAAACCAAATTTGTTCGGGCTCTTTTGCAAGGCTTGATTATGCCTACGGCAAAGAGGTGAGGAGGTTTGAAAAGCTAAAAATCTCATAAGATGGGGGGTAAAATTTTATTCTGCACTCTTTCCTGCAAGGCAATCTCAGACTAGTCGGAAATGTAACTACTTTTTTAAACTTGACAATTTTTTTTGGGGTTATTTGCGAACCGATATCAAATGGAAGTTGCCCAATTGATCTTGGAAACAACACTACTTTTAAAAGGTTTTGTTGACAATCAAAAAAAAGTAAGTAATTACATTACGTCCCCCACTACAAAATGCACTACAATAAGCCACCAACTTTTCGTAAAACGTCGTTGAGGGGTTTTTCATTGATCGAGGTCTGTATTGCTATGGGAATCGTGACATTCAGTCTTCTGGCGTTATTAGCCCTTGTTCCGAATGGTCTGCAAAGCCTTCAAAACGCCGCAACCGAGGCCTCTCTGTCGGCGATCCGAAAGGAAGTGCGCTCGGAGCTGAACACGGCAAATTTTACGAATCTTTCGGGGAATACGGCGAATGATCTGCCACAGCAAGCTTGGTATTTCGACCAATCCGGCCGTCGCCTAGCTGCAACCGCGCCTCAAATGGATCGCTTTTTTCAACTGGGTTTCACGGCATCGGCCCCGGAAATCCCGGGACAGGTGGGGGGCTTTGAAGGCAGTGCGAAGCGAATGACAATGAGGGTTACTTACCCGGCTTTCGCGCCGGTTGCTTCCCAGTCAACGAATGTTTTTACCATGATCGTGGCTCGGCAGGCTTCCCAATAAAAGTGTATGGGAAAATGTCGTGCCAAGCGTTGCAGTGGTTTTTCTCTCATCGAGGTGCTCGTGGCGAGCACGATCCTAGCAATTCTGGTCATTCTCTTGTCCTCGGCCACCGGTTCGCTCTTGAATATCCTGCGGAATGCCCACGCCAAAATCGATCAATACTCCGCCGCGCGTGCCGGGTTTGACCAAATTTGTTCGACGCTTTCTCAGGCGACCCTGAATACGTACTGGGATTACGATAATCCCGCAAATCCCACCGACTATGTTCGCAAATCGGATTTGCATTTTTTGATCACACCATCAGCTAACGGCCACGCCGTTTTTTTTCAGGCTCCTCTCGCGAGAACTGGCAACGCAGTGTCCACGGGGCTCTTGAACGCTGTGGGATTTTGGGTTGAATTTAGTGGGGATTCGCAGTGGAAGCCAACTCATGTGCAGGAGCAATTTCGCTTTCGTTTGATGCAAGGAATTCAACCTTCGGAAAGCCTCGCGGTCTTTGCGACGGCAGACGGATCATGGACGAATGCGGTGAAAACCATTCCTGACGTCGGTTTTCCCATCGCTTCCAATGTTCTGGCCCTGGTTCTCTGGCCTCGCCTGCCGGTTGCGCAAGATCCCGAGGGAAATGACTTGAGTGGCAATTTCGAATACGATTCCCGCCAAGGGAGCGCCATTCAAAAAGCGCAGCTCCCACCCTCGGTGCAAGTCACCATGATTGTGATGGACGAAACATCAGCGGCCCGCTTGGCATCGGGTTCGACCGCTCCAGCGGCGATCACAGCGGCATTCGCCAATCGCTTTCAGGATGTCACCAACTTTGATGCCGACTTAGAAGCCGTACGGGTGGCTTTGACGGCGGCCAAGGTCAACCACCTGGTGCTGTCCTCATCGGTCACCCTTCGTGAGGCGAAATGGAGCAAATGATGAAAAGACGAGGATTCTCATTGATTGAATTGCTGGCGGTGGTGGCCGTTCTGGGGATTCTTCTTGTCTTGGTGACCCCCGCATTCAATTCCATCGCCACTTCCAGCAGCATCACGCAAGCCACCAACCTGATCTCCGGGCAAATCGAACTGGCTCGCCAGTTAGCCGCGGTGCGCAATCGCACGATCGAGTTACGATTTCTCAAGAAAACCGGTGAGCCTTTCTCGGCCCTCCAACTCTGGTGGCCAGGCCTCAACCAATCCGCAGAAAAGCCGGTCGTTTTACCCCAGGGTATTCTGCTCAACGAGTCACTCTCTCCTTGGCTGGCAACGATGGGTAATGGAACCATGCCAGTAGGCACATCATGGGCGGAGGCCACCTACCGTTCCTTTGCCATCCGCCCTTCCGGCGCGCTCGAGTCCCCTCCCGCTGCAGCGAATCGCAAGAATCTTTACCTCACCATTTCCGCCCGCGAGGAGGCCACACCCTCAAACTACGCCACAATTCAAGTCAACCCCGACACCTCACGCCCCATTCTTTACCGACCATGATTTCCCCCCGCTTCCATAACCGTGGTGCCGCCCTTGTCATTGTTTTGGGCATGCTGGTACTTGTTGCCATCGTCACCATCGGATTTTTCGCACGCACGGTCACCCTCAGAAAATCCACTGCAAACGAGTTGGCTTCGAGTTCTGCCGGTTCTCTCGGCGATACGGCTGTCAATTTGGTGCAAGCTCAGATCGACCACGCCACCACCGCCGGGAATTTCACATCCTGGGCCTCCCAGCCCGGTGCCATCCGCCTCTACAATACCTCGGGCACACTTCGCACGATCTATCGCCTCTATTCCTCCTCCTCGCTCACCACATCCGATCCCGCCGATCTCGCCGCAGACCTCCCGACCGCTTCCGACTGGACCGGCCTGAAGTCGCTCTGGGTGGATTTGAACGCGCCAGTCGATATTTCCTCGAATGGAACAGTCACCAGGCGCTTCCCGATTCTCGATCCGTCATCCATGGGAACGATCGAGGGTTTCAATAGCAATGCGACCGCCTCGATCTCAGTCCTCACCGGCAACAATACGAACCGTTCCCTGCCGATGCCCGTCCGCTGGCTCTATGTCCTGCAAGGTGGAGAAATCGTGGCCCCCACCGCGGCAGCGGGCGGGACAGACAGCGTCGCAGTCACGGGCGCCAGTGCTACCAATCCGATTGTAGGCCGCATCGCCTTCTGGGCCGATGACAACACCAGCCGGTTGAATATCAATACCGCCGGCGGACGCGGAAATGCGACCTCATCCAACGCCACCTTCTGGGACACTCCACGCTTCGACGCGCCCGATGAACGGAATCTCGCAAAATACCAGCCAGCCAATGGCGAATTCCAACGCTATCCCGGCCATCCCGGCACGACCACACTCGGCAAGGTCTTCCCATCACTCACCAGCACCCAAGTCCTCCAGCTCACCCCCCGCTACACCTACGGAGGCTCCCGCGACGCCACGGTGGCAAACACGGCCAACAACACCTCCAAAGTTGAGCGTCTTCTCTCCTCGGCTGGTGAGCTCCTCTACGCAGCTGACCGCTCGGCGACGACCCTCCTCTCCGCAGACCAACTCGAGGGCGCGAAATTTCTCCTCACCTCACACAGCCGCTCCCCGGAACTCACCCTCTTCGGCACACCCCGCGTCAGTGTTTGGCCGATCCACGCAAACACGACAGCCACCTGGTGCTCTCCCAAAGATCTTTTGCTGGCCCGCGCGGCCACGGTCAACGGCACTCAAACCTACCACTTCACCCGCACCAATTCGCAGAGCTGCACCACCGATATCGAACTGCCCCGAAACCTCGGCCTTCTGAATTATCTCGATTATCTCACGCAGCAAAACATCCCGGGCTGGGGCGCAAATTTCGCCACCAAATACCCAGCCGACCGCCGCGACATCCTCACCAAGATTTTCGACTATGTGCGCATCACCAATCTGCAAGATCCTCTTCTCGCTCCAGCGAACCGATACTCATCCAACAGCTCCACAAGCGCTGGGATCGTAGCCCCCGCCATCCACCCAAGCTGGAATACGCGCGGTTTCGGGCGCTTCGAGGTGCTCGCCGATGCCGGCTTTCTGCTGGTTGGTGTGGGACAGGGGAATCTTACGATTAACGGCACAACCACGAATGCAACTGTGTTGTCCTCCCAAGCTGGCACTCTCCACGACTCGGGAAACCCCGCATCTTGGGCCACGACCCGCCTCCCAGCAGACGGCAAAGTCGCCGTCCAAGGCTTGTTTCTCATGAGTTTCTTTAATCCAGCCATGGGATATGCGGAGACAAAATCCGGATTCAGCCTACGCATCCAAGGTCTCAACACGGCAACCTTTGATGGTGTCGCCATGGATTTCCCAGCAGACGATTGGATTTATTGTGATCCGGCCCAAAATGGAACAGTCAATCAGCCTCCCGGAACCCGTGGATTTGGGGCAGTCATCGATTCGCGAAAACTCATCTTCTATTTGCAGGCGGGTGCAAAGGCTCGTTCTCTGGGATTTGGTGACGCCCAGCGTCGAACAACCTATCCGTTTTTCAGCCAAAAGATCATCCCGATTTCTGCAAATGCCATTTCTACGGCTTTCACAGCAGGCACTGTAACTCTGGAGTTCTTCAGCGGAAACGGGGCGCAAAACTCGGATGCGCAAAAATTGATTTCCACCTACACCTTGGATTTCAGCAGCCTTCCCGGAACGATTCCCACTCCCAAGCTAGCTCGAAACAGGGGCTTTGGATTAACCGCAAACATGACTGCAGATGATGGATATCAACGTGATCGGTTCCATCTGGTTTCAAATATGCTCGTCAACTCTGCGATTAGTCCACAAACCGTTTTTTACGGTGGAGGATACTCTTACATTTGTGGATTGGTCGAACCGGATCGCGATGCTTTCTACACATTGGCACCGAGCGGAAACTACACCGATTATCGGCTGCTAAATCGTGCTCTGGTTCCGGCAGCGGCCTTTAGACCCCATCCCAACGCCAACGGGGCGAATCGCACAGCCTTTTTGGGCATGATGGGGGCTGGATTTCAAATGCCTGGAAGCGGTCCCTACGGAAAACTGGCTTCAGGCGCCTCGTATTACGAGCCGACAATCACGAATGTCAGTGGCAATCTGACTCTCGGAAACCTCAGCCCCAATCCGACTCAGCCTGCGGTGCCATCCGGCTTGAGCGGGGCTTTCGCCGCCAACAACCCTATCGTCCCGGGCGACTGGGACAACGGCATGGGCATTGTGATGGACGGCCCGTACATCAACAAACCGGATGATGGAAACCAAAAAAACATAAGCACAGGGGGCATTCCCTTCTTTGATCTGGATTTTTACTACACTGAAATTCTTGCAGGAGGTCTCTTTTCGCCCAACCGTATGATCCCCTCCGCTGGGATGTTCGGTTCGTTGCCGACCGGAGTTCTTTCCGCGCGGCCGTGGCAGACGCTTCTCTTTCGTCCCGGTCCGACTGGCCACAAAGGCCTGGAGTCGCCTCGCGATCACCTGCTACTCGACCTCTTTTGGATGCCCGTGGTGGAGCCCTATGCCATCAGCGAACCTTTTTCCACCGCTGGGAAGGTCAACCTGAACTACCAGATCCAGCCCTTTACCTACATCGACCGCAAGACCCCACTCCTGTCTGTTCTGGATTCCGAACGCGTGGCCAAGGTGAAAAAAAGCGATGCTGACAAATATAAAAAACTGGATGTTGGTATCGGATCCAAC
>CANMQB010000095.1 GCA_947499885.1 Spartobacteria bacterium
AACAAAGCGTTGGGAGAGCTCAATCTCATCGAAGACGAGGAGACCGCCCGCCTCCTCAAAATGGCCGCAATAATCATGAACCATGCCCAATCTCCCAGGAAAAAAGAATCTCTGGCACAACTCCTATCACGAAGGGAACTCGCCAACCGCTGGGGACTCACAATCGAAACCCTGAGAAGAAGGGAAAAGGCAGGGAAGCTACCCTTTTTTAAAATGGGACGAAGGGTGAAATATCTGCGGGAAGACATCGAGCGCATCGAACGCAGTTCATATAGTGTTAAGAAGCACCGCTGAGTTCAAAGCGGAAGCGGCTTCAGGCATTCATTCCACTCACGATGGCCAAAGCATCTGCAAAGCGATATCCAAACGCATTTGAAGGGAGAGTTTCCGTTGCTCCCTGCGGCTCTCTTCCCACAACTCCATCAACTCCGCAAATTCCTCCTCGGTTGGTTCAGTCAGTCCCCGCCTACGATGCCTGTTGAGTGGTTGGTTATTTATCGTTTCAAACTAAACCCTACAGAAAAAACTGCACCGCTCAGCCTCAAAATTTGAACTGGGGAGTGCTGTGCTCTTCCCAGGTGGGCAAGAGGTCGGCTTCATCGGTGAGAGCAAAACATGGATTTGAACGAGCCTTGGATTACAGCTCTGGAATTGTTTAATTGCAGGGAATTCTTAATAAACCTATTGCATGTGCGAATTTAATTCCTGACCTCCATTATTTGTTCCTTTCTGGGCCTGGTTCGCGAAAAACATCTACTTTAGTCTGGCGGCATCTGCGCATGGTAAAATCGGAAGCTTCCACCGAAACCCAATTTTCCGGTTTGTGGTAAATATCCAACCCACGACCAATCTTTACGATCCAGCCGTTGTCGAAGAGAATTTCTCGATCGTGCAAGTTGGCGTTGCGATTCCAGATAAATTCGATGTCCCGGGATTGAAGATCACGCCGTAAGGTTTCAAGCCTGCTGTCAACATCATCGGTCGTTTCCCCGGGTTGAAGCCCGGTTGTCAGTTTAATCTCCTTGACTCCACCGAGCCGGACAGCGAGGGCGCAAAACCGAGTGAAGTTGTCTACTTGATGCGGCAGCCGAACGAAAGGGTCCTCAATTTTAATTTTGGTCGCTGTATCGATGTATGGCCTCAAAATCCGCTCGTAAGTGTAGCCCGTAGCTCCTTCAGCAATTTCATAATGCTGCTCAGCAAGCTCCATCGGTTTTAGTTTCGTTTCAATGGTTGTAATTGTTTTATCGATAGATTTTTCAGTAGCATCCAGTGAGTCCTTCTGGCTTTTGGATGCTACTGGTTTAGCCGCAAAATTGACCACCAGACCGAGCATTTCTCCCAGATACGATTCGACTCGCTCCTTCTGGCCCTCTGCGGCGACCTGAAGAGAAGATTCGATAGCCTCCAATCGTTGCCGTAGAACCGCCTCGGACGACTCTCGAATACGCGGTGCGACCGACTCAGCGGTCTTATGAATCGCCACTGCGAACTCTTTGGTGCGAGCGTCCAAGTGCTCACGTAACGCGCGGGCGAGTAGTTGCCTCACATTGCTGTAAAATGATGCGACCTCAGTCCCTTGGCGAACGGTCGTTCCTGACCCAAGAACATTTGAAACAGAGAATCTTGCGCTGTCAAGACGGTCCTGAACTTCGGAGTTCACGAACTCATCCAGATTGTTTACAATACCGTCGCGTTCAGCTTCGACGACTGTTTGGAAATCCTTGCGGAGTCGATCAAACATGGGTGCCTGAGAGGCAGCAAGGTCTACCGGCTCAAGCCCGGCCAGATGATGCCCCGACTCGATTTTCCCCATGTCATCCTGAAGGTGCCTCAATTGGGTGGCAGCTTGTTCCATGAATGCATCAAGTTGTCCCCGTAAGGTATTCAAGACAGCTTCGACACGTGGGAAGACCCTGTCGGCGATCTTTGCTTGGAGGTCCGTCAAGTAGCCCCAACGACCACAGCGGCGTGTCTTCCAATGTTTCACCAAGTCCGCCTTCTCCAAATCGGTAAGCACTTCCTTCGCATGCATAGCGACCAAATCAAGATGCACTGGAAGTGTAGCAAAATAGGCCTCTTGGTCACGCGCCAGGAGGCCGAGGGCTTCCCCCGAGCGCTCTCCAAAAGTATCCAGATTGGATGAGAGCGCAGTGCGGATCGATTCGATCTCCGCTCTCACCTTTGCCGGATCGAACTCCAATTCTAGTGTGTTCAGACGCTCGGAGTATGAGCGACGGAGCCGTCCAAGCACCATTTCAAGGCGATCCTTCAGCACATTTCTGGATTGTTCAAATCGCTGACTGGCCGAGAGAATCCGATAGAGTCCATCCCTAACTGCCTCAATGCCGCCTTTTCCTGCATCACCCTCGTCATGGTATCTGGTCGATATGAGCTGCACAGGCACATTGTCCAATTGTTCGATAAAGTAGTATCCTTCCTCGTCTGTAAGCTGGTTGGATTGTAACAACTCGTCTAAAGTGGCCTTGACCTCAGAGCGGACACGATTGGATTCCCTCAGGCAAAACTCAGCGAAGCTAGGCGGTGGGTCGTCGTTGTCTCGTGCGTCACTAACGGCATTCTCAAAAGTCTCGTCGCACTTCGTGACAATCAGTTGCAAGTGCTTGATTTGCTTGCGCCGCAATTGCCGAATAATAAAATCCTTGTCTCCTTGGCCATAGGAAGCCCCACTCACTGTTAGGAAAAGGATCGAATCGACGTCCTTGACCAACTCTTCGGTCAAGAGAACGCGAAACCGTTCGGTATCGTCGAGGCCCGGGGTGTCGATGAGTTCGATCTGGTCTCGCAGGATGGGAATGGGAGCGTAGATGGTGAGCTTGTTAACCAGATAATGGAGAGGCTCCTGACTGGTGGTGAACTTCCGGATCTCCGCGAGAAACGCCTTTTTGCCTGACTTGCTGTTCCAGTCCTGTGCTCCGACGGGATGCGACTTTCCTCCCTCAGCGATCCACTGGTTTGCTAGGGCGGAGAGGTCGAACTTCGGTGCTTGGATTACGCCCCCCTCCTTGTCTTTCCGCGGCGGGCGCTCATTAAACATCATGAAGCGCTCATATCTTTTCACATCAGGGCTTTTTGGATCTTCCGCATGTTCCGCAGCAAGACGCTCCCAGGCCTCTTTGCTGATGAGTTCCACTTCTGCTCGTGCCTGAGTGTCGTAGCGAAAAATCGAAATGGCCGCAGTTTCAGGATTGGTATCCACGCCGGCGAGGCGCTCTTCGGCGAGTTTGTTAACGAAGGAGGACTTTCCCACTTTGAACCGTCCAACCACAGCCACACGATAACGCTCTGGGATTTTTGCCTGTTCCAGCGCATCGGATAGCAGACCGATTTGCTCGTTGAGGAAAGACTGGTAGGCGGGGATTTCCCTCTCTCGCGCCGCTGTGAGTTGTTCTCGAAGCAACAAGATCCTATCTCGGGCTTCGTGCAGTTCGTGGACAAGTAGCATGCTCATAGTATATAATTAGTGTGATTTATTCTTCGTCGGTTTTTAGGTCGTAGCAAAGGTGGTATTTATTTTTTTCGCTAAATGACTTAAAATTGAAAAGTATAATACGGTGGTGTTTTGAAGATCATCGTCGTGTCATATGCGTCATCATTAAAAACACCTTTTCAGGATTTTATAAAGCGCTTCAAAAAGCTCTCGGTTGCGCCTTCGAGAGGACCGATTGGACCACGCAAGAGGTTCGGTGGGCGCATACACCCATTTCCGCACATCATTCCCGTTTCAAAAGCCAGATCGGCCGAACCTGAAACACAATCTACGAATAAAACAGCGTAATCGGCTTCACCTCCGAGCGAGTTATCTTCACCCAACATGTATTTAAGGCCATCGACAAAGTCCAAAGGTTCTCCGACATAAGGCGACGCGATGGCAAGAACAAGGGTTTCGCCGCCGAGCAATTTCGTCTCCAACCGAGAAAATCGCTCCTCCCTTTGGAACCGGGGCAGATTATCCCAATCCTTATCAAAAAGCTCATCAAGCTCTGCCTCGGTAGCTATAGTTGCTGCTTGGAATTCCTCTCCACAAACGGCGTCGGTGAAATCAGCCACTGTGTTGAGTAGAAATCTAATGTCAAAGGCGTTGAGCGGGATAGTTATTTTCATTTTGATATTTTAGAAGTATACTAACGCGGCTTTAAATTTAGCGCGGGTGATAGCTACATAGAGCAGGCGGCGGTAATCGAAGGATGTTTTATGATCGCCTGAAGGGGCTTTGCCAACGATGACCACCTCGTCGAATTCCAGCCCTTTGGCACGGTGCATTGTGGCGACCCTTGCGGCGGCGCCGTCAGGGACATCGCGCTGGTCCGCCCCGATCAGTTGAGCCTCCATGCCGCCGGACCTTAATTTCGCAAGCATATCTTTGGCTTCCGTCTTCGAGGAGACGAGGACGCAAACGGTGCGTTTACTTTCCAGCGCCTTTCCAACCAGATCGCAGGCGATTTTGAAACCCTCATCCAAATGTTTGACTTGGATTTTTTCTGGAGGCTCTCCCCTGGATACGGACTTGTATTTGAGGATCTCGTCGGAACCCTCGTCCAGATCATCGACCTCGCAGCCTTCCAACAGGGCGACGGCAGCTCGGCGGATTTGTTCGGTGGTTCGATAGTTTAAATAGAGTTTTTTGCCGCGACCCCTGATGTCTATGCCGCAGGCGCTCATTGAGGCACGGTGCCGGTTGTAGATGCGCTGGTGGCCGTCCCCAACAAAGAAAAGGTCGTTCTTGCTGTGTGGAACCATCGCCCTGAGCAAGCGGAGGGCTTGAGGCCCGAAGTCCTGAGTTTCGTCCACCACTATGGATTGAAACACTGGAGTCTGATCTTTGAGAAGGGAAGCAGCGTCGCGGTAAGCGTCATCGACTTCTTTGAGTTTCCGGAGCGTCAGGGCCGTGCGGTATTCTTCAAAGACGGGCCATATGGCATCGCGCTTGGAGCGGTTTAGGATTGTGCCGCGCCCTTTTCGCCGGGCGAGTCGATACTCGTCGCGGGCGGAAATTCCTTGTGCGAGGATCACATTTTCCAGCTCCTCCTCGTAGAAGCCGGGAGGCAGGTCCAGAGAAGAGTCAGCTACAGAAAGCGCGAGCTTCCATGCCTCGGCGGCCGGACCCTGATGGCGGTCGAACACAATCGTGTATTCGTATTTTTGCTTGCGCAGAAAGCCATGCACCCAAGCATCGAGATTTTGGACGAGGATTCGCTCCATGACCTCTTTGGCACAGAGATTCTTGAGGTTCTCCTCGATGTCTTGGGCCAAGTTGCGGGTGAAAGTTGTGAAGAGGAGGCTTTTGCCTTGCCCTTCCTGATGCTCGGCCAGCCACTTTGCGCGGTGCATGGCGAGAACGGTCTTTCCGGTTCCGGCACCGCCGAGAATGCGTGCGGGGCCGCCGAGCGTGGCGGTCGTCAATTTGCGCTGGGTGGGGTGGAGAAAGATCCGCCACTGGGCTAGCGGAGCATTCAGGATTGCCGTCATAGTTTCCGGATCGGCAACCACGACGAAGCGGGATTGGGATTCTGGGGTATCTAACGCCTTGGCAAAATCCTCAGTGTCGATGGCCTGATCAACGCGGGTCTCGCGGGAATTCAAAATATCGTCCACCGTGTCCCCGGCAGCGATCAAGAAAAGCCCTTCGTAGGCTTCCACCGGCAGGAGCGCCTGCATGGCATCCAAATCCTCCTCGGTGTGGATTTCGCGGACTTGGGTAATCAGCTCGGGAGGCGTTCCGATGCTGACCAGGTTGGCATCGGAGAGGTCCTCGAAAAGAGGTTTGGGCTTCGGCTGAGAAGGGGTGGTCGGAGTGGAGTTGTGAGCAGAAGATTGATTGGTTTCCACCAGACTCTCCACGGCGAACACCTGCATGGCTCCGGTTACCGGATTGATGGCAACGCGCTTCGTTTGTGCCCAACTGTAAGCATCGTCGTGCTTGTCAACATACATGAGCACATAGACATCGCCCTTGTCCGGTTTAAAAACGATTCCCCGCCAATCCTGATCAATCCGAACGGAGCGGAGGTTTTTGTCCCTCGCTGCCTTGATGGTTTCGTAGTTTATCCCGTTGGAGGTCGGATCGCTTTGAAACTTCAACGCCCACTTCAAAACCTTCGATTGGATCGAGGCGGGAAGCTTGGACAAATTTGCGAGGAAGTCTTGAGCAAGTGCAACTTTGATGTTCATTGGCTGGTTATATTAGTGGGATTTTTGAGTATGAAGTTCATTGGCCAGCTTCGCCGGCCACTCTGCTTCGTCATAGACGATGCGCCAACCGGCTTGTAACCATGCTGCGGCTGTGGCCCGGTGCGGATCTAAAAGCAAAGCGACCTTTTGGTTCGTCCATGCCAGTTCACATTCGGCGACGACCTCGCCATCCTGTTCCAACTCGAAGCCGACTTGATCGGGCACTGGCACTCCCTTCGACATCAGTTTCTCCAAGCCGGGATGCAGCGATTCCATGGCTTGTTCCATGACTTCCGCCCAAGCACCTGCATAGGCCGAGCTTTCGCTGCTTGAAGCTGGCTTGGCGGATTCCGCCGCACGGATGCGCAAGTGGTCGCTGTTTTGCAAGCCGTCCCGGGTGGCGAGGTAAACGCCCGGAAGGAACTGAAGGGTGTTGAACATCCACAGCCATTGTCGCCACCCCTTGTGCATCTCGGGTTCGGACTCCGCAGCGGCCGGATCGTAAATCAAAAATCCCGGAGAAACTGGCAAAGGAACCACTGGGTTTACGCCCTCACGGGTAGCCCAATAGCGCAACGCCAAGGTCGGACTGTTGATGTTTCCAGCAAGAAACGAAACGGCAGGCTTCTCGCAGGGCCATGGCTGTGGAAGAGAATCCCAAAAGGATTTCAGCACATTTTGGATGTGGGCACTTTCGGGGTTTCCTGGATTTGGAACCATGCAGAAAGCAGATGCCGCTGAGTGTCTTCCAATTGAAATCGCTGGTTTGTCTTCTACATCATCCGGCTTGGTTTGAAGCCACTCCAAAAGACCCGCAACGGAATTGCGTGTCCACAATCGCGGGTCGCAGAGGGGCTTCAATTGTTCGGGCATGGGTTGCAATTCCATTTCGCCGAGAGTCCCCGCAAGGTCGGTTTCCGTGCCGCCTGCAACAGCCGCCTTCACATCCTCCCAAGTCACAGACCAGATCCAGAACTTTCCTCCGGCCAAAATAGCGTTTCTCTTCGCGGCATCCTCGCGGGTGATTTTCTTGTGGTAGTTCCAACCATCGCAAAAGACGGCTACCGGCTTTCGTGGTGATATGGCTTGTGCGGGCCAGAGAACAAAATCTGGCCGACTTGGAGTCAATGCGCCCTCTATCGGGCCGAGATCGACTTGTGGCTCGATCCAGTAGCGCTGCGAACCAACCTCCAGAAGGTATCCGGATTTGCCGTGAACAATGTCCTGAACAATCCGCACAGGTGGAAGGCGGTCCTTGCCGCCCAGCCTGCGAAGGCTCTCGATGAACTTCGATTCGAGTTCAGAATCGAAGTGCGGGTTCACATCGATTTTCGAGACGGTTTCCACTGGCTCCAGATGGTCCAGGTTCCCCTCGATGGCTTCCAGAATTTCGCGGGCCCTGTCGCGGGAGACATGGGCCATGTCCCTGCCCAATCGGTATTGGTAAACGCATCGATAACACCCATCCTTTTCCGGATCGGTATTGCAGGAGCATTCCTTGATGTGCGCCAAGGCGAGGCGAATAACTTGGATCAGGGTCTTCGCGCCGTCGGCCAGAAGCTCATGCAGGTATCCCGTCCCACCCGGCACCGAATCGTAGATCAAAACAAAGTGCCGACTGGTCCCGCCCTCTGGCGGTGGCAGTTCCTGGTTGATGAGTCGCAGATGATCGACCTTGCCGCCATAGCGCTTCTTCAAGCCGACTCTCAAGGCGGCCATGAAAGACTTCACCGAAACCTCGTCTGTTCCTGATCTTGTGAATGGAACCAATATCCGGAGCGCCTCGGAGGCGAACTCGCGGTAGAGATACAGGCAGTCGATGAGTGTGGAGGAGTCGCTGGAGTCCCGATGAGAGCAGTCAAAGGCATGCAGTTGGGTTTTGGCGCGCTCGCGGGCGTTTCGGGGTGCCCGTTGGACATGCCCGCAGTGGCGGCAAAGCTTAAAGCCTGGACGGGGGCTCGGCTTTCCGGCTACGGCGTAAGTTTGTCCAGGTTTGGTTGGTTCCCCAAAGTTGATATCTCGAAAAATAACCCGCTCGATGAACTCGAATCCGAAGGGAGTTTCGCTGGATGCAAGGCGATAGGCTTCGCGCACATCGTCCTTGCTGAAATCCGTGAGCATCTGCCGGACATGAAATTTTGGTTCGCGATCCTCCGCGCTGTCATCGATTTGGGCATCAAGCTCGTTGCTGTTGGCGATTGCTTGCTTTAGACGCACCAAATTGCGTTTTTGTGCGATGTTGCTCCACATGGGGTCGCCGCAAGATGGGCAGCATCCGTGTGCATCGGGGTTGAGCGAAAGATTCACGCTGTGGTGGCAAGATGGGCAAAGCCTCCACTCCTCGACCTTGGAGAGCTCCATATTGATCTGCTCAATCTCCACCCGCCGCCTGTTTGCATAAAAAGTGTTTTCCGGCGCGAACTCGGACAACGCCGATTGCGCGGGCCGCTCGAATTTCTCAGCGGGAAGCGAGATGTAGGGCCCATCGCCAGCGGGGTCGTCATCCGTGCGCTTTCTCCAAAGCAATGACTTCAATTCAACGCCCGCTTCGGGAAAGGCATAGTTTGGAATTAATCCGGCATCGGTAAGCGCCCCGAGCAGGTCTCGGTCGTTGATTTCCTTTACCAACTCCAGCGCTTTGCCCCGCTCCCTCTGGGCTATCCCAATTTCTTCTTTTACTACCTCGTCCTGAGGTTGCTTCTTTAGTTCGGCAATACGCTTTTTGAGCCGTTCGCCACGCTCGCGGTGAGATTTCCTTTCTCCGGCGAGTTCCTCCAGCATTTTCAGCAGGCGATGTCGAAGGGCCTCCTCCTTGTTGCTGCCGTGCATGAATTCAGTGAGGCGACTTTCAACGCGGGCGTCGAGGTCCTCGGCCAGCAGGGATTTGAAGCCCGACAAAATGTTGGCCTCGTTGGCTTGTATGTATTCCAAGAAGGTGTAGGGAAAGCGCGTTTGCACATGGGTGTCGCAGGCATCGAGGGCCTCGT
>CANMQB010000096.1 GCA_947499885.1 Spartobacteria bacterium
GGTGGAAGCTACCACCCCCGCCCCAAGAGACGACCGAGCCGTCGGACTTGAGTGCAGCGAAGGCGTATTGATTCGAATACACCGCCGTGACATTGGAACTGAGGCTCGCAGCCACCGATGTCGAGTTACCCCCATTCCAGGCTGAGCCCCAAGTCACAACCGAGCCGATGCCTGTGATGGCAGCAAAGGCACCTGAATTCGGAAACTCCTTACCATTGCCATTAGTCCAAATCACGCCAGTGGCCGTATTGAAATTACCGCCGTAAACGCTCTCGACGAAGCCAGCCTTAGTGGCGAGTGTAAGACTGGAGCTGAATGTTGAGTTATCCGTTGAAACCTCGAAGCCTTCTGGGGCGGTGACGGTCAATGGGGCGGTGAAACCGGAGCCAGCGACGGTGAAGGATTGCACGGCTGATGCCGAGCCGCTCTGCGCGGCAAAGCCGCCAATAGCAGAGGTAGAGGGCGTGATGGCGGGGCTGCCATCGGCAATAGCCATCGTGACTGCAAAAATGAATACCGTAAAAAGCTGCTTAAAAACGCCACGAGTTAACTTTTTCATACTAGGGTGGGCTGAAAGATCTTAATTTGAAGATGTTTTTTGTAAGAGGCAAGAGGAGTTTTGGTCATTTTTTAGCAGGCACCTCCAAGCTGTGGCTTCAGAGAGGGGCTCTCACGGAGGCGCAAGACACGGAGTCTGGCGATGGTGTGGAGTGTGACTGAATCGAAGCGGAGCGAAGAAAGACTGCCAAAGGCAGCCCAAAGGGTGACCGCAGTGAATCAATTTACAGGATTGATGGCTCCTTTTTTCCTCTGTGTCCGTGGTCAATTCCGCTGGCTTGGCAGACTCAGCTATGCGGCGACAGGAATTTTATAATAATCACGCCGCTAATGATTAGCGCCATGCCTAGGATGCTTGGGGTGTCGAGTTTTTGATTGTAGAGGAGCCAGGCGACGAGGCTGATGAGCACGGTGCCGACACCTGACCAAATGGCGTAGGCCGTGCCGACTTGCATGGTGCGGAGGGTCAAGGACAGAAAGTAAAACGCTGTTCCGTATCCGAATACAACAATCAGCGAGGGGATGAGGCGGGTGAAACCTTCGGCGGCCTTGAGGGAGGAGGTGGCGATGACTTCGGCAAGGATTGCTATAGAAAGGTAGAACCACTGCATGGGAGTGTTTTCCGTAATTTAAGCGTTCCTTGCATTTGTTTTATGCGGATTTTTTCTGCTCTTTAGCGATCAGCATGTAGAGCGAGGGAACGATGAGGAGAGTGAAGATGGTCCCGATGGTCATTCCTCCGACGAGGACGAGGCCGATGGAGTTTCGAGCGACTGCTCCGGCGCCTGTGACGAGGATGAGTGGAAAGTGGCCAAAAATGGTGGCGAGGCTGGTCATGAGGATCGGGCGCAGTCGGGTGAGGGCGGCACTGCGGACGGCTTCGAGTTTTGAGTGGCCATTTTGTTGCATGTGGTTGGCGAATTCCACGATGAGGATGCCATTTTTTGCGATCAGGCCGATGAGGGTCACGAGGCCGATCTGCGAGTAGATGTTCATGGTAGTGGTCCATCCATCGGTCCAGAATGGCACATCGGGGGCGGGCATTTTCAAGAAAGTGAAAATGAGGGCTCCGAACATGGCGAGGGGGACGGAGCCGAGGAGGATGATGAAGGGATCCCTGAAACTGTTAAATTGAGCGGAGAGGACGAGGAAAATCATGACGATGGCGAGGGCGAAGGTGAAAAGAAACTTTGCGGGACCTTCGGCGCGGAGTTGGCGGGATTCGCCGGTGTAGTCGATGATGTAGCCGCGCGGAAGGATTTTGGCGGCCTCATCTTCGAGAAATTTGAGGGCTTGGTCGAGCGGGACGATGGCAACGCCGCTGAGTTTAACGGCATTCATTTGTTGGAAGCGCTGGAGGTTGCGGGGTTCGACCTTGTGCTTGAGGGAAGCAACGGTGGAGAGAGGGATGAGTTCGCCCTTGGGGCCCCTGATGCGTATGTCGAGGAGTTGTTCTTCGTTGAGGCGGCCGAGTCGGGTTACTTGGGGAATCACTTTGTAGCTGCGGCCGTCCATGTTGAAGCGGTTCACAAAATTTCCACCGGCGGCGGCTGAGAGGTCTGCACCGACTTGGGCGAGGTCGAGGCCGAGGGCGGCGACCTTGTCGCGGTCGATGACAAACTCGGCCTGTGGTTTGTCGAATTTCACACTCACGATGGGTGGAAATGCGAACTTTCCGCTTGTGACGGCCTTGAGTTTGAGTTGCTCGACAAACTCCAGGATGCGCTCGGTATCGGCGGTGGATGCGATCACGATTTCGACCGGGAAGTCGCCGCCGCCTGGTAGGGCAGGGGGCACGACGGCGAACGAGCTCACGCCTGGCACTTTTCCAAGGCCTGCTTGGACCTCATTCTTCATGTCAAAGACGGTCC
Source organism: Spartobacteria bacterium (assembly GCA_947499885.1). Lineage (GTDB taxonomy): Bacteria > Verrucomicrobiota > Verrucomicrobiia > Chthoniobacterales > Terrimicrobiaceae > UBA967. The sequence continues at coordinate 2,430 of CANMQB010000096.1, forward strand.
GGTCGCGTTGCGTCCAGCTTTTCAGCCCCATACCGGAGAAACCTCCAAATGTTTGCGTGATCTGGAATGTGTATGCGGTCTCTGGAAAACTCTGGAAAACCTTGTTCACCTCGGTGGCGTGAGAGGCCATCTGGTCGATGGAGGCATTGGATGGGGTATCCAGAATTCCAAAGATGACGCCCTGGTCTTCATTCGGTGCCAACTCTGTGGGCGACTGAGTGTAGAGAAGCACGGTGAGGAGAGTGAGGAGGATCCAGGCGGTATAAACAGCTGGGCGGGCCCGGAGGGTGGCGTCGAGGATCCAGGCGTAGAGGGAGCGGACTCTATCAAAAACGGCGTTGATGTGACGCGGTAGCCAAGCCTCTTCGGCACGAGGTGTGAGGAGCTTGGAGGACATCATCGGCGAGAGCGTGAGCGCCACGACACCTGAGACGAGTACGGCTCCGGCGAGGGTGAATGCGAATTCGCGAAAGAGGGTTCCCGTGAGGCCGCCTTGCAGTCCGATCGGAGCATAGACGGCGGCGAGCGTGAGTGTCATGGCTACGACGGGGCCGAAGAGTTCGCGGCCACTGAGGATGGCAGCATCAAAGGGCGACTTCCCCTCGCGCATGTGGCGCTCCACGTTTTCAACCATCACAATGGCATCATCAACCACAATCCCAACGCTGAGAACGATGGCCAGGAGGGTGAGGAGATTGATGGTGAAGCCGAAAATCTGCATGAGAAAAACGGCGCCGATGAGGGAGATGGGAATCGCTACGACGGGGACGAGCACGGAACGCAGAGAGCCCAAGAAAAGAAAAATCACGATGACTACGATGAGGAGCGTTTCCGCAAGGGTCTTCACCACCTCCTTGATGGCATCCTCAATATAAATCGTCCCATCGTAGGCGATACCCGCTTGGAGGCCGGTGGGGAGGTCTTTCTGGACTTGTTCCATCTCTGCGCGGACGCGTTTGATGACGTCGAGCGAGTTGGCATTTGGTAATGGCCAGATGCCCATGAACACGGCCGTCTCTCCGCTAAAGCGGACCTCGGTATCGTAATCCTCTGCGCCAAGAACCACATTCGCGATGTCCTCAAGGCGAATGAAACGCTCGCCATCTTTGCGAACCACGAGGCGTCTGAATTCCTCAACAGAGGTGAGGTTTGTATCCGCCGTGAGATCGACTTGAATCCAAGAGCCCTTGGTTTGTCCGACAGCGGAGAGGTAGTTGTTCGCAGCCAGAGCGGAGCGAACATCCGAGGGACTCACGCCCAGCGAAGCCATGCGGGCGGGGTCGAGCCAGATGCGCATGGCAAATGTGCGGGCGCCAAGGATGTCCGCACGTTGGACGCCGGGGAGGGCGGTCAATCGGGGCTGCACCGATCGCACGAGGTAATCGGTGATTTCATTTTGCTTGAGGATGCTGGAGGTGAAACGGAGATAAGCCGAAGCGAAGCGGGAGTCTGCCGTTTCGATATTGATGATCGGCACTTCGGCTTCTGGCGGGAGGTCTCCGCGGACTTGGTTCACCTTGGAACTGATCTCGGCGAGTGCCTTGTTGGCGTCGTAGTTCAGGCGGAGCCTGACTTGGATGGTTGAGAGGCCTTGCGAGCTGGTTGAGTCGATGTAGTCGATGCCATCTGCAGCGGCAATGGCGCGCTCCAGTGGCGTGGTGATGAATCCCCGCACAAGCTTGGCATTGGCCCCGATGTAGGCGGTTGTAACGGTTACAATGGCATTCTCGCTACGCGGGTATTGCCGGACATTGAGCGAGCCGATGGACTGGAATCCTGCGACGAGGATCACCAGGGTCACTACGAGCGAAAGGACCGGCTTACGAATGAAGAGATCGGTAAAATTCATGAAACGTGGACCGATGGGTTACTTCTCGGCTGGCGTAGGCTGGGCGGAGGAGGATGGAAGATTGCGCTCGCCCGCAACAATGTGGGCTCCATTCCGGAGCTTGAAGCCACCAATCGTTACGATGCGCTCCCCCGCTGAGAGGCCCTCCTCGATGGCGACGAAATCGCCTTCACGCTGGCCGAGTCGCACAAATTTCTGCTGCGCTTCCAAGCGGGTTCCTTTTTTAGAAACGACTTCGCTAACCACAAAAACAGAGTCGCCATAAGGAGCAAAGATGATGGCTGTCGAGGGAATGACAACCCGTTCAAACGTGCCAGGAACAAGGACGGAGACTCCGACAAACATCCCTTGGCGAAGGGCGCCGTCGGGGTTTTGTAATGTGGCTTGGAGGCTGACATTGCGCGTGGAAGCGTTCACTGCGGGCTCGATCGCGGTGAGCGTTCCTTCGAAGATTCGATCGGGCAGGGCATCGGTCGTGATTTTCACCTTCATGCCCACGGTGAGGTCGCCGAGGCGCTGTTGGGGCAGGGAAAAGTTGATGTAAACAGGGTCGAGCGCCTGAAGAGAAACGATCGGGTCGCCGGGTGTGAGGAATTGTCCTTCTTGAATTTGTCGGATGCCGATTCGTCCTGTGAATGGGGCGCGGATCGTACGTTTTTCCACAATCCAGGCGAGTTGGTCCACACGTGCGGTGGAGTCCTTGGCTTGAGCCTCGGCATTTTCCATATCGGACTGTGAAACCACGCTGGTTTTTCGAAGGCCACGGATGCGCTCCAGATTCAGACGGTTGAGTTCAGCGGTGGACTGGGCCGAGCGGAGTTGTGCCTCCTCGATGGATTTGTCTATTTGCACAAGCGGGTCGCCCGCTTTCACCTCGGCGCCGGATTGGAACAGAATGCTGACAACCTTGCCGGCCACTTCGCTAGTGACCATGACGCCCTTGGCCGCTTCCACTGATCCAACGGATTGAAACGAGGTGGTGAGCGACTTTGACTCTGCTTCTTCGATGACCACGGTTTCCGGTGGCATCTCAAAAGATTCGCCCATTTTGATGAGGCTCATGATTTGAAGCGCCTTCACGCCGATGATGGCACCTGCGATCAGAATGAGCCCGATGATGGTGAAGAATATCTTTTTTTTCATATAAAACCTGAGTTCCTACGAGCTGCGCGATAAAAATGGGGTGGTCATCTCAGCGAATGAGACCCCACCGTTCGCTGAAAGGCCAATAAACAAAGAGCCCGCGGCCTGCAACATTGGCCTCGGGCACGATGCCCCAATCGCGGCTGTCTCGGGAGTGATAGCTATTGTCACCGAGTGCAAAGTAGGAGTTCACTGGCACGGTGAATGTGGCTTCTGGTGAGCCGAGGTAACGAAATGAAGGCCCCCCTCGGCCTCCATTGGAGTAGCCTTGGTAGCCGTCCTTCATACTCATTACGCGCTGGAATACTGATTGCTCAGGGATTTTTCCGTCCACCGTCAGCGTGGGCGGATTGATGCGAAGCGTTTGCCCGGGCATGCCGGCGAGGCGTTTGATGTAATGCTGAGATCCCATGGCAGGATCGAGGCCGGATTCAATTTCTTGGATGCCGGTGGTTTTAAAAACAAAGACATCCCCCGCCTTGGGCTTGGTGAAGTTGTAGGCCACCTTATCCACGAAGACTTGGTCACCGGTATCCATGTGGCCGCGCGCTATGACTTCGCCGGTGGAGTACTCGCGACCTGGCAACACGCGGAAGTAGCGCATGAGGGGATCGCGCGGTACAAAGACCGAGTAGGAGCTGTTCCTGCAGACGATTTCGGTAAAAGTGAAGAAGTTCAGATAAGTGCGCTCGTTGAGAGTCACAACGACGTCACTCTCCTTGGCGCGAAGTTCGAAGTGGTGACGGCCACGGATAAAAAAATCAAAAGCGCGCACGGCGAGGTTCGGCGGGGGAGTGTCGGTTGGGAATCCCACGATGCCGTACAGTGTGGGTTGCATCGAGCCAGTGGGTATGCGGAAGGGTTGGACGAGGAATGCCTTCACGCCTGCGGCGATGACGATGGCTACGAGGAAGACCTCGATATTCTCACGAAGCGCACCTTGTTTTTGCGGCGGGAGGGATTTCCCGATGGAGTCATCCAGTGCGGCAATCGCTTTGGCAACGGCCTCCCGGTTCCTTGAGCCCATCGCGCTGCGCAACTCGGTGATGAGTGACGTGATCTCGGTGGTCCGGGATTCCGAGAGGATGTCGCGCTTGTAGGCGAGGAATTTTTTTGCACCGTGAAGGTATTGCTTAGCCTCTTTGATGTAGTGTGGTGTGAAAAAAAACATGGCGACGGGTGGGGGAGTTCAGCTTGTGCGAAGGACCTCAATGAAGGCTTCTTGAGGTATGTTGACAGTGCCAACAGCTTTCATGCGTTTTTTGCCTTCTTTCTGCTTCTCGAGGAGCTTGCGTTTGCGGCTGATGTCGCCGCCATAGCATTTTGCCGTCACGTTTTTTCTCATGGCACTCACGCTTTCGCGGGCGACGATTTTTCCGCCGACGGCGGCTTGGATGGCGACTTGGTAAAGTTGTTGTGGGATGACTTCTTTGAGTTTTGTGGCAAGCGCTCTGCCACGAGACTCGGCTTTCTCACGATGGACGATCGAGGAAAAGGCATCGACTGGCTCGGCGTTAACCAGCATTTCGAGCTTCACGAGTTTTGCTGCCCTGTAGCCTGATTGTTCGTAATCCATCGAACCGTAGCCGCGCGTGATGGATTTCATTTTATCCACAAAATCCACGAGGATTTCGTTGAGTGGAAGATCCGCTGTGAGCATGACGCGCTTGGTATCAATCGACTCGGTGTGGCTAACCTCGCCACGTTTTTCCATGATGAGTTGCAAGATGGGTGAGATGTACTCGTTGGGAAGCATCACGAAGCAACGAACCATCGGCTCACGAATTTCCTCGATCACGCTGGGGTCGGGGAGTTGGTCGGGATTGTCAATGCGGAGCACCTCTCCATTTGTGCGATGGACTTCGTAAATAACGGATGGATAGGTGGCGATGATGTCCATATCGAACTCGCGGCGGAGGCGCTCGATGATGATTTCCATGTGGAGCAGGCCGAGAAATCCGCAGCGAAATCCAAAGCCCAAAGCGATGCTGGACTCTGCCATGAATTGGAATGCGGCATCGTTGAGTTGGAGCTTTGCCATGGAGGCTTTGAGATGCTCGAAATCCGCAGTGTTGATGGGATAAATTCCGCTAAAGACCATCGGTTGGACCACTTGAAATCCCGGCAAGGGTTCCTCTGCAGGTTGACGAGCATTCGTAAGCGTGTCGCCTACCTTCACCTCCGAAGAAGTTTTAATGTTTGCAATCACGTAGCCGATGTCGCCTGCGATGAGCTTTTCACGAGCGAAAAATTTTGGCTGTTGAGGCTTGAAAACTCCCACCTCCTTCACCTCGTAGTTGGCATTCGTCGCCATGAGCTTCACCTGATCCCCAGCCTTTATGGTGCCATCCATAACCCGGGTGTAAATGACGACACCACGGTACGTATCGAAGTGGGAATCAAAGGTCAGCGCGCGCAGACGTGCCTCGGGTTTGCCTGAGGGGTGGGGGATGCGTTCGATGACGGCCTCCAGAATATCCTGAATGCCTATGCCAGCCTTGGCGCTTGCAAGAATCGCCTCCTCAGCGGGTATCGCGAGGATATCTTCGAGCTGGCGTTTGGCGTTTTCCACATCCGCGTTCGGGAGATCGATCTTGTTGATGACAGGGATAAGTTTGAGACCCTGCTTCTCTGCGAGATGCACATTTGCGACCGTCTGGGCCTCGACGCCCTGGGCGGCATCAATGATGAGGAGGGCGCCTTCACAAGCCGCGAGAGAGCGAGAGACCTCATAGGAAAAATCCACATGCCCGGGTGTGTCGGAAAGATTGAGCTTATAATGGCTACCGTTCTTCGAGGTGTATTCCATCGCGATCGGATGGGCCTTGATCGTGATTCCACGCTCGCGTTCGAGATCCATCGCATCGAGGAGTTGCTCTTGGGACTCGCGCTTTTGAATCGTTCCCGTTACCTCCAAAAGGCGATCTGAAAGTGTGGTCTTACCGTGGTCGATGTGAGCGATGATGCAAAAGTTGCGCGTGTTTTCTATAGCCATGAAAAGGCGCGGATTATCCGATACATAAAAGGGATGGTCAACCTGAAGCTGCGAATCCCAAATAAAACGATGCTCGATTTCCATTGGCCTTGAGGCAGGGGGAGGGGTATTTCGTTGAGCAATGAAAGCGGTCGATCCAGAACCAAATCCCGAGGAACCCCTACCCAAGTTCCACCTCAATCCTCAGGTTTTTCAAATTGTGGGCTTGCTGGCGGTGGCCTTGGCACTGCCGATCACGATTCTTATTCTTGGAGTCGTAGGAATACAAAAAGAGCGCCGTGATGCCCGGCAGATGCTTGAGCCAACCCCAGTCGCAGAGTTGCCCAGTTTGAGGCAGTCGTTGGAGGCCATTGCCGATGCCACGCTTTCGGTCGCCCCGGTCGATTCGCCTGTGCGTACTTTTTGGCTGCAGGCCGAGAGCGAGGAAGTCGTTCAAAAAAAACGCGCCGAACTCTTGGATTGCTTCAATCGAACCCAAGCGGGAGTCGTGGAAACTGGCGAAACGACGAACCCTCACTGGATCGTGAGCCTGCCAACTGACGAGGTCCGCACATTTGAAAGCGAGTTGCAAAAGTTAGGGTTTGTTTCGAATGAGGCGTTTGGGATCGGTGGAACATCAAGCGCAGGTGAATCGGAAACAGTACTCTACAACATTCGGATGGAGCTTCCGAAGTGATTGCTGTCATCTGCGCGCTGGATTTCGAGGCTAAGTACCTCAAAAAAACATTTA
>CANMQB010000097.1 GCA_947499885.1 Spartobacteria bacterium
GCCATGATGACGGCCGGTGCACCGTTGTTCCCGTCCATGCTGGAGAAACACTTGGCCCCGGGTTGCTCCTTCAAATTCTTAAAGACACAGAACTCGATAGAGCAGATTTGTTAGTTAAGTAACCCATGGGGAGTAAAACTTTACACTATTGGCCTTCCGGCCTTTTACCTTCCTGCTTTTTTTTAATTTTTTTCTGCAACCACCAATCAGCACCAATAAACACCATTAAAAATGCAGACGTAGGGACCGCTTTCACTCGTTACAAGCTATCCGTTACCGCTGCGGACAGTCCGCAACCACTTCATCACGCCGTAGCCGCGCTGGTTTTTAAAACTCCAACCACTGGTTGGAGAAAACTAGGCTCAAAGTTTGTTATCTGCGGGCGCTGCCCCTCTCGCCTCCGGCAACGCGAGTCGTGAAGCGTTCTTTTTTTCTTGTATCTCATAAACAAATCCGCTGACATTTGTTGCTCGCGCAATCTATTTTTGCACGCAACCAATTTCTATGTATAAAAAAACCGCAATCATTACAGGTATCTCAGGGCAGGATGGAGCTTATCTTTCCAAGTTGCTCTTGAGCAAGGGTTACAAGGTCTATGGAACATATCGCCGCACAAGTTCTGTTAACTTCTGGCGTATTGAAGAGTTAGGCTTGTCGGGTCATCCCGATCTCCACTTGGTAGAGTTTGATTTGACCGATTTGGGCACCTGTATTCGGTTGCTTCACACCACCGGCGCTACGGAAATCTACAACTTGGCGGCCCAAAGCTTCGTGGGGGTCTCCTTTGATCAACCCCACACCACAGCTCAAATCACGGGCGTAGGGGCATTGAATCTTCTTGAGGCAATCCGCTTGGTGAACCCACAGATTCGCTTTTACCAAGCATCCACCTCAGAAATGTTTGGCAAAGTTCAAGCGATTCCTCAAGTGGAAGAAACTCCTTTCTGGCCTCGCAGTCCGTATGGAGTTGCCAAGCTCTACGCCCACTGGATCACGATCAACTACCGCGAATCCTACGATATTTTTGGCTGCAGCGGCATTCTCTTCAATCACGAGTCTCCGCTCCGTGGTCGCGAGTTTGTGACCCGTAAAATCACGGACTCCGTCGCCAAGATCAAGTTGGGCAAGCTCGATGTCTTGGAGCTTGGAAATTTGGATGCCAAACGCGATTGGGGCTACGCCGAAGAGTATGTCGAGGGCATGTGGCGTATGCTCCAAGCGGATGTGCCGGACACATTCGTTCTTGCAACAAACCGCACAGAAACAGTCCGCGATTTTGTGATCATGGCGTTCAAAGCCGTGGGAATCGAACTCATATGGAAAGGCAATGCCGAAAAAGAAATCGCGGAAGATGCGGCTACTGGAAAACTCCTCTTGCGCATCAATCCGAAATTCTACCGCCCGGCTGAAGTCGAGCTTCTCATCGGCAATCCCGCCAAGGCCAAAGAGAAACTCGGCTGGGAACCAAAGACCACTTTGGAAGAACTCTGTCAAATGATGGTCGATGCCGACATGCGCCGCAACAACAACGGCTCTTCATTTTAAATTTGCCGCTGGCGACACTGTTGTTAAAAGTTACACATCTCGCGCAAATGAATTCCATTTTCACTTAACATGCCTGTTGCATTTATTACCGGTATCACCGGCCAAGACGGCTCCTATCTTGCAGACCTCCTTGTTTCAAAGGACTATACAGTTCATGGTCTTGTGCACCGGCCGGATTCTGTGGGCAGCAGCAATATTCGCCATTTGGTTGCCGACCCGAAGATCATGGGCAAGCAACTTTTCCTGCACAACGGCTCCTTTGAGGACGCCACGCACTTGCGCCGGGTCATCAGCCGCGCCCAGCCTGATGAATTCTACCACTTGGCCGGCCAATCCAGTCCCCGCATCAGCTTGGAGCTTCCCGAAGCCACAGTGGATAGCGTAGGCATGGCCACACTCCGCCTCTTGGAAATCCTGCGCGATTTGGACCACACGACCAAGTTTCTGTATGCTTCCAGCAGCGAGGTTTTTGGTTCGCCATCCTACTCGCCTCAGGACGAACTCACGCCTATCAACCCCACCACGCCTTATGGTGCCGCCAAGGCCTTTTCGCAGCAGATGGCCCGCATCTACCGCATCGCCTACAAGCTTCCGACCTGCTCGGTTATTCTTTACAATCACGAGTCCCCGCGCCGGGGCGGTCACTTTGTGACGATGAAGATCGCACGCGCCGTGGCTCGGATCAAAAAAGGCCTGCAAAGCGAATTACAGCTGGGAAGCTTAACAGGACGGCGGGACTGGGGCTGGGCACCCGACTATGTTCATGGTATGTGGCAAATGCTCCAAGCCGAGGTTGTCGATGATTTCATCCTCGCGACAGGGAAGCTTCACTCCGTTGAGGAACTTGTGCAAAATGCATTCCAGTCCGTTGGTCTTCAATGGCGCGACTATGTGAAGTTCGATCCGGATCTCGTCACCACCGTCGAGCCTATTGCCCCCTGTGGCAATCCCAGTAAAGCCCAGCGCCTGCTAGGCTGGCAAAATACGGTTGGCTTCGAGGAAATGATCGAGCGACTTGTGGCCGCCGAGTCCGATAAACTGGGTTGACAAGCCTTCTGCAGGATTAACCACCGAGGACACGGAGAGCACAGAGGTTCAATGTTTGATCCTGAACCAAAAATTAAGCAACCAGCAGTCGGAATCGAACCTCAGAAATCCTGTGCTGGAAGGAAAGCGTGTGAGACGCAAAAGACAAGGGGGCATGGGCGTCCCGCCCGTGTTGACATTGATTTCCTTCTCCAATGGAGGCACCATTTTTTGTGGGGGGATGTCAGGATGTTTGAACTTGCCACGAGGTGTGCGAATGCACCCGCATTTCTTCCTATTCGTGTGGATCGGTGAAATCCGTGGTTTAACAAATTTCTCTTCTACCGATTGTGGTTAATTTTGATTTCGTTTTTTAAAAATTTACTGAGAAGAATTTTTTGTAAGGGCGTCACTGCGTGGCTTGCTTTTTTGCGCAGCTCCCGCCTCTCTCATCTCGCCCCGAATCCATCCTACTCGGTCATAGGGTTTCTTGAAACCGCAAGTGGCCTGGGCCTCGCCGCGCGCGGCATTTCCGAAGCCTTGAGCGATCTCCATCCTGCAGAATTTTCGATTTCCTCGCTCGCTCCGACTCCGCGAGTTCCATCGTTGATTCAAAATTATCGATCGCTATCCGGGTATTCCGCATCAGACATCGCTCTCCATGTCTACAACCCCGATGTTTTTATTGCCGCCGTGCGTCGATTTGGAACCCGTTTCATTCGTTCCAATCAGCTCAATATCGCCATCGTCGTCTGGGAGTCGGAGAGCCTGCCTCCTCTTTGGAGCGATGTGCTATCCGCATACGATGTCATCTGCACTTATTCGCGTGTATCTCAACTCACTATCGAGCGCGCTGTGCGAAGGCCTGTGGAAGTTTTGCCGATCTTGCTGCCGAGCCAGCCCCAGCGCCTACGCAAGCGCACAGACAAGCACTACGAATTCCTTTTCATCTTTGATAATTTTTCAAGCTGGGAGCGCAAAAACCCACTCGCCTCGATTCGAGCGTTTCAGATGGCTTGCTCCCAACTTCCGCCACAGGTCTCAGCCCGCCTCCGGATCAAGTGCCATGCGAATACGCCAGCGGATATCATTCAAAAGCTTCAGCAAGCCGCCGGAAACTCTCCTGTCGAAATCCTGGCCCGCACGCTCGGTGAAATCGAAATGAATGAACTCTGGCAGGACTGCGATTGCTACCTCCACTTGCACCGCGCCGAGGGCTACGGTCTCCCCGTGGCTGAAGCTCTTTCCAGAGGAATACCTGTCATCACCACGCGCCAAGGTGGAATCCTCGATTTCACGCCACAGGAGGCCTGTTTCTTCGTCTCGGGGCCGCCCGCAATCCGACCAGCTCAGGGCGGTGATTACGGCGACTGGTCGGGATGGATCGAGCCTGATCTCGATGAGGCCGCAGCGCATATCATCACAGTTTTAAATGACTATGAAAACGCTGTCGCCCGCGCCTTGATTGGCCGCGAGCGCATCCATGCTACCACATCCAAAGAAAATATCAGGCACAGGCTCGATCAAATCATCCAGCCGTATATGCAACTCTCCTGACTAACAAGGTTGCATCATGGTTCAGGGGAAATAAAACCGCAGAAGACCGTCACACAGATTCCGAGGGGACAGAAAACCATCTGCGAAAATCTGAGGTTCCCAAATCTTTGGATGCGAAAAGCCACTTCCTTTTCTTCGACGATCTCCTCTATGCCAAAGTGCGAACTCCACAGCAAGCGGGCCTTCCGCTTCTCATCCATCGTGCTATGCTATCCTTATGAGCAAGACCACCATTCAAGCTGAACTGCCGCCTGAGCTGACGGCACGTGCACTCACTTTTGTCCAAGAAGGCTGGGCCTCCGATTTCAATGAACTGCTGGCAGATGCCTTGCGGCGTTTCTTGGAGTCTCACTCCACTCCTGTGACTGAGTCGATGGTGCTGAGTGATGTGCAATGGGGTCTGCATGGTCACGACTGACCAGTCAATGCCCATAGTGGTGTGTGATGCCACCCCGCTGATCCACTTGGATGAGTTGGGCTGTCTGGATCTGCTGTCGGACTTTTCTGAAGTGCTGGTTCCAGAGGCGGTGTGGCGAGAAGTGCGGCAGCATCGCCCCAATGCTCTCACTCATCCTTCCGTAGAGTTGCGGTGTGTTTCGCCGACAGTCCCGGAGCCGCCCGCGCTGGAAGCGCTGGCCCAGGTGCTGAGTCTGCATACGGGAGAGTGGGAGGCCTTGCGCGTGGCTCTGGAACACCTCCCGGGCCTGCTGCTGACGGATGATACGGCTGCGCGTCTGGCGGCGGGAAATCTTGGTATTGCCACCCACGGAACCATAGGCATCCTCGTGCGTGCCATTCGCAGGCGGCAGCGGACGAAGCCGGAAGTTCTCGCAGTGCTGCGGGCACTGCCTGCTCAGTCCACACTGCATTTGAAGCGCAGCTTATTGGATGCGGTCATCTATGAGGTGGAGAGCAATGCCTGATCGTTATGCCCGCACCCGCTGAACACAAAACCGTCCAAGCCCGGATTCTTGCCTGCGCGCAGGAGATTGGATGGACCCATGTGTCCCGTGAGGAAGCGGAACGGCGGCGCGGATTAGAACCACTGATTGCACGGATGAACACGGATATGAAGAAATCGGCAGGAATGCATTCGCAGCACGAATGGGGCAGGCTAAAAACAAAAAGTCTGGAAGCGGGCTTGCCCAATTTTTGCTTTTTTTCTGCCAATCCCGCTCGCGGGATCATCCAGCCTTATCTCCGCTCGGCTTGCTTAAAATGAGCGCTGGCGAGGTTACAGTCATCATCGTCAATTGGCAGGCGCTTCAGACACTGCCGCGTTGCCTTGACTGCCTCGGCGCGCAGACTCTCCAGCCCGCCACCATCCTTTTGGTGGATAATTCCGACTCCGGCGAATGCGCCTCGCTCAGCGGCCGCCTGCCGAATTTGCGCATCATCTCCACGCGCCGCAATCTCGGCTTCGCCGCCGCCAACAATCTCGCACTCGCGGAAACAAAAACCGATTGGGTCGCGCTGCTCAATCCCGATGCCTTCCCAGAGCCCGAGTGGTTGGAGCATCTTCTCCAAGCCGCGCATCGCCATCCCGAGTGCGCCTCCTTCGGATCCATTCAGCTTATCGACGCCGATGATAGGCTCCTCGACGGGGCAGGGGATCAATACCACTTCAGCGGCTTGATGCGTCGCGCAGCCCACCTCAAGCCCCGGGATCGGTTCTCACCTCGCCAGGATAAAAAAATCTTTTCACCCTGCGCCGCCGCCGCACTCTACCGCACAGCCTCTCTCCAAGCCGTTGGCGGGTTCGACGAGGATTTTTTCTGCTACGGCGAGGATGTCGATTTGGGCTTTCGCCTCCGTCTTGCAGGCCACGATTCCCTGCTTGTGCACGACGCCATCGTGCGCCATGTAGGCTCCGCCAGCACGGGAGACAAGCGCAGCGCCTTCGCCTCCTACCATGGGCATCGCAACATGGTCTGGGTCTTTGTAAAAAACATGCCAGGCATCCTTTTCTGGCTCTGTCTGCCAGTCCATATTCTTGCCAATGTGCTCCTGATTTTTGTCCTTGCTCTTCGCGGCCAAGGTCCCGTAGCGCTCCGGGCCAAGCGGGATGCCCTTCTCGGCCTGCCGAGGGCGTGGGCCAAGCGCTCCCGCATCCAATCCCGCCGCAAAGCATCTGTTTTTCAAATTTGGAGAGGACTTGAAAAAAGATGGTGGTGCAAAGGGGATTGCTTTCAAACTTGAATCTTCTATCAAGAAATTTATGCTTTTTGTAACATCATGAGGTAAAGCAACTATTTTCTATATGCCTGAAATATCCCGGTTCTTCGGTTTAATAATTAGAATGTTTTATGATGACCATGAGCCCCCACATGTTCATGTCGAATATCAGGGTTTTAAGGCGAAGGTTGATTTTTCCGGAAATGTTTTAGCAGGCGGCTTAAAATCAAAATCGGCCTTGCGTCTTGTCCGTGATTGGATTGATGAGCACACAAGCGATTTGGAGCGCGACTGGGCTCTGGCACGCGAAGGCAAGCCACTTGAGAAAATTCCGCCTTTGGATTAATAACCTAAAATGACAGCAATTCCCGAAATCACGGATGCGAAGTCTTTGGGAGGGTTTCGTGTGTGGATTCGCTTCCAAGGCGGCTTGCAAGGTAATGTTGATTTGTCAGGATACTCGACCTTTGGACCAGTTTTTGAGCCTCTCGCCGAAGAATCATTTTTTAAAAAATTTACCATTCAGGGTGGCACGCTGGCTTGGCCGAATGGGGCAGATATTGCCCCCGAGCGTCTCTATGAATTGGTTTCTACCAAATCAATTTAATCTCAGAACCCGTGGGTTGGTTAAAAAAATCGAAATGTAAGTTTCTGTCATTCCATGTTGTTCTCAATGTGCTCTTGATTTTTGTCCTTGCCCTTCGCGGCCAAGGTCCCGTAGCGCTCCGGGCCAAGCGGGATGCCCTTCTCGGCCTGCCGAGGGCGTGGGCCAAGCGCTCCCGCATCCAATCCCGCCGCAAAGCCTCTGTTTTTCAAATTTGGAGAGAACTTGAAACGGGGTGGTTGCGTAGCGATTTGGAGCAGGTTTGGGGGGCTCAACCCTTAGGCGCAAAAGTAAGCGAAGTAGTTTCCAGCAGCTGAGATTAATTGACGAGATATACCTTGACCGATGTTTTCCTTATAAACTTACCGGTGCTTTACTCATATGGTTCTTGAACCCTTGCATCCTATCCAGATTCAGCGTTTCCACCAAATGAGCTTTGCCGAAAAGTGGGCCGTGGGCCAAGGGCTTTGGCTTATGGCGAGGGATGCCCGGCTCCGCGCAGCCCGCCAAGCCAACCCCAATCTCTCCGAAGCGGAATACCAAAAATCGTCGCCCGTGAGTTCAGCCGCGCCCGAACCTAATCTGATCGCCCTTTTTGCGCGTTCTTGCACGAAGCCGGCATCCGATATCTCATCGCCGGCTCCATCGGCTCACCAGCAACCCGAGCCGTCTCTTTCACGAAAACCAGAAAAAATCAACGTTCGGTATAAAAAAATTCTTTATTTCTCTGTAAATAGAAAATAAAATATCTAAAAAATTATGAGCGAGGGCAATATTAAAGAAAACATCCTCAGGGATTCGCGATACCCTGTGCATGCCATAGCAGATAAGCTTCTTCCTTATCTCAAAATTCTTGTAGAGAAATTTGAGCCTGAACAAGTTGTTTTATTCGGCTCCTATGCCTATGGGCGGCCAACTGCTAATAGTGATGTAGATCTTCTCATTATCAAAAAAACGCTAAAAAGTTTACGCGAAGAAGCCACTGAAATTCGCAAGGCCTTTCGCCCGTTGCGACATACCGTTGCTAATTTGGCTTTTGATATTATGGTGCGCGATCCAGAAGATTTGCGCTTTCGTCTTCAGCGAGGGGCGGCATTTCACTCCATTATCATGCAGAAAGGTCTTCGCCTTGCATGAAAACCGATGAAAACAATCCTGAAGACTGGTATCGTTCGGCCTCTGTTCGGTTGGGTTCAGTGGACCGACTATATCCGTTTGAAGGAACGAGTGAGTCAGTCGTCGAACTTTTGCAAGAGGCGGTGGAAAGATTTTTGAAAGGGTATCTCATCTCGAAGGGATGGAAGTTGACAAAAATCCACGATTTGGGAGCACTCATCGCTGAAGCAGAAAATTACGATGAAAGATTCGGGGCGTTTGCCGATTTTGCCGATGAGTTGACTGACCAATTCTGGGCCATGCACTACCCTGGAGGTGAGTTTGATGAACAATCTATCGACTTTGAGGAATTGCGAGCCAAAGTCGGGCAAATTATCAGCCTCATAAAACAAGGGTCTTCCCCTCTAATCTAGGAAAGACCCCAAATTTTTATTGCCTGCCAACCTCTGCAATCTATGAAATCTGTTTCACTCTTTCTCAATCGCTCAACCTTCGCGGCCAAGGCCTCGTCGCGCTCCGAGCCAAGCGGGATGCCCTCCTCGGTCTGCCTCAGGCTTGGTCCAAGCGCGCAAGCATTCAATCCCGCCGCAAAGCGTCTGTTCGACAAATCTGGAGCGCCCTTCACAAGCGGTAAAAAAAACCTCGACTTGAGCACGCCTCATTTTTATCTTTCACAGACTTAGCCGATGGCTCTTTTTCGCGCACTTTGGAACTACCGAGGGTTTATCTTGGGCAGTGTCAAGCGGGAGTTCCAAATCAAATACCGGAACTCCCTGCTCGGCGCTGCTTGGAATGTCATAAACCCTCTCGCCATGATCTTGGTCTACACCGTGATCTTCTCCCAGATCATGAAAGCCCGCCTTGAGGGAGTGGAGTCCACTTTCGGCTTCGGCATTTACCTCTGCTCCGGAATGCTCACTTGGGCACTCTTTGCGGAAATCGCCACTCGCTCGCAGACCACATTCATCGAAAATGCCAATCTCCTGAAAAAAATCAGCTTCCCGCGACTTTGCCTGCCAGCCATCGTTATCCTGAGTTCCTTGTTGAACTTTTCTATCATTTTTGGATTGTTTACCGGCTTCTTAGTGGTCACGGGCAATTTTC
>CANMQB010000098.1 GCA_947499885.1 Spartobacteria bacterium
AGAATCTTATTGGATCGATGCGCCAACTCAGTAAATCCCCTCAACGCATCGCTTCTTATTTCAACCATCCAGCCGTTGCTTATGCTAAGGCGGCTTGAGTGCTACTTATTAACTTGCCGGAGTAATAACAAGCCTCTGCGCCATTACATGGACGCCCCTGCATGCGGTTGACCTCTATTGGGACAGCAACGGCACCACTGCTGGAGCCGGGGCCACGCCGAATGGCACATGGGGCGTGGATTCTTTTTGGAATACTACCCCTGCAGGCACCGCAGGCACCTTCTCCACGGGAATGAGCACTGCGGATGTGGGCTTCTTCTCAGCCGGAAGCGATGCCATCAATCCCTACACCGTCACCGTCAGCGGAACGCAAGCCTCCGGAAATCTCACTTTCCAAGAAGGAACGCCCACCCTCACTGGCGGCACCATCGCCCTTGGAGCCAATAAATCACTCACAGCTAACGCCACCCTCAATGGCACAGCCACCATTGCCTCCGCTCTCACCGTCAATACCACCGCCGGGGGCACAACGCTTCTCACTTTAACCGCCAACAATGGGCCTGCCGCAACGGATCTCCTCCTCACAGGTCCGATCTCGGCCACCTCTGCCAATGTCTACCAAATCCGCCCCAGCGGGGCAGGAGATGGCCGCATCGAAGGGGCCATCTCTGGCCACGGAGGCCTTATCACATGGGCAGGCACTTGGTCAGGCAACTGGACGATCGCGGGAAATCAAAACCTGGGTTCGACGGGCTTCACATTGAGCGCAGCCAAC
This sequence comes from Spartobacteria bacterium, assembly GCA_947499885.1. Taxonomy (GTDB): domain Bacteria; phylum Verrucomicrobiota; class Verrucomicrobiia; order Chthoniobacterales; family Terrimicrobiaceae; genus UBA967. Next base: position 776 of record CANMQB010000098.1, read on the forward strand.
AACAAATTGATCATGGGCGACAGCCTGAGCGATGTGCAAAGCTGGAGCGGAACGACCACCATTTCGGTCCCCTCGGCCTTGATGACGGTGAAATCCGCAGCCACAACTGGGTTCTTATTCCTCAGAGGTGCCGGCGGCACGCTCGATGTGCTTGGATCGGTCGCCGCCACGGCTCTCACCTTTGGGATCAACGCAACGACGACGGATGCCTCGCAATACGGTGTGCTCAAGCTTTCTGGAGGCAACGCCACCTTCACCGGGGCGGGGTCCTCGATCATGATCTACGGCACCGGCAGCAAGATCATCGGTGGAGCCGCCAGCTACGGCACACTGACCATGAACCATACCTCGGGAGTCACTCTCACTGGCAACGTCACACTCGGTGGAGCTGGCACGAACGAAAACAATTTCAACCTTGTCAAAGCGGGCGCCAGTACGCTCACGCTCTCCGGCGCAAATACCTACACAGGCTCCACCACGATCAACGCGGGCACGCTGGCTCTGGCCAATCAGAACGCCATTCAAAACAGCACCCTCGTCATGACCGGCGGGGGCAATGTGTCCTTCTCCTCCGCCGAGGTCGCCAACGCCTTCACGCTCGGGGGTCTCTCCGGTGCCAGCGCTGGCTCGGGTTACAATATTGCCCTCACCAACAACGCTTCGACGGCCGTCGCCCTGTCTGTGGGCACCAACAACGCCTCCACCACCTACGCAGGCGTCCTCAGCGGTGCTGGGTCCCTCACTAAAACAGGTTCTGGCACGCTCACCCTTTCGGGTGCCAATACCTTTACAGGCAATACCACAGTTTCCGCCGGAACTCTCCAAATAGGCAATGCCACGGCTCTCGGCGGCACAGCTAATGGTACGACAGTCGCCTCCGGAGCCTCGCTCCAACTTGCTGGCGGCATCACGATCGGCGCGGAATCTTTGAGCTTAAGCGGCAACGGCACTGCCAATAATGGGGCCCTCCGAAACAACAGCGGAGATAACACCTACAATGGCAACATCACCCTCGCCGCAGCATCCAGAATTTCCTCGGAAGCAGGATCGCTCACGGTGGGAGGCAATGTGACACTGGCTTCCAACACACTCACGGTCGCCACATCCTCGGGCAATGCCACCTTCACCGGGCGGATCAGCGGCACAGGAAGCCTTGTGAAGGATGGCGCTGGCACACAGGTGCTGAGCGGAAACAATACGTACACCGGCACCACCACGGTGAACTCCGGCACACTCCAAGCCGGCGCCGCCAATGCCCTCGGCGCGACCTCGCAGGTCATCGTTAATAACGGTGGATCGTTCCTCGTCAGCGCCAGCGACTCAGTGAGTAATACCGCCGCGATCAACCTCAATGGCGGCACGCTCGCTATCGGAGGCGGTGTGGGTGAGGTCGTCGGAGCCCTCACTCTCTCGGCCAACTCCACGATTGATATGAACGGCGTGGGCAATACCTGGATCAGCTTCGCCTCACTCACCTCGGTGCTCGACAATTCCAGCCGCCTCGAAATCTGGAACTACACCCCCGGCTCCGATGCCATCTATTTCCAAGATCAAACCAATCTCGCCAGCAGCCTCAACTACATCTCGTTCTACTCGGGAGCTGGCACAGGCACTTTCTACAACGCTCTCAACACAAGTTCATTTAGCGCTCCAGAACTCTACGCCACCGTCGTCCCAGAGCCCTCCACCTACATCGCAGCCATCCTCCTCCTGTGTGGACTCGGAGTGCAGTTCTTTCGCACCCGAAAAAATCTGGGCAAACGTTCATAATCCTTCCCCCACCAACACGAGGCACTAGGCGTTGCAGTGAGCAGCCCGTTGTTTTTTGAGGGATTGGTGTGAGTGTCGTAGGCGAACGCCACGTCACTTGCAGCATTCACGCCGCCTTTTTGAGCGAGAGCCTCCTGTACGCTCGCTTTTCTGGGGTGAGGTCTGTGATCGGATCACTGCCTCCTCATCGGCAACTTTCGATAATCGTGCAAATCACGGCGCTCGCCACCGAAAGTGCAGAGAAACATGAAGGCAGGGAAACAGCTTGCAGAGGGACTTTAAGAGTGGCTCGAGGGGGAGCGCGCCCGGATGGGATCGAACCATCGACAGCCGGTTTAGAAGACCGGTGCTCTATCCACTGAGCTACGGGCGCATTTCTCGTTTGGCGGCGTGAAACCGACTGGGACGTTTTATCATGAGGTGGCGGGGGCGGCAAGTGCGGCAAGATTTTCGCGGTGGCTTGGAGCGTTTCATTGGGTAGGGTGCGGGGATGAGTGAGACAGATGAGATGCCGCGCGCGGAGCGAATTTGGATGCGGGCGGATTGGTTGATTGGCCTCGTTGCTGCCTTTGTCGCGGGGGCTGTTTATTTTTGGACGGCGGCTCCAAATGTGACGCTGTTGGACTCGGGAGAGTTTGTGGTGGCAGCGCAGCATTTCGGTGTGCCGCATCCGACGGGGTATCCGCTCTGGACGCTGTTGGCATGGCTTTTTCAGCTTCTTCCGATTGGGAATGCGGCTTGGGAGATCAATCTGTTCAGCGGTTTCTGTGGCGCTTTGGCTACCGGTTTGGTGGCGATGCTTTTTTCGAGTTCCACGCGATGGATGCTTGGTGGGCAGGCGGCACGTTGGTGCGGTTTGAATCGGATGGTTTCGCTGACCGTGGCTTTGCTTTTCGCGTTCAGCGCTTCCATGTGGTCGCAGGCGGTGATCGCGGAGGTTTACACGTTGCATGCGCTGCTGATCGGGTTTTATCTGACCTCGCTGTATGTGTGGTTGCGCCGGCCGGAGAGCTTGGGGCTGCTCATACTGCCGTTTTTTTTGCTGGCGCTGTCCTTCAGCAACCATCAGCTCAGCGTGGCTCTGGCTCCGTTGCCTTTTCTGGTGGTGCTGCTCGTGCGACGCGGGGTTTTTTGGGATTTGGTGGTGGCGGGTGCGATGACGGTGCTGGTGGCGTATTTGGGGTTTGCGATCCTCTCGGGCGAAGCTCCCGTGCTGAAGACGGCGATCCGTTTTTTTTATTGTGTGATGTTAGGCTTCCTCTTGCTGGTGGTGTTGCGTCGTTTTCAGATCGAGTGGCGCTTGGTTGCCTATTTGCCATTTGTCGTTGCGCTCGGTTTGCTTCCCCACGCCTACATGCCGTTGGCATCGTCAACGAACCCGCCCATGAATTGGGCTTACACGCGCACTTCTGAGGGTTTCTTTTTCTCTTTCAATCGTTCTCAATACGGGGGGAGCCTCACCCAGCAGAGCTTGCGCTCGCTTGGTAAGTTGATGGGAACTTCGCCTGTCTCTCCCAAGGAGAATGGGGCTGCTGAGTCCGGCACAGGTCTGCCTCCGCGAGGCCTGATATCGAATTTGCAGGAGTGGGTTGGGTTCTTTTGGTTGCAGCTTGGGCGAAGCTTCACGCCCTTGGGAGTTGCGGCGTTCTTTGCGGCCTTGTTGGTGGTGCTCAAGTTGAAGGACATCGCGGCTAGGACATGGGTTTATGTGTTGGAGATTGCTTTTGTTCTGGCAGCAATCTTGCAGCCCGCGGCGGATGGAGCGCAGACCGACGCGGGGGGGTGGTGGCTGCAGATGCCTTATCACACTTACACAAATCTGATCTTTGCCTTGCTGGCGGGTCTTGGATTCATGGCAGGTGCGATATGGCTCTGCACTCGTGTGCCGAGGCTTTCCTGGATGCGCTTTGGCCTGCTGGCCTTGCCGCTCTGGCCTTTATTTTTTAATTACGACAGCTGCAGCCAGCGCGGGCGATGGTTTGGTTGGGAATTCGGCCATGATATGCTCAAAGACCTACCCAGAGGGAGTGTCGTTCTCGGGGGCACGGATCCCGGTCGATTTGTTCCAACCTACATGATTTTGGGTGAGAGTACTCAACCTCCGGCGGTGAAGCGGGACCCGAATTTTGATAGGCGGGATTTATATATCATCACGCAAAATGGGGTCGGAGAGCCTCTCTACAGGCGTTACCTCGCTGATCAGTACAGTGCGGAGCGCCTGAAGCCTGCGAATGCCTTTGAGCGGTGGCTGGGACGGGCCGATGCCTACCCGGTGAATCCCCTTGTGTTTCCCACCGAGCAGGAGATCAAAGAAGCCGTGTCGAATGACATGGAGGCCTCGATGGCTGAGGGACAGTTGTCTCCCTCGCTTCCGCATAGTGTGGTAACGAGGCTTATCTGGGAGAAAAACCGTGATGCTCATGAGTTTTTTGTTGAAGAGAGTTTTCCCCTCGAGTGGTCCTACGACCACGCCGAGCCGCATGGGTTACTTTACCGCATCAACAAGGAGCCCCTGAAGGATATTTCCCCTGAAATAGTCCGGCGAGATTTTGAATTTTGGGATGCTTATGCTCAAAAACTCAAAGGCAATCCCGAGTATGCCAAGGACTACGATGCGCGACGTTCATTCTCGAAGCTCCGGGCCTCAACGGGAAATCTCTATCAATATCGAAAAATGGAGGCTGAAGCGGAGAGGGCCTATCGGCAGGCGTTGGACCTCTGGGAGGGTAACAGCGAGAGTATCTTTGCTCTCAATGCCATGCTTTGGCAGCGGGGTGATTTTGAAGGCGTGCTCGCCATATTGAAAGCAGCGCTGGACACCGATCCGAACAACTTATCCCTCTGGCAGATGTTTTTCATGGCCGAAAAGCGCAAGGAATTGCAGGGTGAGATTTCTGCCGCCGAGCGTCTTGTTGAAAGCCAACCTGCAAGTGCAGGCGATGCCATGAAGCTTCTCGGTCTCTATGCCTCCGTCGGGGATACAAACAGGATCGCATTGCTCCTTGGAAAATCTCTTACTGCGCATGCCAATGATGCAGCGTTTTTGCGGTCGGCTGTCGGATATGCTGATTCCGGAGGTTTGAAGGAATCTGAGCTCTCCGCTGCAGCGGCACTAGTGGCCGCCGAGCCGGATCTTGCAGAAAACCACCTGCTCCTTGCACGGGCTTTGCTTCGAAATCAAAAAAAATTGGAGTTTTTTGCTGCCGCTCGCGTCACTGTCGAAAAAGGTGGGCTTCCAATGCGCGAGACGTTTGCCAAATCTCCAGAATTCGAATCTGTCCGGAATGAGGCTGAATTCCAATCGATTCTCGGTCGCTGAGAACAGCATATCTCTTCGCCAAAGTTCTCCTAAGCCGATCTAGAAGTTCTCGAGGCGCTTCAGCGGGCGCCGATTCCCAGGAGGACGCTTGGGATCGTTCGCAGGATAATGTAGATGTCGAGAAAGAGCGACCAATTGTCGATGTATTCAAGATCCATCCTTACCCAATCGGAAAAATCCACCACAGAGCTGCGTCCCCGGATTTGCCAGAGACAGGTCAGACCTGGTTTCATGCTGAGCCGGCGGCGGTGAACTGCTTCTTCGAATTGAGCCACCTCGTAAGTTGGCAAAGGGCGAGGACCAACGAGACTCATGTCACCCCGTAGAACGTTCACAAGCTGTGGAAACTCATCGATACTAGTTTTCCTGAGGAATCTGCCCAGTGGTGTGACTCGGGGGTCGTCTTGCATTTTAAAAACGGGCCCCTTCATCTCGTTGAAGGATTGGAGCTCTGATTTCTTCTGCTCTGCATCGGCCCGCATCGATCGGAATTTCCACATCTCAAAGGACCGGCCATGCAGTCCAGCGCGTCGCTGACGAAAGATCGCCGGGCCGGGAGAGGTGATTTTGATGGCAGCGGCTATCAGCAGCAAGAGGGGGAAGAGAAGAATCAGCCCAAGCAAAGCCCCAGCGCGGTCCATGAGATTCTTCACAAAGAGAGGCCACGTGGCTGCGGGCTTGTTTCGGAATACAAGCATGGGGCGCATGCCGAGCGAGGAGAAGGTAGGCTTAGCAATCGAGGTCGGAATGAATTCCGTACTCAACCAAGCATCGACGCCCTCGGCTTCGCAGGCTTCAATCGCAGTTTGCACTTTTTTCAGATCGACGCTTTTGAAAGCGAGGACGACTCGCCCTACCGAATGTTCGTGGAGGGCTGAGACAAAATCCTGAATTGGCTGGGTCGACAGGTCGATTCTCTCCACGACTTGGATTTCCATTTTTTGTACGGCTGTGAGACTTTCCAATAACGTCTCCATGCAACCTGGTTCCCCAGCAAGAATGACTCGTTCGCCCACTTTGCCAGCTCGAACCTTGCGCAAGTAGAAGAAAGTTTCCAGCTGCTCGCGGAGTATCAAAATACAGGGTGCAAAACATGCAAACAAGATCAGCACTGAACGGCTCGGCACTTCCAGCCTCAGAAAAATTACTCCTGCGGCCAGAAAAACAAACAGCCAAATTCCTGCAGCCGCGATCTTTTGCATGGAACGCCACGCCGTTTTCTCCAGTGGATGGTTGTAAAAATCCTGTATCTCCAAAAGGAACGGAGTGAAGGGAATGATGATCGCAAGCATCCAAATGAAACTCGGAAATGCATCGATCTCCACGAGACCATCCAGAACAACCATTTGGTGGAAACGCAAAAAATGTGCCACCCAAAATGTCAGCCCAAGCAGAATGGCATCGCACGCCTTTAAGAGTTCCAGATTGATTTCGTTGCGTTGAGCAAGCATGAAGTAGTCATGTTCACCAAGCCTCAAGGCGATGGCGCAAACGAAAGACATACGGCCGCCGTGACCGAACGCAATATTATAGTTTCGACATTAAACTTTGGTAGCGTTGTCGGAATCGTAGATTCGCCTCGTGCGAGGAGCAATGCCCTCCGCTTGCAGACCGGGGCAGTGGATTTTCTCGAATGGCGCTCGGATTCCTTAGGCTGCGATATCCCTGAGGCTCGATTTCCGTGGATCGTCACTGCACGCCATCCCGCGGAGGGCGGGAATAACTCGATGTCGCTGACAGCGCGCAGGCAGGCCTTCTCAGTTCTCCTGCCTTACGCAGCCATCATTGATATGGAAGTGCGCTCGATTGCCTCCATGGGTGTCATTGTGCAGAAAGCTAGCGAGGCCTCTGTGCTCGTGTTGGCTTCGTTCCATGACTTCCAAAAAACTCCCACTCTTGCCCGGCTGCGAGATGTCGTCCGCCAGGCTCAGGATTATGGCGCCGATGTCATAAAGATCGCTGCTCGCACTTCATCTCCAGGTGATGTGGCCCGCTTGCTGGAGCTCTTTTCTATGGCCCGTCTTCCTCTCTCAGTCATGGGAATGGGGCCGCTTGGCATGGCTTCCCGTGTTCTTTTTGCAAGCTGTGGATCGGTGCTGAACTATGGGTGGTTGGACGCCCCCAATGTGCCTGGCCAGTGGTCGGCAAAGGATTTGCGTGCGATTTTGAGTCAGTGTTCGGGACAAGATCCGGATTGACAAAAGACACGCTGTATCGGAGAAAGATCATTCGTGGCGATTCCGCCATGACTTCAAAAATGGTGGTCGTAGCTCAATGGCAGAGCTCCAGGTTGTGGTCCTGGCTGTTGCGGGTTCGAGTCCCGTCGATCACCCCACTCCGAGCTCAGCTCAAATTATTGACGTGATCACACGGCCTTCTTCTGGTTTTTTGGATTCACGATGGCTAGTAACTTTGGAGTTTTATTTCGTATTTCGACTTGGGGCGAGTCACATGGAGGCGGCGTGGGTGTGGTAATTGATGGGTGTCCTCCACGCCTCCCACTCTCCGAAGCGGATATCCAGCCGGATCTCGATCGCCGCCGCCCAGGGCAGAGCGACATCGTTACCCCGCGCAAGGAGGAGGATACTTGCAAAATTCTCTCCGGCGTTTTTCAAGGCGTCACGCTGGGCACTCCCATCTCGATTTTTGTACCGAACACCGATGCCCGTCCGGAGGCTTACAGCGAGATGCAGACGCACTTCCGTCCATCACATGCCGATTTTACCTACCAGTCAAAATACGGGGTCCGTAACTGGGAGGGTGGGGGACGCTCCTCGGCGCGCGAGACGATTGGCCGGGTTGCCGCTGCTGCAGTTGCTAAAAAAGTGCTGAAAGCTCTTTTCCCAGAAATCGAAATCCTAGCTTGGGTATCGCGTATTCATGACATCGAGTCCCAGGTCGATGTCTCCTCGGTCACATCGGCTGCGATTGAGTCTAATGCTGTACGCTGCCCGGATTCGCAGGCTGCCGAGGCTATGATTGCGCGAATCAAAAAAATCCGCAGCGAGGGCAATAGTATTGGCGGTTTGATCGATGCCGTTGTGCGTGGCATGCCTATCGGCCTCGGCGAGCCAGTCTTCGACCGCCTCGAAGCGGACCTTGCCAAGGCAATGCTCAGTCTGCCAGCCACGAAAGGCTTTGAAGTTGGCTCGGGTTTTGAGGGGTCTCTTCTCACTGGCATCGAACACAACGACCCCTATGAAATGCGCGACGGCTCTGTTCACACCAAGTCCAACCGCTCTGGGGG